>NZ_FRCS01000005.1:313815-627630 GCF_900143005.1 Cryptosporangium aurantiacum
GCTGGCTCGGCAGATCTGCGAACGCGTGACGATTTGGAACGAGAACGGCGCAACCGTACAACTGGTGCGGTCCATCGCGTCCGACTGACCGTGTCGCCAGCCCGGCGATTCCGACGTAGCGTCGGACCGTGACGCGTGATGCCTCGGCGGCCGAGGCGGCAGCCCGGCCCGAACCCACCACTCTCGGCGCCCTTCGGGACGCCGGGATCCCCTACCGCGGCGTGAAGGCCGAAATCCGGCACAACCTCCTGGCCCGACTCCGGGCAGGCGAGCCTTCCGTCCCCGGCATTCTCGGCTTCGACGACACCGTTCTTCCCGAGCTGGAGCGGGCTCTGCTCGCCGGCCACGACCTCGTGCTGCTCGGTGAGCGCGGGCAGGGCAAGACTCGCCTGATCCGGTCGCTGGTCTCCCTGCTCGACGAGTGGACACCGGTGATCGCCGGCTCCGAGCTCAACGACCACCCGTTCGCGCCGGTCAGCGTGTACGGGCAGAACCTCGTCGCCGAACTCGGCGACGCCACCCCGGTCGACTGGCTCCACCGCTCGTTCCGGCTCGGCGAGAAGCTCGCCACTCCGGACACGTCGGTCGGTGACCTGATCGGCGACGTCGACCCGATCAAGGTCGCCGAAGGCCGGACGCTCGGCGACCCGGAAACCATCCACTACGGACTCGTTCCCCGCACCAACCGCGGCATCGTCGCCGTGAACGAACTTCCCGACCTGGCCGAACGCATCCAGGTCTCGCTGCTGAACGTCCTCGAGGAGCGGGACGTGCAGGTGCGCGGCTACACGCTGCGGCTCCCGCTCGACCTGCTCGTGGTCGCCAGCGCGAACCCCGAGGACTACACGAACCGCGGGCGGATCATCACCCCGCTGAAGGACCGCTTCGGCGCGGAGATCCGCACCCACTACCCGCTCGACCTCACCGGCGAGCTGGCCGTCATCGAGCAGGAAGCGCTGGTCAGCTGGCCGGACGAGCCGCTGGGCGACCCGATCGTGCCCGACCACCTGCGGGAGGTCATCGCCCGCTTCACCCGGGAGGTCCGGGAGGCGCCGCAGGTCGATCAGCGCTCCGGCGTCTCGGCCCGGTTCGCGATCGCGGCGCTGGAGACCGTGGCCGCGTCCGCGGTGCGGCGAGCCGCCCGGACCGGCGAGGCGCCGGTGGCCCGGGTCAGCGACCTGCCGTCGGTCGTTCCGGCCAGCCGGGGCAAGGTCGAGTTCGCCGACCTCTCCGGCGACCTGGAGGACGGGCGGGAGATCGAGGTCCTCGACCACCTGCTCCGCCGTGCGGTGGCAAGGACGTTCCGGCGATACCTGGCCGGCGTCGACCTCTCCGGGTTGCAGACCAAGTTCGAGAACGGCGGCACGGTGATGGCCGGGGAGAACGTGGCCGCGGCCGACCTGCTGCACCAGGTCGGCACCGTGCCCGGCCTGGCCCAGATCCTCGAGCGGCTCGGCGTGCCGGACGGGGCCGAGTCCCCCGGTCTCGCCGCCGCCGCGATCGAGTTCGCGATGGAAGGACTCCACCTCAACCGCCGTCTGGCCAAGGACGTGGCCGACGGTCAGACCCTCTACGGTTCCTGAGGGGCCACGATGAGCGCAGAACCGATCGAGCCTCCTCCCCGGCGCCGCGGTGGCTACCGGTACGGCCGCTGGTCGGGCGGCGCCGACCCGCTGGCCCCGCCGTTCGACGTCCGCGAAGCACTGGACGGGATCGGCGACGACATCCTGGCCGGGTCCACCCCGGCCGACGCACTGCGCCGGCTGCTGCAGCGCGGCCGGGACGGCCTCTCCGGCCTGGACGACCTGCGCCGGAAGCTGCGCAGGCGGCGCGACCAGCTACGCCGGTCCGGGCGCCTGGACGGCACCCTGGATCAGATCCGGGAACTGCTGGATCAGGCGCTCGAGGCCGAGAAGCGTACGTTGTTCGCTGACCCGGACGACCTGGCGCGCCTCGAAGAAGCCGAGCTGGACGCTCTGCCGAACGAGACCGCGAGTGCCGTCCGCGCGTTGACCGACCGGCAGTGGCGCTCCCCCGAGGCGGCGGAGAAGTACCAGGAGATCCAGGACCTGCTGCGGCGGGAAGTACTGGATTCGCAGTTCGCCGGCATGAAGAACGCGCTGCAGAACGCCTCCCCGGAGGACATGCAGCGGGTCCGGGACATGATCGCGGACCTGAACAACCTGCTCAGCAAGCATGCGCGCGGTGAGGCGACGCAGTCCGACCTCGACCGGTTCCTCGACAAGCACGGCGAGTTCTTCCCGGAACGGCCAGGCAGCATCGACGAGCTGATCGACCAGCTGGCGCGGCGAGCCGCCGCCACCCAGCGCATGATGGACGGCCTCACCGCCGAGCAACGGGCCGAGCTGGGCGATCTGATGGACCAGATGCTCGGTGGCGATCTCGGGCTCTCCGCGGAGATGGAGCGGCTCAACCAGCAACTCCGCGCGGCCAGGCCCGATCTGCGGTGGGGCGGTGACCCGCGGATGTCCGGGCAGGAGGGCCTGGGCATGGGCGACGCCACCAGCGCGATCGCCGACCTGTCCGACGTCGAGTCGCTGGACCGGCAGCTCGGTCAGCAGTACGCCGGTGCGGGGCTGGACGACGTCGACGAAGAACTGGTGCAGCGTGCGCTGGGCCGGGAGGCCGTCGACGACCTCAACAACCTGCGCCGGATCGAACGGGAACTGACCAGGCAGGGGTGGCTGCAGAACCGGAACGGGCAGCTGGAGCTGGCGCCGAAGGCGCTGCGGCGGCTGGGCGCGACGGCGCTGAAGCGGGTGTTCGCGCAGCTGCACGACGGTCCTCGCGGGGACCACGACATCGCGGACGCGGGCGGTGCGGGCGAGCTCACCGGCACCAGCCGGGAGTGGCGGTTCGGCGACACCCAGCCGCTGGACGTCGTCCGCACGGTGCGGAACGCGGTGCTGCGGACCGGGCCGGTGACCGGTCGTGTGCACCTCACCGTCGACGACTTCGAGGTCGTGGAGACCGAGCGGCGGTCACGGGCGGCGGTCGCACTGCTCGTCGACCTCTCGTACTCGATGGAGCTGAACGGGACGTGGGGCGCGGCCAAGTCCACCGCGCTGGCGCTGCACCACCTGGTGACCACGCGTTACCCGCAGGACTCGATCGAGCTGATCGGCTTCAGCCAGTACGCGCGGCCGCTCCGTCCGGCGGAGCTGGCCGGACTGGACTTCGACCCGGTGCAGGGCACGAACCTCCAGCACGCGCTGATGCTGGCGCGGCGGCACCTGGCCCGGCACTCGGACGCCGAGCCGATACTGCTGGTGGTGACCGACGGCGAGCCGACCGCTCACCTGGAGCGGGACGGCGAGGCGGTGTTCATGTGGCCGCCGATGCCGGAGACGCTGGCGCTGACGCTGGCCGAGGTCGACCGGGCCACCCGCGCCGGTGTGGCGATCAACGTGTTCATGCTGGGTGAGGACCCGCGGTTGATCGACTTCATGACCGAGGTGGCACGGCGCAACGGCGGCCGGATCTTCACGTCCGACGCCGACAACCTGGGCGAGTACGTGGTGCGCGACTTCCTCAAGCGCCGCACCGCAATCGCCTCCGGCCGCCGCTAGACGGCCGGAGGCGAACGGGTCAGCGCGAACTAGCGGGCGTGGGACAGCGCCCACTCCAGCGCGTAGTCGGCGATCTCCTCCCAGCCCTCCTGGGCCGGGAGGAGGTGGGCGTACCCCTCGTAGAGCTTCACCTCGGTGACCGTGTTGCCCTTGTAGTGCTTGGCGTTGGACGCCTGCACGCTGGGCGGCATGATGTGGTCTTGCGACCCCGAGATGAACAGCAGCGGCGCGCGGTTGTCGTTGTGGTAGTTCACCGCGATGTCCTGCGGGCCGGGCAGCAGGTTGGCCAGCACGCTGTCCCAGAGAATGCCGCCGGACGCCGGGATCGCGTACCGCTCGTACAGCCGGCGCGACTCGTCCTCGGGGAAGTTGTTCGTGAACGCGTAGTGGAACTGCTCATAGGTGAAGCCGACGGCCTTGTGCCGGTTGGCCGGGCTCTTCAGCACCGGGAACGTCGACTTCAGCTGGGAGAACGGGATCACCTTGACGCCCTCGGTCGGTGCCGAGTTGAGCGCGACCGCCGCAGCGCCGTATCCCCGGTCGAGCAGCACCTGGGTGAACGCGCCGCCCGCGGAGTGTCCGATCAGGATCGGCGGTTCCGGGAGCGCCCCCACGATCGCGGACAGGTGCTCGATGATCGCCGGCGCGGTGAGCTTCTCGATCGGGGTCGGGTCGGCGTTGAGTGCCTCGACCTCCACCTCGAACCCGGGGTAGCCCGGTGCGAGGACGCGGAAGCCTTTCTTCTCGTAGTGGGTGATCCAGTGCTCCCAGCTCCGGGGCGTGACCCAGAAACCGTGGATGAGCACGATCGTGTCCGTCATCGCTGTACTCCGCTGAATCGTGGAAAGAGACGCTGTCTCGGACGGTAGAGAGCGCTCTCCGCTCTGCGCTTCGGCTGAGCGTGCATCTTCCTGTGCAGGTCGTGAACCGCGAAGATTCCTCTCATGCAGAGGTTCGACCTGAGCGACGTGGAGCGATTCGCGCACGTCGACGTCCTGGACGAGGCGGCGCGCTCGTGCTCGGTGCCGTTCCGTGCCCGCGCCGCCGACTCACGTCGACCGATCGTGTTCCGCCACCTCGATCGCTACTTCGGACCGGTCAACGTCACCCATACGCGGCTCGACAACTTCTACGGGTCCCGGTCGAGGGCGGTCGCGCGCCGGGACGGTGAGCCGCGGCTGATCCTGACGATGTCCGACGGCCCGTACACGATCGAGCAGAACGACCGTTGCGACCGGAGCGGTGCGGGCGCGATCGTGCCGTACTGGAGCCTCGCCCCGATGCGCCTGGAGGCGACCGAGGAGGTCGAGGCGCGGTCGATCACCGTGCCGTTGGCCGCGCTCGGGCTGCCGCACCTGTTCGTCCGTGACGTGTTGATGCGCAACCTGGCGACCAGCCCCCTGGGGCCGTTGGTGAGCCGCTACCTGCGGGAACTCAGCGCGTTACCGCCGATCTCCGAGCACCACGCCCGCGCGCTCACGCAGCCGACGATCGACCTGCTGCGAGCGTTGCTGACCACCGCGGGCGGTGACGAGTTCCTGAGCAGGCAACCGCTGAGCCGCACGCTGGGCGTCCGGGTGATGCTGTACCTACGGGACAACGTCACCGACCGGAGCCTCACCGCGGACGCGCTCGCGGCCCATTTCGGTATCTCGAAGCGCTACCTCTACGCCGTGCTCGCGCAGATGGGGGTGTCGCTGGGCGACTGGATCCGCGCCGAGCGCCTGGACCGCGCGGCGCAGACGCTGGAGAACCCCGCAAACGCGCTGACCTCGGTAGCGGCGGTCGCGCACCGGTCAGGCTTCGCCGACCACTCCACGTTCAGCCGCGCGTTCCGACAGCGCTACGGCTGCACCCCCTCCGAATGGCGGCTACTCACCACCACCGAGCGGGCCAACCTCCGCCCAAACCCTCTTCACTGACCTGGGCGGGCCGCTCACAAAGTAAGGATTTGGATTTCGCAGATGTACCAGCCGCGGTCCTTGACGGCCTGCATGCGCATCGGGAACGGGGTCTCCTCGCGCCGCTGCGTCCGCTTCTCGATCACCGCGAACGTGACGTCGACGTCGAGTTCGACCTCCTCCGCGCTGCGCCGGGTCTCGTTCGTGATGCGCCACGACATGTCCTCGAGCTCCTGACCGACGTCGACCAGCCCGCTGTTGAACTCGCGCAGGATCCCGCCGGCCTGATGCCGCTTCGGCTCGCAGAGCGTCTGCTCGAACTCGTTGATGCTGTTCTTCGCCATGCTGCGGAGAAACTTCTCGGCGGCAGCCTGCGGGGTCTTCGGACCGACCGAGCCGGAGCGGAAGACGAGCACCGCGGTGACCGTCGTGACGGTCAACGAGAGCACGACGGCGACGAGGCTGAGAAGCACGGTCCGCCGACGACGTCGCCGCTTCCGCCGGCGCTCCCAGCTGCGGCTCGTCAGCTCCGGAGGCGGAGGCGCAACTCGCATCGATTCGCCCTCCCGGCACGTGACCTACGTCTCGCTTGTCAGCGACGTTCACAGTAATACCGGCAACTTCCACCTGTAGGGCAAATTCACAGCCGACACCGCGCGCTTTGTGGCCACCGCACAGGGGTAGTCAGTCCTACACCCAACTCGTCGTTAAGGTGACCGCCATGACGAAGTTCGTGTTGACACTGCATGTGCTCGCTGCGGTCTTCCTCATCGGACCGATGGCGATCGCTCCGATGATGGGGATGCGCGCGATCCGTCGGCACGACGCGCGCGGCGTCCACGAGGCTGCGCGCACGACCACGCTCTACACGCTGCTCTCGCTGGTCGTCGCGGGGCTGGGTTTCCTGCTCATCGCCGTGAACAACGACCGGTGGTCGTTCGGTGACACCTGGATCGTCATCTCGACGACGCTCTACGTGATCGCGCTGCTGCTCGGCATCGGCGTGGTCGCGCCGGGGCTGACCGGCGCCGCCCGGCTGCTCGACGCGTCCACCACCGTGCCGGCCACCCCGCTCTCGACGCCGGCCGAGACCACGGTCGATCCGACGACGGCGGAGCCGGCCGGTACCGACACCGCGACGATCGACGTCGAGGCCCGGCGCAAGGTCGACGCGGCCTACGGACGAATCGCGGCCTCCAGCGGCGTCGTCTCGCTCCTGCTGCTGATCATCGTCGTCCTCATGGTCGTTCGGCCGTTCGACTGACCATGCCGTCGGGGTGCCGCTCCCACGGCAGCACTTCGGCGAGCTGCGCGGCGGTCCCGAGCAGCAAGTCCTCAGCTCCGGGCGGCCCGACCAGCTGGACCGAGGCGGGTGCCCCGTCGGCACGGACGCCGGCCGGCACCGCCAGCGCCGGGAACGACGCGAGGTTCCAGAGGTTCGGGTAGGGCGCCACCCGCGTGGACATCTGCGCGTTCGTCCACCACGGTTTGGTCGACCAGGACTCCGCCGCCGCTGGTGGACGGGCCAGCACCGGGACGACCAGCAGGTCGACGTCGTCGAAGAAAGCCAGTGCCCGGTCGCGCCACCGGTCGCGCTGTTTCTGATCGGCGAGCCCGGCCCGCAGGGCCGCGCGACCGAGCGCGACGTGCGTGCGGGTCCGTGGCTGTAGCAGCGACTCGTCGACGTTCGCAGGGAGTTCGGCGGCGACCGAGCCGACCCAGAACGCACCGGCGAGCGTCTGCAACGACACCGGAACGCGGGGGTGGCGCGCGAACGTCGAGTGGCCGGCCAGCCCGAGCGCCCGGCCGACCCGGTGGAGGCCGGCGACGGTCTCGGCGTCCGGCGGCGCGAACACGACCGGCGTGCGGGACGACACCGCGATCCGCAGCCGTCCGGGCCGTTCCGGGGTGAAATCCCGGTTCGCCATGACGCTCAGGCCCAGCGCCACGTCGTCCGCGGTCGTCGCCAGCACGCCGTGCTCGGACAGCCCCAGCCAGCCCTCACCGTCGACGTGCGGTGTGACGCCGCCGCCCGGTTTGAGCCCGAGGACGCCGCAGCACGCGGCCGGGATCCGGATCGAACCCATCCCGTCGCTGCCGTGGGCGAGCGGCACCATGGCCGCAGCCACCGCGGCCCCCGCGCCGCCGGACGACCCGCCGGCGGACATCCGGGTGTTCCACGGGCTGCGGGCGATGCCCTCGGGGTCGTCGCTCGTCGGGAAGATGCACAGCTCGGGCACCCGAGTCAGCCCGACGACGATCGCACCGGCCGCCCGCCAGCGCGCGACCAGCGGGTGGTCGTCGGTGGCGGGCTCCCGGGAGGTGGCGAGCGAACCGTCGGCGCGCACCTCGCCGCGGACGTCGACGTGGTCCTTGATCGCGACCGGCACACCGGCCAGGGGCAGGCTGCTCTTGTCGACCTGCTGATCGATCGCGTCCGCTTCGGCGAGCGCCTCGGCGGCGCGGACCCGGCGGAACGCCCCGTAGCGCGGGTCGACGCGGTCGATGTGGGCGAGGTGTGCGGTGATCACTTCGCGTGCGGTGGTGCGCCCCTCGCGGACCGCAGCCGCGATCTCGACCGCGGTCGCGCCGATCATTCGAGGGCCTGCAGCAGGTCACCGATCAGGTCGTCGACGTTCTCGATGCCGACCGACAGCCGGACCAGGTCGTCCGGGACCTCGAGCGGCGACCCGGCGACGCTCTGGTGGGTCATCTTGCCCGGGTGCTCGATCAGCGATTCGACGCCGCCGAGCGACTCGGCCAGCGTGAAGATCTTGGTCTTCGCGACGACGGCCAGCGCGGTGTCGATCCCGCCGCGGAGGTGGATGCCGACCATGCCCCCGAAACGGCGCATCTGCTTGGCGGCGACCTCGTGGCCGGGGTGGTCGGGCAACCCCGGGTAGAGGATCTTCTCGATCGCCGGGTTGCTGCTCAACACCTCGACGATGCGCTCGGCGTTGTCGCAGTGCCGCTCCATGCGGACCGCGAGCGTCTTGATGCCCCGCAGCGTCAGCCAGGAGTCGAACGGACCGGCGACCGCGCCGACCGCGTTCTGGTGGTACCCGATCTTCTCGGCGAGCGTCTGGTCGTTGACGACGAGCGCGCCGCCGACCACGTCCGAGTGGCCCCCGACGTACTTCGTGGTCGAGTGCACGACGACGTCCGCGCCGAGCGTCAGCGGCTGCTGCAGGTACGGCGAGGCGAACGTGTTGTCGACCACCAGCAGCGCGCCCGCGTCGTGTGCGATCCCGGCCAGCGCGGCGATGTCGGCGATGCCGAGCAGCGGGTTCGTGGGGGTCTCGCACCAGACCACTGCGGTCTCCGGGCGGATCGCCGCCCGGACCGCGTCGAGGTCGGCCAGGTCGACGCTCGTGTGGGTGATGCCCCAGTTCGAGAGCACACCGGCGATCAGCCGGTAGCTGCCGCCGTAGGCGTCGCCCGGCAGCAGGACGTGCGCTCCGGGCCGGGCCACCGACCGGAGCAGCGTGTCCTCCGCGGCCAGCCCGGACGCGAACGCGAACGCTCGTGAGCCACCTTCGAGGGCCGCGAGGCACTCTTCCAACGCCGTCCGGGTCGGGTTGCCGCTGCGCGCGTACTCGTACCCGCCGCGCAGGCCACCCACCCCGTCCTGCTTGAACGTCGAGGACAGGTGCAGCGGAGGTACGACCGCGCCGGTGGTCGGATCGGGCTCCTGCCCGGCGTGGATGGCGAGCGTCTCGAAGGAGTGTGCACTCATGGTTGTTCAGCCTAGGCCGTGCTTCACGAGCCTCGCTCTCGCGAGGCCCCACTCAGACGTCGTCCGGCGTCGGCGGAGATCCGTCCGCATACGTGCACTGGTCTTCGGGCGGATCTCCGCCGCCGTCGGGCGGCGTCTGGGCGCGTCCGCAGCAGAGCACGGGCTCGTGAAGTGCGGCCTAGGCCGCGGCGGGCAGGCCGCCGTCGTCGGCTGAGGGTCCATTTTCGGACGCTCCGGAGCCGTGCACCGTGAGCAGCGGCAGCGTCACGTGGACGACCGGGCCGATGCTGATCGCGTACAGCACGGTGCCGATGCCGACCGTGCCGCCGAGCAGCCAGCCGATCGCGAGCACGGCCAGCTCGATCCCGGTGCGAACCAGCCGGATCGACCAGCCGGTCTTCGCGACCACCCCGGTCATCAGCCCGTCCCTCGGTCCGGGGCCCAGACCGGCGCCGATGTAGCAGCCTCCGGCCACACCGTTCAGCAGGATGCCCGCGATCAAGAACGTCCAGCGGCCTGGCGTCCAGGTCATTGTCGGTAGCAGCCAGAGGGAAGCGTCGACCGCCACGCCGATCACCACGACGTTGCTGAGCGTGCCCAAACCGGGCCGCTGCCGCAGCGGGATCCACAGCAGCAGCACAGCTGCACCCACCACGATCGTCACCGTGCCGAAGCTCCACGGAACGTGGGTCGCGATGCCCTGGTGGAAGGCGTCCCACGGATCGAGACCGAGGTCGGCACGGAGCATCAACGCCATCGAGAATCCGTAGAGGGCGAGCCCGACGTAGAGCTGAGTGAGCCGACGCGGCCGGTGGTCCGAGGGCAGCAAGCTGTTCACGGTGTCTACGGTTACCTGAATTGGCCTTCTATCCAATAGCCAATTTCGGGATAGTGGACTGGTGAACACCGATCGCCGGGTCAATGGCTCGCACCTCGTCCGCCTGCTGGGCGACTGGCGCACCGGGCCGCTGCCGACCGCGTACGCCGGCCTCGCCAGCCGGCTGCGGCTGCTGATCCTGGACGGGCGGATACCGCTGCACACGCGGATTCCCGCGGAGCGCGAGCTCGCCGACGCGCTCGGGGTGTCGCGGACGACGGTCGCGGCCGCGTACGAACGGCTGCGGGAGGACGGGTTCCTCCGCAGCAGGCGCGGCGCCGGTACGTGGACCCACCTGCCTCCGGCCGGGGTGTCGGCCGCGGGGCCGGTCGCGACGCTGGTCGAGGACGACGACCTGATCGATCTCGCGCACGCCGCGCCGCCCGCTCCGGCCGAATGGCTGCACGCCGCCGCCGAGTGCGCGGTCACCCAGCTCACCCGCTACCTGCCGACGCACGGATACGACCCGCTCGGGCTCTCCGTGCTGCGTACCGCCATAGCGTCCCGCTACACCGCACGGGGTGCCCCCACCACGCCGGACCAGGTGCTGGTGACCGGCGGGGCGCAGCACGCGTTCGCGCTGACCCTCCGGGCACTCGCCTCTCCGGGCGACCGGATCGTGGTGGAGCACCCGACGTACCCGAACGCGCTGGAGGCCGTGCGCCGCGCGGGCTGTCGACCGGTCCCGGTGCCGCTCGGCCCGGACGGGTGGGACCTGGAGATGCTGGCGGCGACGATCCGGCACACCGCGCCGCGGCTGGCGTACCTGGTGCCGGACTTCCAGAACCCGACCGGGTTCCGCCTCTCGGCCGACGACCGGGTCGCGCTGGTGGAGCTGGCGGCGCGGACCGGGACGACGCTGGTGATCGACGAGACCGTGGCGGAGCTGTGGCTCGACGGTGGTGCGCTGCCGCCGGTGGACACCTCCGACCTGATCGTCACGACCGGCTCCACCAGCAAGACGTTCTGGGGCGGGCTGCGGGTGGGTTGGCTCCGGGCCTCACCGACGATGGTGCGGCGGATGGGCGCGGCCCGGGCGTCGATGGACCTGGCCAGCCCGATCCTGGAACAGCTGATGGCCGCGGACCTGGTGCCCCGCACCGAGGAGATCGCGGAGATCCGGCGGGTGTGGCTGCGCGGCTCGCGCGCACGGCTGCGTGAACGGCTGAAACTACGACTGCCGTCGTGGACACCGAACGCTCCGGCCGGTGGGCTCGGCTTCTGGGTCGATCTGGGCGCACCGATCGCGTCGGCGCTGGCGATCTCGGCGGAGCGGCAGGGTGTGGCGCTGGCCGCCGGGCCCCGGTTCGGCTTGGACGGCGCGTTCGAGCGTTACGTCCGCCTGCCGTACACGCTCGAAGCGGAGACGCTCGACCTCGCGGTCGACCGCCTGGCCGCGGCGTATCTCGCGCTGGGCGGGGAGGTGACGGAGGAGCTACCGCTGCGCGGGGTGACCTGAGCCGTTCGACGCGCGGCCGAGCAGCGGCCGCACGACGTCCAGGAACGCGTCCGGGGTTTCGAGCGGCGGGTCGTCGGCGGCGTCCTCTATCACGTGGAGTGGCCACCCGTACTTCCGGCTCGCGGCTTCGGCGACCGCGACCGGCGTCGCCATATCGTGTCGTCCCCAGACGAGCGTGGTCGGCGCCGCGATGCGCTCCAGGGTCTCGGGTTCCAGGAGCCGGTGGCCGAACTCGCCGAGGGAAGCGCCCGCCGCGGCCTGGACCGAGGCGGTGCCTGCGCGGTCGATCGCGTAGTCGCACAGCGCGTCCCACGTCGGGCCGAGCCCGTCCTCGATGCGCTGGAGGTCGTAGGCGCAGAGCTGCATGAGCCGCTCGTACGTGCGCGGGCCGGGTGCGGCGAGGAACCGGCCGAGGGCGTCGGCGAAGCGCGGCTGCGGATCGAACGGCGCCAGGCCCAGCGTGTCGACGAGGACGAGCGCGCGGACGCGGTCGGGGTGCGCTGCGGCGAACCGGGCGGCGAGCGCCCCACCGGTGGCACGGCCGACCAGCGCCGGTGGTACGTCGCACGTGACCGCGACGAGCGAGTCGAGCCACCGCAGCACGTCGGGCGCCTGCACCGGGGAGGCACCGTGGCCGGGGAGGTCGGGTGCGATGACCCGGTGGTCGGCGGCGAGGCCGGGCAGCACCCGCAGCCACAGCGGGGCGAACTCGCCCGGTCCGTGCAGCAGGACGACCGGCGGTCCGGTTCCCGCCGTGAGCACGGCGGTCGGGGTCCCGCCGACGTCGATCCGCTGGTCGGTGGCCGGGAGGTCGGCGAGTACTCGGTCGCGGGTCATTTTGGTGCCCCCTTCGCGTCGTCGTTGAACGATCGCGACGCTAGGCAGCGCGCCTGCCGGGGACATCGGGAGAATTACCCACCGGTCTCGGTTGGGTACTGGACGAGGTTCCGCTCGTAGGCGCGGGCGGTGGCCGCCGCCCGCGAGGACACCCCGAGCTTCACGAAGATGTTGCTCACGTGCCGGTCGATCGTCTTCTCGCTGAGGTGGAGCTCGACGGCGATGGCCCGGTTCGTCCTACCGGCCGCCACCAGCCGCAGGACTTGCGTCTCCCGGCCGGTGAGCGTGCCGCGGGCCCTGGCCTGTTGCCCGAGGCGACGCGCGTGCTCGGCGTCCGGAATCGCACCGAGCGCGGCCAGCGCCTGATGGGCGGCGTCGAACTCGGCGCTCGCCGCGTCCTCGTCGCCCACGGCCGTGCAGACCAGACCCGCGTGCAGCCGCGCACGGGCTGCCTCGTACGGCGTCCCGAGGTCGCGCCACCCCAGCCAGGCCGTCCGGAGCTCGCCGAGCGCCGCGTCGGTGGCCCCCTCCGCGAGGAGCACCAGGCCGCGCTGGTGGTGGACCGTGACCGCGAGCCACCGGCTACCGAGGGTCCGGGCGATGCGCCCCAGTTCGTCGACGGCGGAACGGGCGGCGGACAGGTCGCCGGCCGCGAGCATGATCTCGGCGTACGGGGCCAGGAGCCGGCACCGGGCCGTGTCGTCGGCCACCGACGGCAGCAGCCGACGCATTGCGGCCGCCGCGGCGTCGATCCGGCCCTGCGCCATCCGTAACAGCGCGAGCCCGGGCTGCGGCTCGCCGATCCACGTGCCCGCGCGCCGGTAGTACGTCTCGGCGGCGGCCCGATCGCCGCGGAGGCGATGCAGTTCGGCGAGCTCGTAACAGGCGGCGCCGAGCGCCGGCTGCCCGCCGAGCCGTTCCTCGGCCTGCCGGGCCAGCTCCATCGCGTCGCCCCAGGAGCCGGAGCGACGAAGGATCTCGGCGCGGTGCACGAGACACTGGCCGCGGTAGGGCACCAGCGACGGCTTTCCCTCGCACCACTCGCTGAGCGCGGCGGTCCACTCCTGTGCCCGGTCGATGTCGTACAGCTCGTAACAGGCGTCGATGACCGCGCAGTAGACGATGCCCGCGACGACCGCGCTCACCTCGTCGGCGGTCACCGCGACCATCGCCTCGTCCAGCAGCCGACGACCGGCGGCGTACTCCCTGCCGCGGACGGCGGCCTGCCCCAACCCCAGCCGGGCCAGCGTGAGAAGGTCCTGGTCCGCGTGGTGCTCCGCGATGCGGATCGCGGACTCGAAGCGGTCCCGAGCGTCCGCGATCCCGCCGTTGGCGATCGCCGCCAGCCCGGCCGGGATGAGAAGGTAGCCGCGTTCGACGCAGTCGACGTCGTCCTCATCAAGGACGCGACCCGCCCGCGTCAGCCACCCGCCACCCTGGGCAGGCCGGCCGCGCAACACGAGGTGCAGCCCGAGCCAGAACGCTGCCCTCGCCGCCGCCGGACGGTCACCGTCGCGCCGGGCGATCCGGTGCGCCCGGACGAGCGCTGCCGTAGCGTCGGTGTCGTGGCCGGTGAGGTAGGCCGCTGCGGCGAAACGCTCCAGGTCCCGGGGCCGGCGAAGGTCCGACGCAGCGAGGTGCGCGTACTCGCGTCCCCAGTCGTCGTCCGTCGACACGATCCCGAGCGTACGACCGGGCTGGAACAGTGGGGAGGGTCGCCGTGTTGAGCTGGACGTGGGTCGGTACGACCCGGCCCCGCTGAATTCGCAGGAGGCAAAACATGCTGTTCGGCCGCAGCAAGTCCGAGCTGATCGACGCGGAGAACGCGCTCCCCGGCCGGGCGCAGCCGCTGCCGGTCGCCGACCGCCACACCGTCCTCGACACCCCGCTGACCGGCCCGTGGCCGGAGGGCTACGAGACCGCCGTCTTCGGTATGGGCTGTTTCTGGGGCGCCGAGCGCATCTTCTGGCGGATCCCCGGCGTGTACTCCACCTCCGTCGGTTACGCGGGTGGGTTCACGCAGAACCCCTCGTACGAGGAGGTCTGCTCCGGGCTGACCGGACACGCCGAGGTCGTGCTCGTCGTCTACGACCCCGCCAAGGTGGCCTACGAGACGCTGCTCAAGGCGTTCTGGGAGAACCACGACCCGACGCAGGGCATGCGGCAGGGCAACGACCGTGGCACGCAGTACCGCTCGGCCATCTACACCACCTCGGACGCTCAGGCGGCCACCGCGAAGGCGAGCCTGGAGGCGTTCCAGCCGGTGGTGACCGCTGCCGGCCTCGGTCAGATCACGACGGAGATCCGGCCGCTCGGCGAGTACTACTACGCCGAGAACTACCACCAGCAGTATCTTTCGGACGCCAAGAACCCGTACGGGTACTGCAACCACGGTCCGAATGGGCTGAGCTGCCCCATCGGTGTAGGGAACATGCCGGCTCAGACCTCGGTAGAGGTTCCGGGCGCCACGCACTGACGCGATGACGCAGTAGCATTCCGCACGACGGTGGGCGGTCTGGCTTTCGAGCCGGACCGCCTGTCGCATTTCACTGTCAAATGCCTCCGGCAAGAGCATTGGGCTCTAGGGGAGGAAAAGGGTTCCCGCCTACCGCCGGCCAGAAGTTGAGCCGAGCAGACCGTCAGCGGAGCCCGCCAGACTCCGAGAGCACCCGGACGACGCGATCGCTTGTGACGACTCCTCCGCGCCTGATCCTCGGGGGGTCGGGCGGCTACATGCGGGGAGTGGCGCGCGGGCACACCGCACGTTCAGTCGACCAGGTCGCTAATGGCGCACGACGTTATGCGCTTGCAGTCCGCAATAGGATTCCCTTATGACGGCTCATGAGTTGAGGATCGGTTCCTGGGGACCGGGAGACGCAGAGGTCCGAGCGTCGATTTCTCTCGGCGCAGAACTCGATCAAGCAGATTATGATAGGTACTTGGAGGCCGTGCGATGCGTTTCCCGAGTCGCAGATCTACAGCAATACTCACTTGTACTACGCAATTATAAGCGCTTTGAATCAACCGCACGATTCCATGCACACCTCTTGGCAGGCGGCCGGGCCCGTAGCAGTCTTCGGCCGGAGGATTCCGGAACTGTCCTTAGTTTCGAACTAGTGAACCTACTAGCGAGCATGCGCCTCTTCCTCGACCATCATGAGACCGACTTCAAACGCACATACGGAAAAGATTCCTCCGAATTCGCGCGACTGAAGGCCGCCGAAGCTCGCGAATATGATGCATGGCCAGCGTACGGGATCATTTATAAACTCCGAGACTACAACCTGCACTGCGGATTCCCGCTAGATCATATCAAGATGGAATCTACTCAGGATCCATCGTCCGAAGAGGCGACGACCGTCCAGTTTCATCTGGATCGGGACGAACTCCTAGCGACCTTCGACTGGAAATCAAAGGTTACCGCCGACCTCCGAGCCCTTCCTCGGCATTTCACGATCGAGCCCCTTATTCGCGATACGATAGCGTGTTTTCGTAGGATCTATCGCGAAGTGAAGACGGTGCAGATTGAACACGCTATTCAGTCTTCACCAGAAATAATCGAAGCGGCAGAGAGGGCGGATAGTACAGGAGCGCCGTGTCTCGTCGAGGTTGAAAAAACGAGCAGCGGCATTATTACAAACCTAAAGCATCACCTCCTTCCGGTTGACTTCGCGTTGCGTTTGCGGGATCAGATTCGGGCTGACGAAATCTCCGACCTGTTCCCTGAACTGGCGAACGATGCCGTAGACCCACTCGCCGACGCGGAGCAGGAAGTCGACGACCCGCAGTATGAGGCGTCTCTCAGTAGGGGTGCCTCACTCCTGTCCGTCTTCCTTCAACATGGCGGTCCTTCGACCTACCTCAACGACAGCCTTAACCGACAGGTCGACTCCGTGGGCCTGAATTCCATGGTGGCCGGGTTGATGAATGTCGCCACTGTGGCAATCTCAATGACAGCTTCAGCCATCGGGACCACGCCGGAAGCCATCCTAGGTAATATATCAACTTCCAGCACCAGACACTCACGCCAAGCGTCTCCGGGCCTCTAACATCGAGTCTTCTCGCCCTACTCATAGTTCAGGATGCGCCGAGCGGAGAGAGTTGACAGCCTCATGAAGTCGTGGAATTAGCTCTTCGAGCTTCTGCGCTGTGAGGTAAAGCTGTCGGACGGTATCTATCTTGAGAGTACTAAGCCCTTCGGCAGCGAGGTATAGCTGATGAACCGTATCCACGTTTAGGCCACTTAATCCCTCGGCCGCCAGATAGAGTCGATGAACGTTGTCCACACTGAGGTAGTGAAGGTTCTCAGATGCGAGCTGCAATTGGTGGACCACGTCCTGATCGAGCAAAGGCCGCCGCTGAAGATACTGCAATTCATCTACCAGCCCACGGAGGACAGAGGCAGCCTCGGAGTCAACCTGCGAGAATCTATCCAAAGCGCTTTGCAATTCCTCGTCCCTGGATCGAACCACCTGCGCGATTATCTCCTGTAGGCCTTCCTCGGTCAGCTGTCTCAAACTCCGCAACTGCGCGGCAGCGCCCCGCTCTCGTTCGCTCTTCCATGAGGTCAAAGCTTCGACGGGGTAATCGGCTGGAGCAATCGAGTCGACCATTTTATGATGCGGTCGACAAAGCAGGATCAGGTTGTCGAAGTGGGCTCGGTCAGCCTCCGACATCGCCGGATCCCATCGCGGGCCGTTTTTTTCAGCCGCCCTTATGTGGGCTATTTCGAGATTATTTACTGGAACATTATTGACGAAAACTGTCACAGGTTCAAGACATCCCGGCCAATGGCATGTTCCATCACAAAGATGAGCTAACGCTGGCTGGACGCCCGCCGAATAATTTCGAGCCGCTGACACCATTTGGTCCCCTTACTCGCTACAGAGAAGGTTCAACACCGGGTTCGAGGCCGCATTCAGAATAGAGGCCTTGCGGGAAACCGGAGCGGCTCTTGCGCAGATCGACCCGATACAGTGAGAGCGAACGAACCGCGCGGACGCTCGCTACGGGGCCTAGTATCCAGGCGTCGCAACGCTAACCCGCTCCCAAGTCCGATACTGCTGGGGGCGGAGACGCTCAGGCTCGCAGATGGGGCATTCCGCCTGTCGTCGACCCGTCCGAGCCGAGCAGACCAGCAGCGGGTTCGCCGTCCTCCGACTTGTCGCTCCGACGTCTAGCAGGTGGCGACCCCGCCGCCGGCCCGCTCCCCGAAGAGTGGGTCGACGGCAGACGGGATGCAGAGGGTTAGGCCTGTCGGTCGAACGTTCCGCGCCGGGCGCCGTCGAGGAAGGCCGCCCACGTCTGCCGCCCGAACGAGAGCACGGTTCCGCTGCGGTCCTTGCTGTCGCGGACGAGCACCGAGTCGGACCCGTAGGCGCACTCGACGCAGTTGCCCCCGCTGCCGCCGGAGTAGCTGCTCTTGAAAAACCGCGGGTCGGTCATTTCAGGTACTCCTCAAGCGGAACGGTGCCGGTCCGGACGGTCTCAAAGATCGTCGTGTACCGCTCCAACTCTGCCTGCTGCTGGAAGTAGGCCGCAGAGCTGGGCGAGTCGAGGTAGACCACGGACGGGTCTTCGTCCGTGTCGGGGAAGTCGAGGATCACGAACGAGCCTTCCATCGCGGCATGCGCACCGGCCTTGAGCGGTAGGACGTCAAGAGTGATCGATGGACGACCCGCAGCCGCGCGCAGCTTTGCCACCTGTGCACTCATCACCTTGGACCCGCCGACCTCGCGAAGCAGGACCGCCTCGTTCAGGATGCAGTGCAAGGAGGGCGGGGTTCGCCGAGCGAGGATGGCTTGGCGCTCCATTCGCACCGCGACGCGCCGCCGTAGGTCGCTTTCGTCGTCGGCAGGATTTCGCGCCCGGTAGACCGCCAACGCGTACTCGGGGGTCTGGAGCAACCCAGGCACTAGCTCTGGCTCGTACGACCGGATCGAGGCCGCCGCGGGCTCCAGATCGACGTACAGACTGAACCAGGTCGGTACCGCGTCCTCGCCGAAGATGTGCCACCAGCTGTCGCCCTGGGTCGCCAGAGCCAGTGTGGTGAGCGCCGCGGTCTCCTCGGCCGAAGCGCGGTAATGACGGCAGAGCGCAGCGACGTCCTGCGGCTTTGCTGGGTGCTTACCCGCCTCCAGCTTGTAGAGCTTCGCCCGCGAGATGCCGAGACGAGGATCGGCAACGGCCTTCTCCACGGAGCGGCCCGTCGCGTCGCGGAGGAGTCGCAGCCGCCGGCCGAGTTGACGACGGATGACTGTGGGCGTTGCTGCTGTTCCGGACACCAGCTCATCTCCCGTCACGCGCACATTCTGTCTCACCGTGAGACTGCTAATCGCAGCGCCAAAGCACCCTACGGCCTAGTGATGAGACTCTCACTAAGAGACGCTCAGGAGGAGAGATTCGACGACGGAAGGTCGATCCATGATGCACAGTCTGGCTCACTACGGCGCTCCGCTCGCGGCATCTGGACGCGACCGGGACCGTCCCGTGGCACCCGATCCACGGGACCTGCTCGACGTCCCGCTCAGCTCACTCCTGGCGAACGAGATGGACCTCAGCCAACGAGCAAACGCATCGCGAGCCGGGTATCTCCCCGACCCATCGGACGACATCGGCCTTGCTCGCCGAGCGGTCGTTGTCGGTCAGCTCAGCGACGATGACCCGGCCGAGCCGCTTAGCCGTCTGACGGTTGACGCGGTGTTGATCGCGGACGCCGTGCCCGTCTTTCTCAGTGTCATCACTGATCCGGGCGTAGGCGACCACCGGGATGCAGTCGTCCAGTGGAGCCTCGGTTAAATGCACATGGCCCAGAGTATTACCACCAGCAGTATCTTTCGGACGCCAAGAACCCGTACGGGTACTGCAACCACGGTCCGAACGGGCTGTCCTGCCCGATCGGTGTGGGCGCGATGCCGGCCCAGACCTCGGTAGAGGTCTCGGGCGCAGCGCACTGACGCTGTTCGAATGCGGGCGGTCCGGCATCGAGCCGGGCCGCCCGTACTCAATCTGGAAGCAGCCTGAGGCGCTGGCCCTTCGGCAGGTGGCGCGGCGCCACCACGCTGAAGTCGCGACGATCGAGCGCGGCGACCTCGCGAAGGTCTAATCGCTCGGCGAGCGCAACGACGCAGGCATCCACCGCCTGTAAGCGGAGTGATGCGTAGGTACTCAGAATCTCCGACATCCGCCGGTAGTCGTAGGGCGAGACCTCTACTACGCGCAACTCGTCCTCGGCGATCGCAGCGCAGAAGTCTGCCGCCAGCCCTTGACTCCCCCGCCGTCGCGGGTCGGACAGCAGGTGGCAGATCTCTGTCACTGCGAGCGACGGGACGACGAGTCTGGTCCAGTTCTCGACGAGGAACCGAGAGCATCGCTCGTGGTTGTCGTCCGCCTCGTTGAAGGCCGCGACGAGCGGCCCCGTATCGCAGAGGATCACGCCGAGGCTGCTCCGCCCGCCTGCTGCTCCTGCGGATACGCCAGGTATTTGTCGTGGTTCTGCGCGAGATCCGCAGGTCCACGCAGCGAACCCACCAGCCGGGCAAGGTGCCGGGGCAACTTTCGCTCGTTCGCAGGCTCTTCGTCGTCCCGCTTCGGCGAGTCCGGTTGGTCTGCCATACGTGGAGTGTAAGCGCCGGTCATCACGTCTCCAGCCGCCGAACGCCGACTTGTGGACAACCTGCTCGCTCACGGTGCTGTGGCCGCCCGCCCGCATCACTGACGCGCCGAGGCTAGACACAGGCTGTACGCCACTTCCATGCCGCGGGGCGTGCGTCCGAACACCCCGGCATCAGCCCTCGACCGACCCGCCTTTGAGTTCCGCCGGGGCCGCAATGTTCGCTCCCCCAGCGAGACGAGCCGGCGCGACCCGTCTCGTCACCGCAGCTCATAGCGCCACAGCCGCGCGAAAACAAACCGGACAACTACCACCAGCAAGTATCTTTCGGACGCCAAGAACCCGTACGGGTACTGCAACCACGGTCCGAACGGGCTGTCCTGCCCGATCGGTGTGGGCGCGATGCCGGCCCAGACCTCGGTAGAGGTCCCGGGCGCAGCGCACTGACGCTGTTCGAATGCGGGCGGTCCGGCATCGAGCCGTCCTCGTGAGCTTCCAGCGGCTGGCGCAGATCGACACGGTGATCTCCGACCTCCACGATCTTGCGCTGGTCCTCGCTCGGTCTGCGACTGACACCGGTCATCGCACCTCGATCGACGATGTACTCACTGCGTTCGGCCATACCCGCGAATCGCTGGCGGCGGTCGAGGACGACGGGTCCTGACCGATGGCGGGCATCACCTTCACTGACGACGCGCTCGATGACCTCCGCCGGATCGGCCCGGATGCTGTCCCCAAGATCCTCAAGAGGATTCTGCTGCTGACAGACGACACAGAGGCCGGTTACCCCTCGGCGGTGACCCGACTGGATTCCGGAAGCTGGTTGTTGGGCGGAACACCTGGCGAGTCGTCTACCGCATCACCGCCGACGAGACGATCGAGATTTGCGAAATCTGGGCGATCGGCGCCCGTGCCGACGAGGCGGTGTACCGCGAAGCCACGATGCGCCTCCAGCGCGCGTCAGAGACGAAGCCTCATCTCATCGCACTCGCTCAGGTCGTCGACAAGCTGGGGAAGCTCGCCGGTGAGCTCGTCCTGGAGCAGGCCCCGCCGCGGGAGCCGGTGCCGGACTGGCTCGCAGCACGCCTGATTCACACCGTGGGGTGCCCCGGGAAGAGGTGGCCGCTCTCGATCTCCAGCAGGCCGTCGACGTCTGGACTGCATACATGTCCCGCCCGTAAGGGTCCTGGCGCAGACTTCCATCGAGGCTCCGAGCGCAGCGCACCACGCTTCGTAGTCACCGTCTGGCCCGACTGTGAGCGCTCATGCTCCGCCGTGGGGCCGACCGTGTCGGTCACCGGCCGATGCCGCCCTTAAGACCTTCCGATCGCGGACCTCGATATGTAGCTTTCGCTGATGAAACTTTCGTCGGTGGAAGTTTCATCAGTGAAAGCTATCTCGCCTACGATAGCCGAAGGCGAGGATGGCGAGGAGCAGCTATGGCTGGGTTTGTGGGTCGCGCGCGGGAGTTGAAGCTGCTGGCTGACCTGTCGACCACCGTGGCAGCAGGCAGCCGTACCGGGAGACCGGGCAAGGCGCTTCTGATTCGCGGGCGGCGGCGAGTGGGAAAGTCGCGCCTGGTCGAAGAATTCGTGGAGCGGTCCGGACTGCCCAGCCTGTACTTCACGGCCGTAGGTGGGTCGTACACCCAAGATCTGGCCGGTTTCAGTGCGGCGGTAGCGGAGTCCGACCTGCCGCAAGCCCACCTTGCAGTGGACTTCGGTGCGCCGCAGACGTGGGACGCCGCTCTCACCATGCTCGCGCAGGTCCTCCCGACAGACACTCCGAGCGTGGTGGTCCTGGATGAGCTGCCCTACCTGGTCCGCGAAGACGCTACCTTCGAAGGTTCGCTCCAGAAAGCATTCGACCGAGCACTCTCTCGCTTGCCGGTGTTGCTAATTCTGATCGGATCGGACATCGGCATGATGGAGGAGCTGAACACCTACGGCCGACCCTTCTATCAACGCGGCACAGACCTTGTCGTCCCCCCACTGAACCCAGCCGAGATCGGCGACATGCTGGGGCTGACCTCTGCCGACGCCTTCGACGCCTTCTTGGTCACCGGCGGTCTGCCGCTCATTCTGGAGGAGTGGCCCGACGGCGCTGACTTGTGGACCTATCTGGCCGCTGCTCTCGACCGCCCGACATCGCCGCTCCTCGTCAGCGGGGAACGGGTACTCGCAGCGGAATTCCCCACCGAGACTCTCGCGCAACAGGTACTCGCTGCTATCGGCAACGGGGAACGCACGTTCACGCTCATCGCGAGAGAGGCAGGCGGCATGTCGCCGGCCACGCTGAGCAGGGCCTTGAACGTTTTGGTCTCACGCCAGATGGTGACGGCGGAACTTCCACTATCGACACAGCCCAGCAAGCTGACTCGCTACCGAATCAGTGACCCCTATCTACGGTTCTGGTTGGCCTTCGTGCGGGCAGGAATTCCCACGATTGAGCGCGGTCGCGGAGAGCTAGTGCTGCGAGGTATCCAATCACGCTGGACGGATTGGCGAGGCCGCGCGATCGAGCCGGTGGTCAGAGATGCCCTGTGGCGTCTCGCTGACGACCAGCTGCCAAGCGGCAGCGACGTGATCGGCAGCTATTGGACGCGCACCAACGATCCGGAAATCGATATCGTCGCGGCTGACCGCAGTCCAGTCGCAAAGCACATCGCGGCAGTCGGATCCATCAAATGGCACGACGAGGCAGCCTTCGACGTCAGAGACCTGGCTCGGCTGGCCCAGCACCGCGACCGTTTGCCCGGAACGACGCCCGAGACCCCGCTTTTCGCCGTCAGCCGGACGGGCACCAGGATTGACGGGCTGAAAACCCTCACTCCGGACGACCTCATTCCCGCCTGGCCCCTTTGATCGGGCTCTCGACGCCGACCTAAATGCACCATGGCGCAGACGACTGACACCAGCCGTACCTGAGTGACGCCAAGAACCTGTACGGCTACCGCAACCACGGGCCGAACGGGCTGAGCTGCCCCATCGGCATCAGCGCCATGCCAGCGCAGACCTCCGTCGAGGCTCCGAGCGCCGCGCACTGACGCGGTAGCACTTGCAGCCCGTCTAGTTCACATCTGGCGTCAAATCGCGCAATCTTGCAGCCTGCCCATCCGGCTCGGCCAGGGCACTTCTTGCGCCTTAATCTCGACGAGTGAACCGGGTGGGGACAGTCTCGTCGAAGTGGGTTGGGCCGGGTGATGTGGCCAGAATCCATCGGAGTAGTCGCGTCGCAGCAGTTGCCCTCAGCGCGGTGACGCTGGTCGTGATCATTGCACTCAAAGAGAGCGGGCTGCAGCTGACCCAACGCGCACTCGCCGGCTACGGAGTAGGGCTGCTCTTCGTCGCGTTGCATGTCGCGGCGTTCTGGCGCGTCTCGCGGCGGCGGCCGAGCGCGTTCCTTCTCGGCCACCATCGGGGGCGACCAGTCTTCCTCGCAGCCACGCGGCCGATAGACCATGCCCTACTACCGATGTTCACCGGCATCGCCGCCGGGTTCCTGACCTTCGATCCGGATCCATTCGTCAGCCCAGGGGTCCGCGCCGCTCTCATCGGTGCGTCCGCGCTGTTCGCAGGCGGCATATTCGGCTGCGCCGTGTGGCTCACGCTGTTCCGCAGACCCTTCCTCACGCTCAGCACGGACGGCCTCGCGGTCCGATGGTCGAACGGCCCCGTTCAGGGCCTGATCCGCGCCCTGGCCTGGGATGCCTTGGCGCCAGGCGGTCCACCACTCCCACCGCAGAACGCCCGAACGATCTGGCTCAGGGTTCAGCCCGCGCTACCGCCGGTGCCCGGAGTTGCCGCGCCGGGGTGGTTCAGAGTGGAGGCACGATGGATGTTCGTTGATCCGTGCTTCCTCGCCCACGCGATTCACTACTACCGCGAGCACCCCGAGGCCCGAGACGGCATCGGCACGCCCGAAGGCCACGCCCAACTGTCGGCGACTCTTCCCCGACTCCGGTGAAGGTCCCAGGCGCGGCGCACTGACGTTCTACGTTCGACCCTGGGGAGGCCCGGCACCGACGGGCCGCCCGCCCTGCCTCGCTCCCGCTAGTTGGAGCCCGCTCGCGCGCTCGGCGCCTCTCTAGCCTCTCTCGCTGAGCCGGGTAATCGCGGCGGAGTCGCGAACACGCCGTCAGAGGACGGGCCTCGTCACCAGGCAGCGTTGACACTGGTTCTGAGATGCGAGACAACGGTCTGACTTATGCAGCGATCCTGGAGATCACAGCCCGCGAAGCCCAGTACCGCGGACTAGAGATCGACAGCAGCGAGCGCGACAAGGTACTCCACGTAACCATCCGCCCCGGAGCTAACTTCGGGCCGGCACGAGACCGCACCGGCGCGACCTTTTGGACCACCGGGACCGGGGCCTTTCTCTGCGACTTCGACGACTGGCAGTGGGTGCGCACGGACTACACGTCTGCCGACCAGGAAGAAGCACTCCGCGACATCACCGAGGTCGCCGCCAGGTACTTCCGCGGAGACGGCGTGGAGTCCGTGCTGACATCCCGATGGCTGCGACGCCAGCGACGCATTCTCAGGCTCGACATTGACGGGCAGACCGTGAACCTGCAGAGGCGGACCGGCCCTGTGGAGGCAACTCCGGCGGACTTGACGGTCGGGCGCTTGATGACGAAAGACGGCGTCCTGTTCGGCTATCTCGCCCTGGACACCCAGCAGCTGATGTGGAGGCAGCGCGTGAGCCCCCTGCGGGTTCGGCGCTGGTCAGAGACCAAGCGACGTTACAGGCTGGATCTTCTCGACGACTGGGATGACGGTTTCCTGGAAAACGACGACGAAGCCGAGCTTGCCGCTGGGCGGTTCGCGTTCAAAGGCGAGATCTACCTATACGAGGAACAAACGGATGACGAAGCGCGCACCGCCCTGACGGAGCGGTTCGCCGGCTGGGAATGAGAGCGCTCGATGACCGTAGGTCGGCCGATCACCCTTGCTCGCGGAGCGGTCGCACGCCAACTCCTGCTGGCCGCACCACCGCGTTAGTTCTTCACGGAAGCCTGCGGTGCCACCGAAGAGCGACCACTGCCGCGGTGGTCAGCAGAATGAGGAACTTCAGCCACAGGCCGCCGTTGCCCGAAATCGGCGCGAGCTCGTCGCTGAGGTTCCAGGCGGCGTGCATCAAAATCGCCGCGAGGACGCCGCCGCGCAGGCGTTCGGTGACGAAGAGCATGAGGTAGGTGAGCGGGAAGAGGCTCAGGAAAAACACCAATCCGTGCTGGGTGAACAGGTCGTCGTCGTGCTGCCCGGTGCCGGGCAGAAAGAACAGCGGGACGTGCCAGAGGCCCCAGGCGGCTCCCAGCACCGCTGTGGTCGCGACCCGGCTGTAGACCTGCCGCAGGCGTGGCTGTACGTAGCCCCGCCAGCCGAACTCTTCCGCTATCGGGCCGGCGAGCAACGTGTAAACCAGCGCGATCAGCGGCCCGCCGACATCAGCGACGACCGAAGCGGCGTGATCCGGGATCGCCGACAGATCGTTCAGATTCACCAGGAACGCCGCACCTACCGGTGCGATCCCACCCAGCAGCACCGCCGCCACTGGCGCGCCGAGTGACCAGCGCGTGCGAGGTCCTGGACGCGATTCCCCGCGACGCCGCAACCACATGATCAGCGCGGCCAGAGATGGGCCGCTCGCCGCGAGGGCGAACACCAGCAGCCCAAAGCCTTCCTCGATGTTCATCCCCAGCGCTCCCAACAGCGCCCAGGGAACCCAGGTCACTACCAGACACACGGCCGCGAATTCCAGTAACCGCCGGCGGAGCAGTCCACGTTCGACGGGTTGGTGGGAGGCCAGCGCGGACTCGCCCGGCGCCCCGGCATCCATGCCGGGTTGGTGCAACTCGGTCATCGAGCGTCCATCTCAGTCGGCGGCAGTCATGCGCGCGAGGTCGCGGGATTCGCGAGTTCTGTCGCGTGCACAGAGAGTCTGGGCGGCGCGGGGCTGCTCGCGCGTCAACCTCAACGGGTAACCACCGGCAGTACTTCAGAGCGACCCGAGTGGGTCGGGCCAGCTCAGCGCCGCGACGATCGACGCGGACCTCCACCAGACCACCAACGGCGTACCGCGATAACTAACGCCCGCTCGGTGGTGCGGAACCGCGCGTTACTCGCCGAGGCGCCGCAGCAGGTCGGCGAAGCGCTCAGAGCCACCAGGTGTTCGGTGCAGTCGTCGTCGTCCGCCGGGCCGAGTAGCTACTTCTCGTCCGCGCGCAACGCCCGGAGCCCATCGGCGGTGCCGATCAGGGCGCGCTCTCCGGGATCGAGGTGGTAGTAGGCAATCGCTCGCTCGAGGAAGGTCGGATCAATCACGGTTCGGCTGGACGCCGAGGTTCTGATCCAGTGATAACCGCGCGGACCCTGCGGGCGGCCGGGGATGCGATCGCTCCTGTGCTGCGGAACGGTGTGGTCGGCCAGTACCCACACGCCGCCGACTCTGTCCTGGTGGACGGATCCCTCGCCGGGATAGAGCGTGCTCCACGGGATCACCCGACGTCGAAGGATCCAACGGCAGATTATGGCTTCCGACGTGAGCCGAAGGCCCGAAGGCTGCACGATGCTCGCGATCCACGGGCCGAGGATGAGCAGCGCGAAAACTGCGGAGAACCACCTGAATGACCAGTCTAGTGACTCCATGGTCACGAGCTGGGTCCCGACGAGGAACATCGGGAGCGGCTGCATGGACAGGATCGAATTCGCTGTCGCAAACGCCGGCCGCTGGCGGAACGTGCCGAGGAGAAAGGTCTTCGGAGCGTTTCGGCTCTGACGCTCGGTGAGGTTCCACCATCCCCAAACAAGCGCGGCCGCGACAACGAACGGCAGCAAGGCGAGCCACAGGGACAGTTCGTCGGCCAGAAATGACGTGCTGAGCACCAGGCCGAAGACCACGAGCCCGGCGACGACCGCCAAGAGCCGGGTCTGCCGAACAGCCGTCACCATCGTCACCACGCCCGACTGTCGGATTCCTAGGGGTCGACCGTAGCGGCATGCATCGACCCGGTTAGCCTCTGCGCTGCAGCTCGGAGTGTGATTTAGCGGACGCGACGCCGACTAGGGGGTTCGCCCGGGTCATGCCTGCAACGAACGCGGACGGCCGCTGCTGTCCGACCATGGCGGAACAGCTCGCCTGGGAGTGCGACCAGCACGACGACCCGTTCGAATGCTCGGACGCACTGATCGACTACGACCTTCGCTTCGACGAGTACGGCCTCATCGTTCATAACGGCGGCAGGTCAGTGCTCCTGATCCAGTTCTGTCCCTGGTGCGGCACCCGCCTCCCCGACTCTTGCCGGGAGCGCTGGTTCGACGCCCTGGAACAACGAGGCATCGAACCGTGGTCTGCCGAGATGCCGGTCGAGTTCGAGGACGATCGGTGGCGGCGTGCCAGCTGAGGTGCGAGGACGTTCCGTAAGTGCTTGTCCGGATCGGTGTGACGAGGGATCAAGCCCGACAGCAGGCATGGGATGTGCGGTTGCCGGGGTGTGGATTGGCGCTGGCCGGATGGCCCAGGCCACGGCAACTCCGTGATCGGCAGCGGTATAGCTTTCGGATGATGGAAACGGGCGCAGGGTTCGGATACAAGATCGAGTGGCTTGCGGTGCGTTCCCTGAGCGCCGAGGCTATACAGCCTGGCAGGGCCGGTGATTTGAGTTCGCTCTGGCTGATGGGCTGAATCTGCGCGGTGGGCCGTCACCGGATGGTTCGCGGCGGTGTTGAGCCGGTCGTGGCGGACCGATCCGGACAAGCACTCACGGAACGCCCTCTGAAGGCCTCCGGTTCTGCCATTGGGTTGAGTCTCAAGCGACTTCAGAGTGCAGGCTCGTCCCCGTGAACGAAGGCACGGAGATCGGCCAGCTGTCGCGGCGCACGGGCCTGCCGGTGCACACGATCCGGTTCTGGTCCGAGTGTGGTCTGGTACCGGCTACCGAACGCACAGCCGGTGGTTACCGCTTGTTCGACGCCGCCGCTGCCGAGCGCCTCGATCTCGTCCAGATGCTGCGCGAACTGGGCATCGGCCTCGACGACGTCCGCGACGTCCTGGCTCGCCAGGTCAGCGTGGCAGACGTGGCCGCGGTGCAGGTGCGAGCCCTGGACGCTGAGATCCGTGCCCTCCGACTGCGCCGCGCCTTGCTCCGGGTTATCGCGGAACAAGGCGCCACGACAGAGGAGACACTGCTCATGCAAAGGCTCACGCGGCTGTCCGCGAACGAACGGCAGCGCATCATCGACGAGTTTGTCGACGGCACCTTCGCCGGAGTCGACCTCGGCGACGACGCGAAAGTGGTCGTCGACTGGATGCGCGAGCTGCCCGATGAGCTGCAGGACGACCCGACGGCCGCTCAGGTTGCTGCCTGGGTCGAGCTGGCCGAACTGGTCGCCGACGACGACTTCCGCCAGCGGATCAAGCGGATCGCGGCTTCCGGCTCGGCAGTCAGTTGGATTGAAGGCTACGAATCGCGGTCGGTGATCCTCACGGTGGCGAATCGAGCCTTGGCCGAGGGAACAGCACCGGCTTCGGCCGACGGCCAGGCGCTGCTCGAACGGATCATCGATCCCGACTTGCCGTCCGCTCGCCAGCAGGAGCTGCGCCGCTGGCTGGAGGTCGTCGCCGACGCGCGAGTGGAGCGCTAATGGCAGCTCATCGCCGTTCTCCACGGCCGGGATGAGGGTCCGTCCGCCATGCCCGCGTTCGACTGGGTTCTCGCTGCCGCCCGAGCGCGCTGGGTGGGTTGACCCGCCCGAACGGGCGCCGACTCGCCTCGCGCAGGCGCAGCGCACAGGCGCAGCGCACAGGCGCAGCGCACAGGCGCAGCGCACAGGCGCAGCGCACAGGCGCAGCGCACAGGCGCAGCGCACAGGCGCAGCGCACAGGCGCAGCGCACAGGCGCAGCGCACAGGCGCAGCGCACAGGCGCGGCGCGCCTCCCTCGGCGCGCCTCCCGCGGCGCGCTGGTGCGGCGCTCAAGTGCGGCGCGCTGATGCGGCGCGGGGCTCGGCCGAACGATGCGGTCGGGGGCTCGTCCTGGCGAGCCCTCGGCCCCATCATTCCGGGCGGCCACCAGGAGTCCGGCCCGACGGTAGGCGCTGTCTTCGTGGCGCCCCCGAGGAAGGGCTCGGTAGCGGCCGGGCAGGGCGGGGCATCGAGCGGCGCCTTACCGCGAGTACTCGTTGTCCGGAATCCAGAGATACTCGTCGATGGCCACCAGCACCGTGGCTTCCAGGCTCCGCTGCCCGATGTCCGCCCAGCGGCGAAGCGCCTCTGCCCGTGCACTGTCGAGGCGAACGACGATCACCGTCTCCGAGTCAGTCATACCGGCAGGCTAGGAGCGGCAACCCGGCAACTTCACACCAAGCCGCATGCGGTCGAGTTAGCGCGTATCAGCGCCACGCGGATCTGAGAAGCGGGGAACCAGCGTCGGGTCGCCGAAGACCGTGATCGCCGCGATGCCGTCCACCCGGCAATCCAACACCGCGAGACCCCACGGCTCCCCGCGAAGATACGCACCGGCTGCGGGCTGCCCGTTGGCAATTGTCGGCTCCATCCGCCAGTCGCCGGGTTCGCCCACGGCCTCGGTCAGCACCGGGACGCAGGCCCGGATGCCGTCGTACCAGCGCGTCCCCGGAACCAGCTCGAGGGCCGCGTCTCGGCGGAGGACCGCGGTGAGCGCGGCGACGTCGGCCTTCTGGAACGCGACCAGGTAAGCCTCCAGTTGACGCTGCGCCGCGGGGCTTCGCGGCTCGACGACGTCGTCGGGAGTGGGCGCGGAGCGGGCCAGCCGTGCGCGGGCCCGCTGCAGGGTGCTTTTCACTGCGGCCTGCGTGACGTCGAGCATCTCCGCGACGTCCGCCGCGGGGAACGCGAGCACGTCGCGCAGCAGGAGGACGGCCCGCTGGCCGGGCGTCAGCGCTTGGAGCCCGGCGACGAACGCCAGCCGCAGGTCGTCGCGGTCGTCGGCGTACGGCTGGATCCAGGCTTCGGGCGGCAGGAACTCCGGCTGGTCCGGCTCCTGCGGGCCACCGAGGCCGGAGGGCAGCGCCCGCCGTTTCCGACTGTCAAGCGCGGAGAGCGCGACGTTGGTGGCGATCCGGTGCAGCCAGGTCCGCACCGACGCCCGGTGACCGAACGCCGTCCAGCCGCGCCAGGCCCGCAGGTAGGTGTCCTGCACGGCGTCTTCTGCCTCGTCCCAGGAGCCGAGCATCCGGTAGCAGTGCGCGGTCAGCTCGCGCCGCAACGGCTCGGTCGACTCCTCGAAGCCACCCGTCATTAGCCCAGTGTGCGGCGCAGCCACGACCCTGCCTTCCCGATCGCGTCGTCGGCGACCGGCGATCGGCCGGCCGCCATCTGGAAGGTGTGCAACTGCCCGGGGAACACCTCCAGCTCGACGGCCGGCGCCCGACGCGCCAGCAGCCGGGCGTCGTCGAGCAGCGCCTCGTCTCCGCCGACCTGCACGTACGTCGGCGGCAACCGATCGAGATCGGCGCGGGCCAGGTCCGCAGCCGGCTCGCCGCGGGCGGCGCCGGACGGGTCTGCGGCGGTCAGATTGGCGCCGTTCGAAAAGGCGCCCACCCGGTCAGCCCCGGCCCGGTCAGCCCCGGCCCGGTCAGCCCCGGCCAGGTCAGTCGCCTCCCGGTCAGCCCCGGCCCGGTCAGCCCCGGCCAGGTCAGTCGCCTCCCGGTCGGCCTCGGCCAGGTAGGCGCCGGCCAGGTAGGCCGTGGCGAGGCCACGGGTCAGCTCCCGGGTGAAGAACGGGTCGGTACCGGCGTCGTAACTGGCCCCGCCGGCCGAGAAGTCGACCCACGGCGAGAACAGCACCAGCGCCGCCGGCCGTGCACGCAACGCGATTCCGAGCGCCAGCGTGCCGCCGCACGAGTCGCCGACCACGGCGACCTGCCGCCCGGTCAGCGTCCGGTAGGCGCTGCTGACCTGGTCCAATTGGGCGGGATACACGTGCTCGGGAACCAGCCCGTACTCCACGACCAGCGTCGTCATGCCGGAGGCCAGCGCGAGGTGGCCGAACATCCGCCGATGGGTGGCGATCGAGCCGCTGACGAAACCACCGCCGTGGATGGCGAGCAACACCTGGTCGTCGGTGCCGCCGGGCGGCCGTAGCCACAGGCCTGGGCCGCTCGGCAGCCGCACCGCCTCCGCCCGGATTCCGTCGGGCTCGGTCGTCAGGGACTCCCACGGCCGGGTCGAGTCGCCGGCTGCGCGTTCCTGCCAGAGCAGCCGGTTGAGGTCCGTCGTCATACCGGAATAGACCGCCGCGAGGTGGCGAAGGAATCGGGTGACGGCGAGGTCATACCTCCACGTGCAGTCGATCAGCCAGATGCCCCTGGAAATGCGGGCACGTCATGAGGTCGTCGTGCGGGCATTCCAGGCCACCTTCCAGCATGTCGAGCGCGGCCTGGGCCCTGGCGATCCGCGCCAGCAACCGGTCGCGGTGGCGGGCCATCACCTCGTGGCGGGCCGGGGCGGACCGGACGGCGAGCATCGTCCGGATGTCCGCGAGCCCGAAACCCGCCTCCTTCGAGATCAGGATCGCCGCCACCCGGTACAGGTCCGCGTCGGTGTAGCGGCGACGGTCGCCCGCGCGGGCCGGCGTCAGCAGGCCCTCCGCCTCCCAGTGCCGCAGGACGTGCGTCGGCAGCCCGAACTGAGCCGCCACCTCGCCGATTGACTTCATGTCGACATTAAGTCGCACGCTGAGGTCCATGTCCACGTTGCTCACGCTCCTCGACGCTTTCGACGACCTGCCCTGGGCGCGTAGCCTGCGGGAACACACCTATCAAGCGCTCGGCGACACCGTCGTCGACGTCGGCTGCGGATCCGGCCGGGCCGTCGGCGAGCTGGCCGCCCGCGGGGTGACCGCCATCGGCATCGACCTGGATCCCGCCATGATCGAGGTCGCCGTCGAGCGCTGGCCCGCGGCCGAGTTCCACGTTGCCGACGCCACCGCGCTGCCTCTCGACGACGGCTCGGTCACCGGCTACCGCGCCGACAAGGTCCTGCACACGCTCGCCGAGCCCGACCGGGCCGTCGCCGAGGCCCGCCGGGTCCTGGCCAGGAACGGCCGCGCGGTGCTCGCCGGTCAGGACTGGGACACGTTCGTGATCGACTCCGACGATCCCGAGCTCACCCGCAGGCTGGTCCACGCTCGCGCGGACGGGATGGCCAGCCCGCGGGTCGCCCGCCGGTACCGGAATCTCCTGCTGGACAACGGATTTGTCGACGTCACGGTCGAAGTCCACACGATCGTGTGGACCGACCTCACCGGGATACCGGTGCTCGCCACGCTCGGAGAAGGCGCCTGGCTCGAGGCCCAAGCCGCCAGAGCACGCGACGACCGGTTGTTCGTCGCGGTCCCGATCATTCTCGCCGCCGGGACCCGCGCCGCCTGACCGTCAGGTCAGACGCCGATAGCGACGCGCGGACAGCGGCACGAAGACCGCGAGCAGCAGCACGGACCACCCGATCGCCAGCAGCATCGCGTGTTCGGACAGCCAGCTCTGCCCTTCCCAGCCGGGGTTGCCGAACAGCTCGCGGGTCGCCGTGGCCGTCGCCGACAGCGGGTTGGCTTCCGCCAGGGTGCCCAGCCAGCCGGGCATCGTTTCCGGGGCGATGAAGACGCTGGAGAGGAAGCCGAGCGGCCAGACCAGGATCTGCAGCGCCATGAGGGTCTCCGGACGGCCGGCCACCAGCGCCAGCCAGATGCCGACCCACAGCAGCGCATACCGCAGCAGGAGCAAGAGCGCGATGGCCAGCAGTGCGTCGCCGATGCCGCGGTGCCAGCGCCAACCGATGGCCAACCCACAGAGCACCATGACGGCCAGTCCCACCGCGGCGTTGAGCATGTCGGCCGCGCTCCGACCGGTCACGACCGCTGCGGCGGAGATCGGCATCGTCCGCAGCCGGTCGGTGACGCCGCGCGTAGCGTCCGAACTCACCGCAGTGAAGGTGGACTCCAGGCCGAAGGCCATCGTCAGGGCGAACATCCCGGGCAGCAGGAAATCCTGGTAGTCCCCACCACCGGGCACCACCATCGCGCCACCGAAGAGGTACGCGAACATCAGCAGCACCATGACCGGGAACAGCAGGCCGAGGAGCAGCTGCGCGGGTTGGTGCCTCCAGTGCAGAACCGCCCGCCGCGTGAGCGTCATGCTGTCGGCAGCGATCCAGTAGGCCGTGGTCATCGGGCACGTCCTTCCGCGGTCAGGGACAGGAAGACCTCGTCCAGAGTGGGTTTCCGGATGGCGATGTCTGCCGCCGCGAGACCGTGCTCGCTCAGGACGCGGACCGCTTCCGAGAGCGCGGCGACGCGATCCGTCACCGCGACGCTCACCCGGAGGTGGTCCGCGTCCGAACGCGGCTGTCCGACGCCGACGCGAGCGAGCAGTTCGGTGGCGGCGTCGAGTTGATCCGGTGTTTGCAGGACGACGTCGATGTGGTCGTCGCCGAGCCGTCCTTTGAGCTCGTCAGCCGTCCCGGACGCGATCGCGCGGCCGTGGTCGATCACCGTGATGTTGTGTGCGAGCTGGTCGGCTTCCTCCAGGTACTGCGTGGTGAGCACGATCGTCGTGCCGTTCGCCACCAGCGACCGGACGACTCGCCACACCTCGTTGCGCGCCCGGGGGTCGAGGCCGGTGGTGGGCTCGTCGAGGAAGAGCACGACCGGTTCGATTAGGAAGCTCGCCGCGAGGTCGAGGCGTCGGCGCATGCCCCCGGAGTAACTCGCGACCGGCTTGCGACCCGCCTCGGCGAGGTCGAACCGCTCCAGCAGTTCGTCCGCCCGGCTCCGGGCCGCGGAGGCGCCCAGGTGGTAGAGGCGGCCGAAGATCTCCAGGTTCTGCCGCCCGCTGAGCTGCTCGTCGACGCCGGCCTGCTGCCCGACCAGGCCGATCCGGCTACGGACCTGGTCGGGAGCTTGCCGGACGTCGAAACCCGCGACCCGCGCGAGACCCTCATCCGGACGCAGAAGCGTGGCGAGGATGCGTACCGCGGTGCTCTTACCCGCACCGTTCGGACCGAGCAGGCCGTGCACGGTGCCGGCCGGCACCGCGAGATCGAACCCGTCGAGGGCGACGCTCGCCCCGAACCGCTTGGTAAGCCCTTCGACGAGGACCGCGAGATCGTTCGTCGTCATCGCGCTCACATCTCCTTACTGCGTACGGAGTTGGATGAGCCAAGTATAACCTCTCTCCGTACAGCGTAAAGAGTTTCCTGGAGCGCCTGCTTGACCTTCGAGCTGCTCGAACGTCCAGAATCCGGACCATGCCGGAGATCGAGCCACTGCTGAGCATCGGAAGCTTCGCCCGTCGCGTCGGACTGGCGCCGAGCGCACTGCGCTTCTACGACGACTGCGGCGTACTGCACCCCATCGAGGTCGACCCCGCTACCGGCTACCGCTACTACGCGCCGGAGCAGACGTCCCGTGCGGTGCGGATCCGGCAGCTCCGCGAGGCCGGACTGCCGCTGATCGACACGCTGGTCGTCCTCGACGGAAGCGAGGACGAGGCGCGAGCGGTGCTGGCCGCGTACGCCCGCCGCGCCCGGACCGCCGCCGATCAGGCAGACCAACTCCTCCGGGGCGCCGGAGCCGGCGCCGGCGCTGCGCCCCGCGCGTCGGTCGGTGGGCCGGAGCTCGCCAGCGCGATCCGCCAGGTGACGCCGTCCGCCGACACGACGTCGATCCATCCGGTCCTCCGTGGCGTCCTGCTGGAGATCGACGGGACGGAAGTCCGGCTGGTGGCCACCGACCAGTACCGGCTGGCCGTTCGGGTGCTACACCCCCGGACGCCCTCCGAAGGAGCCGTCCGAGCGGTGCTGGAGCACGCGGGCCTGGTCGAGTTGGCCGGCTGGGCGGTCCGGCAGCCGGAGGTCGTCCTGGAGATCGGTGCGTCGGGCGTGCGGGCGCAGGACCGGGACCTGCCGGTGCTCGACGCGGAGTACCCGGCCTACCGCATAGTGCTGGACGCCCTGCCGCCCGTCCGACACCGGGTCATCGCCGGTCGCCAGGTGATCTGCGCGGCGATCGCTGCGGCCGCTGACGCCGCCCACGTGGTGCTGTGCACCGACGAGCAGCACCTGGCGGTGGCCGACCGTCTGGTGCCGGCCGTCTGTACCGGACCGCCCCTGCAACTCGCGTTCGACCCCCGCGTCCTGCTGCCCGCGCTGGAGGCCGGTGTCGGCCCGGACGTGTTGCTGGAGGTCGCGTCACCGGTCGAGCCCGTTGTCGTGCGCTCCGCCGACCAGGGCACGTTCACCACGCTCGTCATGCCCGTTCGCGTCTGAGAGGCCGTGCCCATGGATCCGCAGAACCCCGTCGTCCACCTGTGCAGCGAGGGCATGCTGGCAGAGGCCGACGGCCGGACGGCCGACGCCCGCACCCACTACGAGCAGGCGTATCACGTCGCGGCCGACGACTACGAGGCCTGCATCGCGGCGCACTACCTCGCCCGGCAGCAGTCGACGCCGGAGGACAGCCTGCGGTGGAACGAGGAGTGCTTGCGCCGGGCCGAGCTCGTGGGTGACGACCGGGTGCGCGCGTTCTATCCGTCCCTGCACGGCAACATCGCCCACGCGTACCAGCAGCTCGGCCGAGAGGATCGTGCGTACGAGCACTACGTGCTCGCGAGCTCCCGGATCGGCGACCTCCCGCCGGACGAGTACGGGGACGCCGTCCGGCAGGCGATCGCCGACGGTCTGCGCACGACAGCGCCCTAGGATCGCTACATTCCAGACCATGGCTCACGTGACCTCGCGCGACGGCACACGCATCGCCTACGAACGTGTCGGCGCCGGGCGTCCCGTCGTTCTGGTGGACGCCGCCGGGCACTTCCGCGCGAACAGTTCCCTCGGTGAGCTGGCCGATCTCCTGGCACCCGACTTCACCGTCTACCGGTACGACCGGCGCGGACGCGGCGAGAGCACCGACACACCGCCGTACGCTCCGGCGCGCGAGGTCGAGGATCTCGGCGCTCTCCTCGACGAAGCCGGTGCGCCGGCGGGTGTCTACGGCTACTCGTCCGGGTGCTTGGTCGGGTTACACGCCGCGGCGGCCGGACTTTCCGTCCGACGGCTCGTCCTGCTGGAGCCGTCGCTGGACCCCGCAGCGGACTCGACCGAACAGCGAGCCTTCACCAGCAGGCTGCAGGCGCTGGCGGGCGCGGAGGCGGTCGAGTTGTTCCTGACGAGCATCGGTGTGCCCGCCGACATGCTCCCGGGCATGCGGGGCACACCGCACTGGGACGCGATGGTGTCGGTGGCGCACACGCTGGCGTACGACAGCGCGCTGAGCGAGGCCACCGACACGAACGTGCTCGACCGCGTCCTGACGCCCACGCTGGTGATCGACAGCGTCTCCACCAGCGCCGACCTCGCCGGAATGGCGGCGACCGCAGCCGACCTGTTGCCCAACGCCGTCCACCGCAGCCTGCCCGGAGAGTGGCACAGCGTCCCCGCGACCGTCCTCGCCCCCGTGGTGGCGGACTTCCTGCGTTAATGCAGCACGGTCGAAGCGAGGTGGCCCGCTACGGTGTCCGGCCATGACGTTCTGGCAGTTGACGATCGACGCGCACGATCCCGCACTCCTCGCCCGGTTCTGGGCGCCGGCGCTGGGTTACCAGGCCACGCCGCCGAGCGAGCCGGACACCACATGGAACGCCCACTACCATGCCCTACCGGCCACCGCGGACGACCGCATCTTCGACCCGGCCGGACGGAAGCCCCCGATCTGGTTCCAGCGGGTGCCCGAGTCCAAGGCGGGCAAGAACCGGCTGCACCTCGACCTCTACCCGACCGAGCGGGACGACACGCTGCCGATCGACCGCCGGATCGCGATCGTGGAAGCCACGGTCGCCGAACTGGTCGAGCGAGGCGCCACGGTCGCACACCGGATGCATCCCGATGACACCGACTACTGGGTCGTGATGCATGACCCCGAGGGCAACGAGTTCTGCGTCAGCTGATGTTCTCGGCGATCGCGGTCAGCTCGTCGACCGGCACGTCCATGGCGCCGCTGATCGTGATCACCACGCCGTCGTCGGTGGTGATCACGGCCGTGTGAACGGTGCCTTCGGAGCCGACATCGGCGAACAACTGCACCCGTCCGGCCGGCACGTCGAATGCCCGGACCGGAGTCCTGCGGTAGGACTCCCACCCGACCAGCCACTCGGTGATCTGCGCCCGGTCGACCGTCGGGGTCGTGGCCTGCGGCCGGAGCACGGTGATCCACAACCACATGCCGACGCCCCGGTCGAAACGGCGCGCGGTCATCGTGGCAGTCGGATCTCCCGCCCCCGCGGTCGGGCAGTCGTACGGACGTGCGGAGACGGCGCAGGTGGACGAGCTGTCCGGGGGAACCGCGCGAGCGCCTTCCGGCACGTAGCCGATCACGAATCCGTCCAGCCGGTCTTCCGCGGGCGGTGCGACGACAACCGTGTCGGTCCCGCCCGCGAAGACGACGTTGATCACCAGCAGGACGACGCCGACCGCGGCCGCCAGCGCTCCACCCGCCGCGGCGCGTCGCAGGGCCCGCCGTCGCCGCACGCCCCGCCGCACTCCGACGACGAACTCCTCAGTCAGCGGGATGTCCCAGCCGGCCTCGGCCAGAAGCTCCTGCGGTTCCTCAGGCACGGCGTTCACCTCTCTGCGGCCAGCTGCCGACGGAGCGCGGCCAGCCCCCGGGACACCTGCGATCGCACGGTCTGCGGTGTGCAGTCGAGGAGGCGGCCGATCTCCTCGTCGGGCAGGTCGGCGACGTAGCGCAGCACGACCGCCGCGCGCTGCTTCGGCGGCAGCCCGGCGAGCACCTGCCGCACCACCGCCGCGGAGTCGACAGCCGCCAGCGCGTCGTCCTCACGACCGGCGTCGGGCACCTGCTCGACCGGGATGTCGGACTTCCGGCGCCGCCGGTTCAGGAACAGGTTGACCATCGTGCGCTGGGCGTACCCGACCGGGTTGCCGTCCTGCCGGATGCGCGGCCAGGCCAGCCCGACCCGGATCAGCGTCTCCTGCACCAGGTCCTCGGCGGCCGCCCGGTCTAGCGTCAGCGCGTGCCCGAGCCGCAGCAGACGGGCACCACTGGCACGGACGTACGCCTCGAAGTCGACGCTGCCCGCCGGGAACCCATCCACGCCTTGACTACACCGCGAACGCTCCGGTTTGTTGCACGCTCGGAGAATTCCGTCGGTCCCGGACCGTCCGCAGCGCCGTGCTCCACTCGACCAGGTCCGACAGCATCGTGCGCACCGTCTCCTCGCGGAACGGCTGCGGCCGGAACCGGGTGTAGTTCTCGAAATCGTGCGCGAGCGTGAGCGTCACGCTGGTGCCGACGTCCGCGATCCGGATCTGCGCCATGACCGAGCGGAGCTGCTCGACCGCGCGCGTTTCCCCCTCGCTCCCGTAGCTGACGAACGCGGCCGCCTTGTCCGTCCACTCCGCGTAGAGGAAGTCGATCGCGTTCTTCAGCGACGCCGGCATTCCGTGGTTGTACTCGGCCGTCACGAATACGAAGCCGTCGAATCGCGTGATCAGTTCGGCCCAGCGGCGGGTGTGCGGTCGGTCGTAGTTCCCGAGCATCGGTGCCTGCTCTTCGTCCAGCAGCGGCAGGTCGATGTCCTTCAGGTCGATCAGTTCGTAGTCGGCCCCGCCGTGTCGTTCCGCGAGATCGTGGACCCACTGGCCCACCGCCAGTCCGGCCCTGCCGGGCCGGACGCTCCCGACGACGATCGCGACGCGCAGGTTGTGCTGTGGATGTCCTGAGCGATGCCGTCGGCGCTGCCCGCACCGGTCACCCGACCTCGTATCGGGTGGAGTTCCGGGCGCCGTGGGGGCGTCGCTTCCCGTCGGTGCCGGGCGCCGGGTTCCACGTCGTCCTCGAAGGCTCGGCGTGGTTGATCGGCCCGGGAGCCGAACCGGTCGCGGTCGGCGTCGGCGACGTCGTGCTCTTCCCGCACGGCCACGCGCACGGCATGGCAGGCCATCCGGACGCGCCACTCCTACCGATGGCCTACGTGCTGCCGGACGACACCCGCCCGACCGCGCAGGCCACCGTCCACGTCGGCCCCGACCAGGAAAGCCCCGACCACGAGGGCCCCGGCGGCCCGGTGACCGTGATGCTGTGCGGCCTCTACCGTTTCGCGCGGGAACGACCGCACCCCCTGCTCCGGGACCTGCCCGACGTGATCCACCTCCCGGCCCAGCTCGGACGGCATCCCGGTCTGCGAGCCACCGTGGACCTGCTGGCCACGGAACTCGACGCTCCGCGGGCCGGCTCGTCCGCGGCGATCACCGCGCTCCTCGACCTGCTGCTGGTGCATCTGCTCCGGGCCCGGTTGGACGACGATCCGGCGGCTGGCTGGGGCAGCGCACTGGCCGATCCGATCGTCGGGCCCGCGCTCCGAGCGATGCACGACGAGCCGGCGAAGCCGTGGACGGTCCGCGAGCTCGGAGGGCTCGCCGGGGCGTCCCGAGCCGCGTTCGCCCGCCGGTTCAAGCGGCTGGTCGGCCAGGGGCCGCTCGGGTACCTCACGTGGTGGCGGATGACGCTCGCCGCCGACCTGCTCCGACGCTCCGACGCACCGCTCGCCGTGGTCAGTAGGCAGATCGGCTACACGTCGGAGTACGCGTTCGCGAACGCGTTCCGGCGCGAGTACGGAACCTCGCCGGGTCGCTACCGCGTCCTGCGCGGGTCTCCTTGATCGTGGTCGCCCACCGTGCAGTTCCTGCTGCTGCCGAAATCCATGGTGGATGCTCATGAGGCCGCCCGCTCGTAGGCCACGGGGTACTCCGGCAGGTCCAGCGCGGCGGCGGCCTTCGTCGTCATCCGGTTGAAGAAGCCGGCCAGCGGACGCCAGTTCAGCATCCGGTAGGCGCGGTTGCGGGTCTTGATCTTGGCCGCGGTCGGTGGCGCGAGGAACGGACCAGCGCCGCGCCCCTGCTTCTGGCAACCCTCGACGTACGGGCGCATGACCTGCTCGAACCGGGCGAACGCCGCGCTGTGATCGGTCGCGCCCGCCAGCTCGCCGGCGAGCACGTACGCGCCGACCACGGCCAGCCCGTTGCCCAGCCCACCGAGCGACGGCGCCCAGGCGGCGTCGCCGAGCAGCGCGATCCGTCCGTTCGACCAGCGGTCGAGGTGGATCTGGCTCAGCGAGTCGAAGTAGAAGTCCGGTGCCGTGCGGGCGGCGTCCAGCAGTGCCGGGACCTCCCAGCCCAGCCCGGCGAACCGTTCGGCGACGATCCGGCGCTGCTGCTCGACGTCGCGATGGTCGTAGTCCAGCGGCTCGGACGCGAAGGCCAGCATCGCGCCACTCCCCTTGTCCGTGTGGCCGACCGACACGAGTTTGCCCGGCACGTTGAAGAGCCGCCCGGAGTGATCGAGCCCGAGGTTGTTCGGCGCGGAAAACGTCGCGAAGTAGTACCCGGTGTCCCAGCGGTAGTCGGCCTCCGGCCCCCAGGCCAGGCGCCGCACGCCCGAGTGCAGCCCGTCCGCGCCCACGACCAGGTCGTACGTTCCCGGTTCCCGGTTCGCGAACGTGACGTCGACGCCGTCCGCGGTCTGGGTCAGGCTCGTGATCCAGTCGCCGAAGACGTACTCGGCCGACCCGCGCGAGGCCCGGTACAGGACTTCGGCCAGGTCACCGCGCTCGACCTCGACGTCGCCGCTCATCAGGTGCGCGGGCAGGCTGACGACCGGCCGCCCGTCGGCGTCGACGATGACCATCTCCTCCATCCCGGGGTCGAGGCTCTTCAGCTCCTCCAGCAGACCCATGCGGCGCAGCACGGTCAGGTGGACATCACCGCGGAAGTCGACCGCCGCGCCGCCGCGTCGTAGGGCGGGAGCCCGCTCCACCACCGTGGCGTCGATGCCGTGCCGACCGAGCCAGTAGGCGAGGGCGGGGCCGGCGATGCTCGCGCCGGAAATGAGGACGTGCATGAGAACTCCTCGGTCGTCCGATCAGGTCCGATCCGACGGTAGAGCGGATTTGGGCGGATGCGCAAGACGTACGCCTAATGCATCCGCCTAAGACGACCGATCGAGTAAGGTCGACGTCCATGGGCAACCGGGAAGCGCTTCTCGCCGGCGCGAAGCAGTGCCTGCGCGACAAGGGCTACGCAGCGACCACCGTCCGCGACATCACCGCAGCCGCCGGTGGCGTGAGCATGGCCGCGATCGGCTACCACTTCGGCTCGCGCGAGGCGCTGCTGAACGCGGCGATGGTCGAGTCGATGGACGAGCTGGGAACGGCAGCCGGGCTGGCCCTCGCCTCGTCCCCCTCCGACGACTACGAGGGGCTCTGGTCGCAGCTGATCGAGTCGTTCACCCGCGACCGGTCGCTCTGGCTGGCCAGCATCGAGGCGTTCGCCCAGGCCGGTCGCTCGCCGGAGCTGGCGGCGCAGATCGGCGCCGCGGTGCAGGAGGGGCGTCGCGGGGTGACCGCCGCGTTGACCGGCACGCCCGCGGACGGCGTCGACGAACAGGCGGTGCGCAGCGTCGGGTCGGTGCACATGGCCCTGATGTCCGGGGTGATGATCCAGTGGCTCGCCGACCCGAGCAAGGCGCCGTCCGCCGCCGAGCTCGTCGCGGGCCTCCGCTCGATCGCCGCATTGATCGAGAACAACGGCTGAATATTCGCGCGCGCTCGCCGCCGCACGTGTCTTAGGTTCCGCCCATGACGGAGCGGCTCACGATTCTCAGCGGTTCGACCTTCGAGGAACAGATCGGCTACGCCCGGGCGGTGGTCGACGGTGACCACGTCTACGTCTCGGGCACCACCGGCTTCGACTACTCGACGATGACGATCGCGGACGACGTCGTGGAGCAGGCCGAGCAGTGCCTGCGCAACATCGGCGCCGCGCTCGCCGAAGCGCGGTGCACGTTCGCCGACGTCGTCCGGGTCCGGTATCTGCTGCCCGACCGCGCCGACTTCGAGCCCTGCTGGCCGGTGCTGCGCCGGACGTTCGGCGACGTCCGCCCGGCCGCCACGATGCTCGTCACCGGCCTCGCCGACCCACGGATGAGGATCGAGATCGAGGTCGACGCCCGGCGTCGCACCTGAGCCTCGCTCGGGATCGGACCGGCTCAAAGCGACCTGCGCCGCACGCCCCACAGGGCGACCCCGGCGAGTAACCCGGAGAGGCCGAGCAGCAGACCGAGCTCGAGCCACTGGAACGTCCAATACCGGTCGGCCGGGTGATACGAGACCTCGACGTGCAGGTCGAGCGCTTCCAAACAGGCCGGTGCGCTCTCCGGCGACCGGTCGACGCAGGCGCGGTAACGGTCGAGGTCGACGACGCGGCCGTCGGCGCCCAGCAGCTTCGTGGTGGAGACCACCATCGCGCCCGGGATCCGGACGCCGCTGATCGCGGCGTCGGCTCCGAGGAACCGCAGGCCCCCGATCGCCTCCGCGGTCATCGGCTGCGACGCGGTCACCGGCGGCCGTAGCTGCGGGCGGACGAGAGTCGGCGTGACGATCTGGGCCACGACCACCAGCACCACGGTCAGCGCCATCGCCGGCAACGTGCGCCGCAGAAGCAGTCCGAGCACCGCGCCGAGGACGAACGCGAACACCGCGTACCCGACCGGCGCGACGTTCCGGGTGCCGAACAGCAACGCGGTGAACCGGTCGGCGGCCACCGCGTCGTACGGGCTCGCCGCCCAGGTGAGCAGCGCGCTGAACAGGCCCGCGACCACTGCGGTCGCCGCGCCGACGACGAGCAGCTTGACCGCCAGCCAGCGCTGCCGGGTGATGCTCTGGTTCCACACCAGCCGATGTGTGCCCGCCTCCAGCTCCCGGGCGACCAGCGGCGCGCCCCAGAACGCACCCACCAGCGCCGGGAGCACGAGCAGCCCGGCGTCGAGGAAGTACAGCCGGTTCGCGAACCGGTGCTCGAACGACTCCGCCAGGCCCTCGCAGCCGGATTCGCACCGGACGTACGCGCTGTGCCGGATCTGGTAGGCCACCACGACCAGGTAGACCGCGAGCGCGCCGAGCACGAGGCCCGCGACCACCGCCTGCGCGCGGAACTGCCGCCAACTGAGCCACGTCATCGCGCGCCCCCGAGGTAGCTCAGGACGAGGTCTTCCAGCGTCACGGGGAGCGCCCCGGGCGGTGGTGACGATGTCCGGACGATCGTGCCGCCGACTCGATGGTGGGCGGCGAGCAGGTCCTGGACGTCCCCGGCGATCTGGACTCGCGCGCCGCCGAGCACGATCAGGTGGTCGCAGACCCGCTCGACGTCGGAGAGCAGGTGGGAGGAGAGCACGGCGGTCCCGCCGAGCTCGGCGATCGACTCCCGCAGGTTCTGCAGGAACTCGGATCGGGCCAGCGGGTCGAGCGCCGCCGCCGGCTCGTCGAGAACGAGCAACTCCGGACGCTTCGCCGCAGCCAGCGTCAGCACGAGGCCGGCGCGCTGGCCGCCGGAGAGCCGACCGGCTTTCTGGTCGGACGCCACCCCGGCCTCCGCGAGCCGCCGACGGGCGAGGGGTGCGTCCCACCGCGGGTTGAGACGGGCGCCGAGCCGCAGGTGGTCGGCGACCGTGAGGTCCCGGTAGACCGGGGCGTCCTGAGCGACGAAGCCCACCCGCGCCAGGTGCCGGGCGTCGGCGGCCGGGCGGGTGCCGAAGACCCGCAGCGTGCCGGACGATGGTGCGATCAGCCCGCACACCAGCTGGAGCAGCGTCGACTTGCCTGCGCCGTTCGGACCGACTAGGCCGACGATCCGGCCGGGCGGTACGTGGAGGTCACAGTCGGCCAACGCGGTGCGGCGGCCGTAACGTTTGCCCAGGCCATCGGCCTCGAGCACGGGTGTGGATGTCATGGGTGGAAGCGTCCGGGGTGGCCCAGGTCCGGGGCACCCTGCCGATGACCGGTTCCGGTCGTACTTTTGACCGGTTCGGCCCCGACGACGATTTCGTAACCTCACGGAGTGCGGAATCCACCCTGGAGCGAAGCGTCCCTCGGCGTCGCATTCGTGGTCCTGGCGGTCTACACGGCCGTGGCGATCGGCGTCAGCTGGGGTGGGACCTACTGGGTCTTCGACGCTGCGGCCGGGGCGGCGCTGGCCGGGTGCGCGATGGTCCGACGGCGGCATCTCCGGGCAGCGGCCGGTGCCGGGCTGGCCGTCGCGGCGGTGGCGATCCTGGTCGCTTGGGCGGCCGAGTTACCCCGGGAGCCGGGGCCGGTGGCCGTGCTGGCGCTGGGGGTGCTGGTGGCGGACGCCGTACGGACGCTTCCGAGCGGCTCGGCGGGAGCGGTGGCGCTGGGAGGCCTGGCCGTCGTCGGTGGCAGCATCGCGGCGGGCGGTGTGGGGGCCATGCCGGTGCTCAACGCTCTCGGCTGGGTCGCGGCGGTCGGGATCGGGTTCGCGCTGCGCGCCGCGGACGATCGTCGCCGCGCCACGCTGGAGGCGATCCGCCGGGAGGAACGCCTGGAGTTGGCTCGCGAACTGCACGACGTGGTCGCGCATCACGTCACCGGGATCGTCGTCCAGGCGCAGGCGGCTCAGCTCGCCACCCGCCGGAACGACGCGCTGGCACCGCTCGGCCCGTCGCTCGCCGAGATCGAGGAAGCGGGCTCCGAGGCGTTGGCCGCGATGCGACGGGTCGTCGGGGTGCTGCGCAACACGTCGGACGCCGCTCCGACCACCGCCGGCTCGGAGGACCTCACCGCACTGCTCGACCGGTTCGAGTCCCGGCACGGGTCGATAGTCGAACGGCAGGTGCCCGACGAGCTTCCCGGCCGCCCACCGGAGGTCGCCAGCACCGCGTACCGGATCGTCCAGGAGGCGCTGACGAACGTGTCGCGGCATGCCCCGAACGCCCGGTCGGTCGGCGTCCGGATCACCACCGAGGACCGGCAGCTCATCGTCGAAGTCACCGACGACGCACCGTACGGCGCAACGCGTTACCACCGCCCGGGGTACGGCCTCGCCGGCATGCGCGAACGCGTCGAGTCGCTCGGCGGCACGCTCTCCGCGGGTCCGCGCGACGGCTCCGGCTGGGCCGTCCGCGCGAACCTGCCGGTGCCGTTGTGACGATCCGCGTGCTGCTCGCCGACGACCAGGCGATGGTCCGCGGCGGCCTGCGTCTGATCCTGGAGGACCAGCCCGACCTCACGGTCGTGGCCGAGGCCGTCGACGGCGCCGAGGCGGTCGCGCTGGCCAGGGAACTGCGGCCGGACGTCTGCCTGGTCGACATCCGGATGCCGCGGCTCGACGGGTTGGAGGTCACCCGTGCGCTGGCCGGGCCGGGCGTCCGCGACCCGCTGCGGGTCGTCGTCGTCACGACGTTCGACCTGGACGAGTACGTCTACGGCGCGCTGCGGGCGGGCGCGGTCGGTTTCCTGCTCAAGGACGCCGGTCCGGCGCTGCTCGTGGAGGCGGTCCGGGCCGCGCACGCCGGGGACGCGCTGGTGTCGCCGTCGGTCACGGTGCGGCTGCTGCGTCACGTCAACGGCGTCGCACCGGCCCGCGCCCCGCTCGCCCGGCCGCTGACCGACCGCGAGCTGGAGGTGGTCCGCGCCGTCGCCCGCGGCCGCACCAACCGGGAGATCGCCGCCGAGCTGTTCATCTCGCTCAGCACGGTAAAGAGCCACGTCTCCGGGATCCAGGCCAAACTCGACGTCCGCAACCGGGTCGAGATCGCCGCCTGGGCGTGGGAGAACCAGCTGGTCAGCTAGCTCGCACGGCCGCGTGCAGCGTTTGCAGCGCGGCGACGAACGCCTCTCGCTGCGCCGGCGGCAGCACCGCCAGGAGCTGCTCCTCCTCGCGCTGGATCGCGGCCTGCACCGCGTCGCGGAGCTGCCGGCCCTTCGGGGTGATCGAGAGGACGCGAGCGCGCCGGTCGTCCGGGGCGGGGCCCCGCTCGATCAGCCCGTCGGCCTGGAGCTGGTCGAGCACCGCGATCAGCCGGGTCTTGTCGGCGCCGATCGCCTCGGCCAGCGCGGCCTGCGTCCGTACCGGCTGGTCGTCGAGGCTCAGCAGCACGGTGTAGCCCCACATCGAGAGCTGGTGCTCCTGCAGGATCGGCCGCTCCAACGCGACGAGCACTCGCCCGATCGGGCCCATCATCGCGGCCAGATCCGGTCGGGTCATGCCGAGAAGATACCCGTTGACAAATCATAAGCATGAGCACATCGTAAGCTGATGCTTATTGATTGGGAGATCGTTCGAGACATCGATGCCCGCGCCGTGCGCTACAGCGTCGAGCAGGTCGACGCGGTGACCACCGGGGACCTCGGGCGGCCGACGCCGTGCGTCGGCTGGAGTTTGGCCGACCTGCTGGGCCACCTGATCGCGCAGCATCGCGGCTTCGCCGCGGCTGCCGCGGGCCATGGGGCCGACCTGACCCAGTGGGCGGTTCCGTCGATCGGCGACGACGTCGTGCAGCGCTATCGCTCGGCGGCGGACGACGTACTCGCCGCGTTCGCCGCACTGGAAGCCCCGGATCGCCCCGTGCACCTGCCGGAGTTCCAGTCCGAACCGTTCCCGGCCGTCGCCGCGGTCAACTTCCACGCGGTGGACTACCTGGTCCACGCGTGGGACGTCGCGGCCACGCTGGGTCGGCCGTTCGCCCCGGACGACGCGCTGGTGAACGCGCTACTCCCGCTCGTCCTCGCGATCCCGAACGACGCCGAGCAGCGCGCACCGGGCAGCCCGTTCGCACCAGCCCTACCGGCACCGGCGGACGCGTCGCCGCTGGAACGCGTCCTGACGGCCCTGGGCCGCTCCCCGGAGTGGCGCCCAACCGCCCCCCACGCCTAACCGGCCGGCCCCGCCCCGCGCGGCCCGCCTCACGCGGCCCGGCCAGCGCGGCCCGGCCAGCGCGGCCCGGCCAGCGCGGCCCGGCCAGCGCGGCTCGGCGCGGCGCGGCCCCGCGGCCCGGCGCGGCCCTGCGGGCTGGCGCGGCGCGCGGCTTACCGCGTCCGGGCGCGGTGCCTTCGGACGGCGTCCTTGTTGGCACACGCCGGGGAGCAGTAGCGCTGGCGCCCGGTGCGGCTGACGTCCGCGAACGGACGCCGACACTCGTCGACCGCGCAGCGTCCCAGCCGATGCATCCCCCGTCCGGTCAGGTGCAGCGCGGTGCCGACGCTGATCAGCGCCCGCAGCACGCCGGCGAGCGGGAGGTCCGGCGCCCGGTAGTGGACGTGCCAGCCGTCGCCGTCGTGGTTGGTCAGCCGGGGGTATGCCGAGGCGGCCGCCAGCAACTCGTTCAGGCGGTCGGCGCGCGTCACGTCGTCCGGTGCGTCGACCACACCGAGCCACTCGACGAGGAAGCTCCGCACGTCGTCCAGGTCGATCTCGCGGTCGGGCACCTCGACGCCGGCCGCCCGGCAACGGACCGTCAGTTCCTCGGCCGTTGCCGGCGGGTCGGCGGCGAGCTCGACCGCGAACCGCACCGGATCCTCGCCGTAAGGGTTGATGTGCACAAGGCCATTACAGCATGCTCGAACGCATGGAACACCGCTGGCGAACCATGTCCAGTCACTCGACGAGCGAAGGCCGGATCCACTACGAGCGCTGTGCGTGCGGGCGGTGGCGCGTCACCCGTCACGCGTCCGGCCCTCAGATCCAGGAGTCGAACCACATCCGGGAGTGCCAGTTGTCGTACGTCATCTGTTCACCGGTGTAGATCGGATAGAAGTACGCGAACGTCGCCGCGATCACCAGGACGTAGGCCGCGACCGCGACCGCACCGACCAGCCTTCGGTCGCGGTCGGCCACCACGTCGGTCGCCGGTATCAGCGGATCGGCGTCCCGCCGTAGCCCCGGCCCGAGCACCATGCCCAGCGCCAGCGTCACCGCGAGCACCAGGAACGGCAGCGCGGGCAGCGTGTAGAAGTAGAACATCGTGCGGGTCGGGTAGAGCGTCCACGGCAGGATGCCTGCGCCGATGCTCATCAGCAGGATCGTCCCCGCCCGCCAGTCACGCCGCGCCAGCCAGCGCCACGTGACCATCACCAGCGCCGGGATGAACGACCACCACAGCAGCGGCGTGCCGAGCGCGAGCACCTCGGCCGAGCAGTTGTCGGTGCCGCATCCCGGGTCGCTCGAGTAGTAGTACGCGACCGGACGGCCGAGGAGCAGCCAGCTCCACGGCGTGGACTGGTAGTCGTGCTTGGCGTGCAGTCCGGTGTGGAAGTCGTACGCGTGGACGTGGTACTCCCACAGATTTCCGAGCGCCGACGGCAGGAACCACGGCCCTGGCCACGGGTTGCCGTCGCGGTTCCAGCCGTCGTCGGACAGGAACCACCCGGTCCACGTCGACAGATAAACGGCGAGGATGACGACGCCGGAGAGGACCAGCCAGCCGGTCTCCCGTGCCAGCGCGTCCCGGATCGGACGCCGCACACCCGCGCTGCGCCTGGCCTGCACCGTCCACCAGAACGTCAGCCCGGCGAGCGCGATGATGTACCAGCTCGCGCTCCACTTGACGCCGAGCGCGCACCCCGCGCTCACCGCGGTCGCGAACCGCCACCAGGGCACCCGGTAGCCGATTCCGGCCGCTAGGTCCTCGCCGGCTTCGGCTCGGCGCAACAGCCAGGCGCGGGTCGAATCCCGGTCGAGCAGCGCGAAGGCGAACGCCAGCAGCAGGAAGAACATCAGGTAGATGTCGAGGAGCGCGACCCGGCTCATCACGAAGTGCAGGCCGTCGAGGGCGAGCAGCAGACCCGCGATACAACCGAGCAGCGTCGACCCGAACAGGCGCCGCGCGATTCGGGCGAGCAGCAACACCGAGAGTGCGCCGATCACCGCTGCGGAGATCCGCCAGCCGAGCGCGTTGTAACCGAAGACCTGCTCGCCCCCCGCGATCAGCCACTTGCCGAGCGGCGGATGGACGACGTAACCGGGGCCGGTGCCTTCCTTGTCCCGCTCGACGCCGAACTGCAGGAGGTCGTGGGCCTCCTTGGCGTAGTAGACCTCGTCGAAGATCTTGTCGCCCGGTGTGGACAGGCCGACCAGCCGCAACACCAGCGCGAGCAGTGCGACCGACCCGGTCCACAGCCATGACGACACGCGGTCGGTCGGCAGCCCGGTGGTGAGCCGGCGGCGCAAGGACGGTCGAGCGCCCGGCGTCTCGGCGAGATCCACGGGAGACGACGGAGACAACGGTTCGGTCACGGCCACCCGCCGATCGTAGGCCGTAAGCACGACCGGGACGCGTATGGACCGAAGAGCGCGGGTAACACACAGCGTGTTGAACCCAACGCAGCGGTAGGGTCACTGGGAGGTATCCGGTACCTTCTCGGTGGACCAGGCGTGAGCCCGGAAGGACGATGCCATGCGGCTGAGGGTCGTTTCCACCGGTGGCCGCTTAGCGGCGTTGCTCTCCGTCGTCGTCGTCCTGATCGTCGGCGGGCTCCGCACGCCGGCCACCGCCGCACCAGCGCCCGGCGTGAACGCGCAGGACCAATCTTTCCTTCGCGGCGCGCACCAGGCTCATCTCACCGCGATCGCCGCGGGCCGGATCGCGATCCGCAAGGCCACCGAAGCCGAGACGCGGGACATGGCGAACCGCTGGATCGCTGATCACTCCCGGCTGGACAACGCGCTCCGGCCGGTCGCGAAGAAGCTCGGCGTCGATCTGCCCGCCCGCCCGGACGCCACCCAGCAGGCGATGCTCAGCCGCTACGAGCAGACCAGCGGCGCGGCGTTCGACGGGCTCTGGGTCACCACGCAGCGTCAGGCCCAGGCGTCGCTCCGGCGGCTGGTGGAGGCCGAGCTGACCGGCGGCCAGAACGGCGAGGTGAAACAGCTCGCCCGGCAGACCTCACCGGTCGTCGCCCAGCACGCCCAGTTGCTCGACGACTCCGCGCCCGGGCTGGGTGCGGCGCCGGGTCAGGTCGACGGTGGGCGCGGCATCTCGTCCGGCGACCGGCCGGTGATCGCCGCGACGCTGACCGTGGCCGGGCTGGCGTTCCTGCTCGGGTCGGCGTGGCTCTGGCGACGCCGCCTCGTGGCCGTCCGCGGTGAGAGTGGACACTCCGAGGCATGAACGACGGGCCAGTCCCGGCTCGGCGGTTCCTCCTGCCGAGCCGTCGTAAGTTCCGGATCCCCACCCCGAACCGCTCCAGCCGTTGGCCGGCGTACACCGGTCTGGCCAGCGGCGTCGTCTGCCTGGCCGCCGCCGCGATCTACGCGCTGACGCCTCCGCCCGGCCCGGAATTACCCAGCGAGGTGGGTGTCGTCCCTGGCGAGAGCCCACGGGCTGCCGCCGCGACCGCGCCCACGGCGCCGTCGCGCAAGCCGTCACGGGCACCCACCACCCGTGCCTCGACCCGGTCGCCTGCGCCGTCGCTCACGGTGCCGCCCGCCCCCGACGTCGCCCGTCCCAAGCGGCTGGTGATCCCGGTGCTCGGCGTCGACGCGACCGTCGAGTCGGAGAAACTCGACCCGGTCGGCGGGCTAACCCTGCCCGACGACCCACGCCGGGTCGGCTGGTGGTCGGCGGGTGCGGGGCCGGGGGCCGGGTTCGGCTCGGTGATCCTCGCCGGTCATGTGGACGACCGGGAGCGCGGCCGTGGGGCGCTCTACAAGATCGGATCGCTCTCGGTCGGCGACTTGATCTGGGTCGACAGCACGTCCGGACGTCGGGCCTACCGGGTCGCGGCCCGCCGGGTCTACAAGAAGGCCACGCTCCCCGGTGACGTGTTCGCGCAGGGGGTTCCCGAACGGCTCGTGCTCATAACGTGCACCGCCCCGTACGACCGGGAAACCCAGTCGTACGAGGCGAATGTCGTTGTGTACGCGTCGCCGGCTACCGGTTAGCTCTTCCGGTACCGAGCGTCGAAGAAGCAGTAGACGCCGTAGCAGATGAAGCCCAGCGCCACGAGCCAGAGCAGCAGCGCACCGTACGGCTGATCGGAGATCGTCTTCATCGCGCCGTCGAGGCCGGACGCCTTCTCCTTGTCGAACGTGACCGCCGCGGTCACGACCAGAGCACCGACGACGCCGTACGCGACGCCGACCGCCATGTAACCCACCTGGCCGAGACGCTCGGCGGTGCGCCGCGCCCGGGCGTCGGCGTGCGAGAGGTCGAGGTCGTCGCGGAACCGCTTCGCCCAGCCGCGCCGGACGACGAACGCCGCGATACCGATGATCGCCAGACCCAGCACCACGACCAGCGCGCGGCCGAACGGCTGCTCGAGCAGCTTGCCGGTCAACGACTCGGTCTTGCTGCCGTGCTGCGGGGTGCCCATCGCGAACTTGCCCGCGGTGAACGCGAGGAAGCCGAACAGGGCCGCCTCGCCTGCGCTGGTCAGCCGCTTGATCGTCCGGCGGTCACCGGCCGAGGCGTGGCCCCAGATCGCCTCGGCGATCTGCCAGACCGTCAGCGCGACCAGCCCGATCGTGATGATCCAGAGCAGCGCCTGACCGAACGGGGTCTCCGCGACCTGGCTCAGCGCGCCGTTCTTGTTGGCCTCTTCGCCGCCCGACTCGCCGGTCGCCACCTTGATCGCCAGGAACGCGATGAGCAGGTTCACCACCCCGTACGCGATCAATCCGACGCGGCCGATGCGAGTGATCGTGTCGCTGCGGGCGGCGCGGCGCGCAGTGTTACTGGCCCCGCTCACCGTGCTCGTCATCGTTGGCCTCCGTGGTGTTGCTGTGCGGTGGATGACGTCCGGCCGACCATGGTCCGCGGCCGGATGTCCTGCCTCCTCAGTCGCCGTTCGGAGCCGCTGCCAAACCAGGAGCGCTCCGGTCGGAGATCGGCGGGGTCTCGTTCAGTTGACCCACCAGTTCCTCGAGCAGGTCCTCCAGCGCGACGACGGCCACCCCGTGGGACTCGGTCACCAGCCCGAGATGTGCCCCGCTCCGCCTTAGGACCTCGACCGCGTCGGCGAGCGGCGCGTCGTGCTCGACGTCCGGCATCGTGCGGATCAACCGCGCCGGCAGCGGCCCGTCCAGTTCGTCCGGGGAGGCTTCCAACAGGTCCTTCGCGTGCACGTAGCCGCTGAAACCGTCGGGTCCCCGGACCGGGAACCGCGAGTACCCCGACGACGCCACCAGCCGCTCGACCTCGCGCACGGTCGCACCGTCCGGCACGACCTGGAGCCCGTCGCCGGCCAGGGCCACGTCACCGGCGGTGCGGGCCTCGGTGGAGAGCGCGCGGGTCAGACGCCGCTCCGCGTCGGCGTCCAGGAACCCCTCGGCGCGTGACTCCGCGACCAGCTCGGTCATCTCCTCGCCGGTGTAGACCGTGTTCAGGTCGTCCCGGGGGGTGATGCCGAACAGCCGCAGGATGCCGTTCGCGGTGGCGTTCAGGCTGACCACGGCCGGTTTGGTGATCCGGCACCAGGTGACCATCGGCGGGCCGAGAAGCAGCGCGGCCCGCACCGGTCCCGCCAGCGAGATGTTCTTCGGCACCAGCTCGCCGAGCACCAGGTGCAGGTACGAGACGATCGTCAGCGCGAGCACGAACGCGATCGGGTGCAGCAGGCCCTCGGGGACGTGGACCAGCTTCAGCGGCCCCTCGATCAGGTGCGCGACCGCGGGCTCGCCGACCGCACCGAGCCCGAGCGAGCAGAGCGAGATGCCCAGCTGCGCACCGGCGAGCATCAGCGAGAGGTGCTCCACGCCGTACAGCGCGGTCCTCGCCGCTCGGGAGCCGCGCGCGACTCGCGGTTCGAGCTGATCCCGGCGGGTGGTGACCAGCGCGAACTCAGCGCCGACGAAGAACGCGTTGCCCAGCAGCAGGACGAACGCCAGCAGTACGAAGCCGAGGTCCATGGTTACTCATCCCTCGGCTCGAGCTCGGTCCGGACCAGGCGCATCGACGCGATCCGGTGGGCGTCCATCTGCTCGACGGTCAGCTCCCACTCGGCGGGGTCGATCGCGTCCTCGACCCTGACCGCGTCGCCGACCTCGGGGACCTTGCCCGCGCGGTCGAGGAACAGCCCGGCCAGCGTCTCGTACGGCCCGGACGGCACGTTGAAGCAGAGGCGCGTCGCAGCCGCGTCGTCACGCAGCAGCCCGGAGACCCGCCACTCGTCGCGGCCGAGCGGAACGATGTCGGGCTCCGGCGGGCGGTCGTGCTCGTCCCGCACCTCGCCGACCAGCTCCTCGATCAGGTCCTCCAGCGTCACCACGCCGGCCAGCCCGCCGTACTCGTCGATGACCGCGGACATCTGCAGCGGCTCCCGGCGGAGCTGCCCGAGCGCCTCGTCCAGCTCCAGGGTCTCCGGCAGAACGCCGAGCGGCTCGATCACCTCCCGGATCGACGTGCGGGCCCGCTCCTCGTCCGGAAAACGAAAAACAGCCTTCACATGGACGACGCCCAGCAGGTTGTCGAGCTGGTGCTCGAACACGGGAAAGCGCGAGAAGCCGGTGCGGCGGGACTGGGTGGCCAGATCCGCGACCGAGCTGTGCGCCGCCAGGGCTCGTACCTTGGTGCGCGGGGTGAGCACGTCGGCCACCGTGCGGTCGTCGAACGCGAGCGAGCGGCGAACCAACCGGGCCGTGCCTTCCGCCAGCGCGCCCTGCTCCGCCGACGCCCGGATGAGGCTGCCCAGCTCCGCCCGGGACCGGCCGGCACCGAGTTCATCCTGCGGTTCGATGCCCAGTTTGCGGATCACCCAGTTCGCGGAACCGTTCAGCAGCAGGATGAGCGGCTTGCACGCGGAGCTGAACGCCCGCTGGATCGGCGCGACGACGTACGCGGTCCGCAGTGGCTCGGCGACCGCGGCGTTCTTCGGCACCAGCTCGCCGAACACCGTTTGGACCGCCGTCGCCAGGATGAGGGCCACCACATAGGACGCCGTGTTCGCGACGCTCTCCGACAGCCCCGCGGCCTCGAACGCCGGGTCGAGCAGGCGCCCGATCGAGGGCTCGGCGAGGTAACCGAGTACCAGCGAGGAAACCGTGATCCCCAGCTGCGAGCCCGACAGCTGGAACGAGAGCGACCGGAGCGCCGCCAGCACCCCCGCGGCCCGGTCGTTGCCGCTGTCCGCGAGCCGCTGGACGCGGGGCCGATCAACGCTGGTGAGCGAGAATTCCGCCGCGACGAAGACCGCGTTTGCGGCGAGGAAGACCAGAACCGCGACGAGTGCGGCCGCGGTCACCGGACACGCCGTCGGAATCGAGAAAGCTGCGGGTGGGCAGCGACAGAACTCATGGGAAGGGATGTTGCCGCACGGCCCCGAGCTCACACGCGGGACGGGGCGGGACAGTCCGTGGCCGCCCTAGCCTGCCGACATGCCATCCGGCCTGAGAGACTGGCGAGGTGGCCGCTGTCAGTTCGTTCTCGGATCGAGGGGGCAACCCGCAGGACGTATTCGTCCGGCTCGGCGTCGCACTCCCTGGACTCGACCTGCTGTTCCGCACCGGGACGGGGGTACCGGTGTGGTCGTACCCCGTCGATACCGGCGAGGGCTTCGACCACTGGCTACGCCTGCGCCGGCTCCACGAGCGCACCGGCCTCTACCCGTTCCTGGTCGGCCCCGGCGACGAAACCGCTGACCTCGCGTTCATGGCCGAGAACGACTGCGACCCGACCGCCGTCGAGCGCGGCCTGGCCTTGGACGCCGGCCGCCGCCTCGCGGAGCTGGCCGCCGCCCAGGACACGATGTCCGTCGAAGAGGTCTTCCTGAACCCGGATCTCGACGTCCAGCCGAGCCCGGAGCCAGAATTCGTCTGGGACAAGCAGGAGACCCTGGTGGCGCTCATTCCCGCCAGGGCAGGCTACGAGGTGCCCGGGCTGCTGTCCTGGCAGGGCGCGGTGAACTGCGACGTGGACGCCGCGGACCACGTCGCGATCCTCAAGCGGTGGCACGACATGCATGGCGCGCAGCTGGTGACGCTCTCGTTCGACATGCTCGAACTGCTGGTGCCGACGCCGCCGATGGATCCCCGGGCGGCCGCGGAGAGTGCGATCGAGCAGTACGCGTACTGCCCGGACGCGGTCGACCAGGGGGTGGGTTCCTTACCCGCGCTCGCCGCCGGCCAGGTCCGCAGCCCCAGCTGGTACTTCTGGTGGGACTAGCGCCCTGACCTGGGGTTTCTTCATCGCGTTCGTGCTCAGGCCGTCGCTAGGCCGTCACCGGGCAACTCACCGGCCTGGAACACCTTGTCGACAGCGGCCCGCGTCCGGGCTTCGCTCGCGGGCATGAGATGCGTGTAGGTACGGAGCGTGAAACCGGGGTCGGCGTGACCGAGGTACTCCGAGAGGGCCTTGATGCTCTCCCCGGCGTCGAGCAGCACCGAGGCGTAGAAATGCCGGAGCGCATGCATGCCGTTGTGGTAGTCGGCAGCCACGCCGATCTTGGTTCGAGCGTTGGCCCAGACGTGCCGGTTGAAGTGGTTCCGGTTGCATGCCCGGAACTCCCGGGTGTGCAGGAGGAGAGGAACGGTCAGCGGGTCACCGTCGAGGGTGCGCCAGGGCATCGTGACATCGAGTGGCGGACAGCGAACGATGTGCGCGGCCAGCCGTTCGGCAACGCTGTCGGGCAACGGGACGTCCCGGACCTTGTCGCCTTTCGGCGGCCCGTAGGCGAGCTTGCCCCGGATGGTGCGGACGGCCCTCACGACATGGATGACGCCCCGGAGGAAGTCGACCTGGTCGACGCCGAGCCCGAAGACCTCTCCCTGCCGTAGCCCGCAACCAGCTGCCAGATCCACCGCGATCCGGTACCGCTCGGGCAGGGCAGCTCGCATCGCGATGACCTGCTCAACGGGCCACGGAACGATCCGACGGACCGGGACCTTCGGCGATTTCACCGACTTCGCCGAGCAGGGGTTCTTCACGATCCGTTCGTCGTCTACCGCCGCCGACAGGACGGTGGACAGCAGCGCGAACAACACTCGGCGGTAAGCCGGGGCGACCTTCTTCGTCTGGAGTCCCCGATCCCACGCCCGCACGGTGGACGGCTCGATCTGCACGAGGGAGCGGTCACCGAAGTACGGGTGCAGGTGGGTGCGGAATCGCTGCTCGACTGATTCCCGGGTGGTCTCCTCGAAGGTCTGGTCCGCTAGCCAGCCGTCGGCGTAGCTCCGGAAGGTGATCCGGCCTGCGCGCGGATCGACGTAGGCGCCATGCAGCTTGCTCGTCTCGGTGGTGACTAGGAATGCTTCAGCGGCCCTCTTCTCACGATCGGGAAACGACTTGCTGCGTTCCCGTCCGTCCGGCGCGATGTAGCGAACGCGGTAACGCATCCCCCGTCCGTGCAGCAACGTCGGTTCCATGACGGGCTTGCCCCTATCGCTGAGAACCGGCTTGCCGTTCTCGTCGCGCTGGGGCTGGTACCAGCGGTCCTCAATGTGTCCCATGTCAGGCCGCCTGCTCGTCGAACCAGGCCCGGACGTCGGCTGGGTTGTAGCGGAGGTGACGTCCGGCCTTACGGCAGGGAGGTCCGGCCTTGTTCTTGCGCCACCAGCGCAGGGTCTCGACGGGAACACCCAGGTAGGTGGACACGTCCTGGATAGTCCACAGTCGTTCTGCGGTGGGATCGATGCTGGTCATGTGGGTACTCCTTCCGGTCAGGCCGAGGTGGCGGCATCTTCGTGGGCGATCTCCTCTCGGGCGATCCGGGCGTACTCACGGGCTTGAGCGGCAGCGGTGTTGGCGAGCATCGCGTCACCGGTAGTGCGCCAGCCCGATCCGGCGTACTGGAGGAGGCCGACGACGAGCGTGGTCTCCAGCTGGTGCTCGTCGGCGAGCTCGGCCGCCTGTGTGCGTGCCCAGATGATGCGGCGTTCACGGAGCACGCGGAACGTCACGGAGTAGCGGCGGGATTTGGTGAGGAAGTGACCGCCGAAGCCGAGCATGTGCGCCCACCGACGCAGCAGTCCCCAGCCCCGTGGACCGCCGAGGGTCCAGCAGGCGTCGACGAGGCGTTCGACGTGGGTTCCGGCCGGGTCGGCATGCAGGTCGATCGTGTCCGTGGTCAGCCGCCGGGACAGGTGCCCGGTCGTCTCGGTGCTCTTGGTGGCGTACTTGGCCAGGTACCCGGCGACCATGCCGTCCGTGATCGCGTCCCCACCGTCCAGACGCAGAGGCCGGGCGTCGACTTGTTCGCCCCAGGCGATGGGCCACCCGTTGGGGTTGGCCGGGTGGGGTTCGGTGAAAAGGCCGGCTACGTGGTGGGCGTGCGCGATTCCGCCGGCTAGATCGGTGAGGCCAAGTTCGGCCGGCGGGGGAAGGATCGCGTCCTTGTCGAGCGGGTCGACACCGTCCAGGCGCACAATGACGTGGAAGTGGACCACGCCGCGCCGCTGGAACTCAGCGACCTTGCCGTACGCGAGGCGGATCAGCCGCGGGGAGATCCCCCGGGACCGGGCGATCCGGCGGAGTTCGCGGTTGAGCGCGATCGTCGTACGCCGCCACAGCTCAGACGCGTGGTGGTTCCAGACGACCTGGTGGTCGTGGTCGTAGCAGTCCAGGCACAGGGGCAGGCCGAGCGCGCGCTCGTCGGCATCGTGGATGCGGTCGCAGCGCAGGTCGACCCCGTGCGGGCACAGCTCCGGGATGCGTCGGGGGCGGCACCGCAGAGCGCGGTTGTCCTTGCCGGTTCGCCGGGTGTGGACCAGGCCGAAGCTCGGAGCGGTCAGGGTGAGGAACACGGCCGGGTGCCGGTTGACCGACTCGGGGACGCCGCGTCCGCCGACGAGGCCGGTACGGATGAGCTGGTAGGCGTCGCCACGGTAGGTCTCCGCGCAGGACGGGCAGACCTCGGTTCGGCGGTTGCCGCAGGGCTTGTAGATCTCGCCGTCGGGCAGATCGGCTGTCTGCACGGAGGACAGGAGTGCACCGGTGCGGGTGTCGAAGGTCGCGACCTCTCCGGCCAGCCGGACCGGGTGGGAGCAGGCAGCGGCCGGGCGGACGTGGCTGATCCACGCGTCGTACTCCGGTTCCGAGGCCCGCTGAAACGCGTGCTCCGCCCTCGTGGCCGACTTGGGAAGCCGGGTGGAGCCAGGAACCGTGAACGGCGTTCGGGTGTCAACGGCTCCTTGACGCTGAATTGAGGCGGGGACCAGCCCCGGGTGTGAGCCCGGGACCGGCCGCCGTGGTGCGGTGTGGTGCTGCGCTTCGAGGGTCACTCAGGCCGCCTGACGCTCGGCCGGGGTGTCGAAGACGCGGTGGATCAGCCGGTCCCAGCAGACCGGGACCGGCTCGCGGTGGTTCTCCCAGAGGAAGACCGCGTGGAGCAGCTGCCAGGTATGCGGCAGCGTCAGCCCGAGCCGGGCTGCTTCGGTGCGCAGGTGCGCGATGAACTCGTCCGGTTCCCAGCCTCGGGACAGCCGGTGTTCGCGCCACTGGTACGGCCGGTAGGCCGTGGGCCGGGCGGTCATAGCGCCGCCTCGATGAGCTGGAAGACGTCCACGTCCAGGACGCGAGCGAGTTCCTTGAGAACCGTCAGACGATCGACGGGGATGCGGTCGTTTTCGACCTTGGACAGCCAGTCCGGAGTCCGGCCGACCAGTTCCGCGCAGGCGATCTGGCTCATGCCGCTACGGCGGCGGAGCCGGGTGATCGTGGTGCCGAAGGACACCACCTGGACCGGTCGGGTAGCGACCGGGCGGAACAGGGTTGAGGTGGTCACGGCGGTCACTCCGCCGGGACGGCCCGCAGGGCAGGCCGGGGTGCCGAGGCGTCGGGAAGCAGGATCGCTTCCAGCAGCTCGATGTACTCCGGCCGGGTCGGACGGGTGTGCTTGTTCTCCCAGCGGGAGACGTAGACCTTCAGGTTGTCTTCGTCCGGCATGCTGATGCCGCGTTCGGCGGCCAGCTGCAGCATGCGCTTAACCAGGGCCAGCTGAGTCAGTCCTTGGGCGTCACGGAGCCCTTTGAAGTCCCAGCGCAGGCGGGTGCCGCGCCGCTTCTGTTCGGCGCGCTTGTCTTCCTCGACCTCGCAGAGGAAGTCGTCAATCTCGCGCTCGTGGCGTTCGCGCAGTTCGAGGTAGAGCAGCCAGTACCGGCGGCCCAGGCGTTCCGGACGAAGCGCCATGGAGAGGGCTTGTTCGTAGTCGGCCGGAGCTGTGGCGCTGCTCGCCGGTCGTCCGGGGCGAAGCCCGGACACGCAGTCGCAAGACGATCCGTCGTCCTGGTAGCCCGCGCCCCCGCAGGAGGTGCAGACGATCCACGTGGATCGTTCGTACGCGAGCGTGCAGGACGGAGCCTCGCAGTTTCGCTCGGAGCAGTAGAGGCAGAACCCGGCCATGTTGAGCCGAGGAGGCTTGGTGTCAGCCGGTGCGATGGTGGGTGCGGCGAAAACGTAGGTGGGCGATGCGGTGGGGGTGTGCGTAGGACGCTCGTTGACGGGCACGGTGGGTGCGGCAGGCCGCCGCTCCAGAAGGCCGGTTGAGGTGGACCGAGTGTTCGGTTGCGTTGAGGGATGCGTGCGAACCTCAGTCACCGGAACGGTTCCGGCAGAGACAGTGCCGTGAGCAGGGACAGGGATACGCTGAACAGGCATCGTTGGATCCCTTCGCAGGAGTAGATCGATGCACCGGCCTCAGCGGGGGACCAGCCCGCTGGGGCCACCTTTCGGTAGCGAGTACCATCTCAGATGGTACTCAGCAGCAACGAGTTTCGCAGTGCTTGACTCGCTGTTGCTGGACGCCTATGGCGCCGGGTCAACCATCGCGCGGCTCGGGGACAAGTAACAGGTGTCAGCAGGGGGACAGGACTCTGTCCCCTCCCTGTCACCCCGTTCGACACGGATACTTGACACATGGGAGGCGACGTGACGCGAGACGACGAACGACCCCTCTGGGCTCGCAGGATCCGAGCAGAGCGCCTGGCCAGGAATTGGAGTCAGGCCGATGCCATACGCGCTATGCGTGCTCACTCCGACAAGCCACTCGTAGGAAACGAGAGCCTTCGCCGTTACTGGAAACGGTGGGAGGCGGGCGAGGTGAAGCCTGACGACCTGCACATGAAGCTGATCGCGAAGTCATTCGGCACCGTTACAGCGGCGCTTTTCCCGACCGAAAACCGCAGGCAGACCGAAGAAAGCGTTATCGCCGTCACGGGTATGGACACAGTCGAAATCCTCGCTCGCATTCGCGCGTCCGACGTCTCCCCCGCCACGCTGGATGCTCTACGGATTACGGCCGATCGTTTGTGCTGCGAGTACCCTCATGCCGCATCACCGCAGCTGCAGGTGGAAGGTCGATCCTGGCTCAGCCGGATCACCCGACTACTGGACGGTCGGCTGACCCTCGCTCAGCACCAGGAGGTCCTATCTCTCGCCGGTCAGGTTGCTCTACTGCTCGGCTGCGTCGAGTACGACATGGGCAAGCGTGGCCAAGCCGAGGTAACTCGCAAGGCCGCTCTCTCCCTCGGAGAAGAAGCCGACAACTCCGAGGTGATCGGGTGGGCGCAAGAAATGCGCGCCTGGTACGCCCTCACGCAGGGAAACTACGAGGGCGCGGTTGCGGCAGCCCAGGCCGGTCGAGCCGTGGCAGAACACTCAGGCGTGACCGTCCAACTGGCAGCACAGCAGGCGAAGGCGTGGGCAAGGATGGGCGACCGGCGACAGATGGAGCTGGCGCTCGATCGGGGCCGCTCCCTCCTCGAAGTGATGCCCGAGCCCGAGGACACCGATCACCACTTCGTTGTAGATCCGTCCAAGTTCGACTTCTACGCGATGGACTGCTACCGCATCGTTGGCGAGGATCGGCTGGCCACGATGTACGCCGACGAGGTCATCCGGAACTCGACAAACGTCGATGGAACGCACCGGAAGCCCATGCGCGTGGCGGAAGCCGAGATCACTCTCGGAGTGGCCGCTGCCCGGGATGGCGACGTCGAGTCGGCGGTCAACTACGGGCGACGAGCGCTGCGGGGCGAACGCAAGTCGTTGCCTTCGCTCGTGATGTGCAGCCGAGAGCTCGCCACGCTTATGCGGACTCGCTACCAGGGCACGCAGGCAGCAGCCGACTACCTCGAAGAGCTTCGCGCAGTCTCTGTCGCCTGACCACGGCCAGACCCACTAGACGGCCGTCCACCAATGCCCGGCCGAGGACGCGAGTCATGCCACTCCACGATTCGGCTCGGGCTCCATACGTGAGTGCGTCCGACCGTCTTGTCCGGTGCAGGCATCTGCTCGCGCTTCCGGTAGTTCGTCACGGTGGCTGACTGCACACCGAGGTACGCCGCTACGTCGGCGGTAGTCCACCACTCCGCCCCTGGATCGGGCGCCACGGGCTCATCTGACACGCTCCCATTGTGGCGCCTGACAGGACTGAGTAAACCCAAGTCGGCACCTGAATTCAGGGGCTCATCCAGAAGCCGTGCAGGTCAGAAGCTGTGAGAACTTTCTATACGTCTTCAAGGGCGGCCCTGAGCGGGCCGCCGCACCCGCCGCCGAGGGACGCGGCGCCGGCCTCCTGCTGACGCCCGGCCGGCACCGCTCGGCTGGGTGCGGAACCCAGGGCCGCCGAGAGCAAAGACGAAGATCTGCCTCCGGCGGGGATCTCTGGCAGGGCGATCCCGTCTACCGACGACCCGGGAGACCCGAGCAGACCGCCACCCCGGCGCGCCAGCCTCCAGCGGGCAGTGTCAAGCATGCGTTGACAGGTGGCGCGCCGGGCCGTCGGCCCGCTCCCCTGCGGGCGGGTCGACGGCAGACGCGATGGGAAATCGTCCCGCTGGGCTGCGTCTAGCCAGAGAATGAATAGGCGAAGACTTTGCCGACCAGAAGGGAGCGCGAATGAACGTCTGGGTTACCGTCTCTTCCGCACTATTCGGAACATTAGTGGGCGCCAGCCTCACATGGCTCATTAGTCGCCACCAGCAAAAACTCTACTTCACTCTCGACCTACACCGTGAATTCAACAGTGCAGACATGGTCGAAGTACGGTACTCCGCAGGTCGGCTTCTAGAGAAACATCCCGAAAAATCACTGCGCGAGCTGACAGACAAGTACATTGGAACCCCGGAACTGCATGATATTTGGAAAATAATTCTCTTCTACCAACGACTTTGGATCGTAGTCCAACACCGGCGAGTCATCCGGAAAGAAATACCTCCACTCTTCGGCGAGATATTCGACTGGTGGTACGTCCAAGCATTCGAGCGACAGTTATTACCACTCGATAATAAACTCTCTCGTGATATCTCAGACTTTCATTCTTGGCTGACCAAAACAGCTAAACGGTCAGAAGTCGAGGAGTGGCGACGAAGCCACATCTTTTGGCCCGCCCCCGGGATCGAACATCCAGGTAACAGTCGTGCCCGTTCTATGCCCGAAGATACGGCCAGCACAAGTCAGCGAGCCGAGCCCAAACCGCATCCGGACTAACTCTCAGCAGCTTGGCCTACTAGACCAGCACCACCTGTAGCACTTCAGGCAATTCCCAAAGCTGGTGGCGCCTGGCCAAGATGTATACCGATCACGCCGACGCCAGGCCGTCGTCAGGCCGCCGGACGTCCACCCAGCACCACCGACGACCACCATCAACCATCACTCGCATCGCAGGTCAGAAGTCCAGTCTCGAACGTACGTCCAGTACAGCTCTCATCGTTCGCAATTCTGGTACTTCTGGTGGGACTGACCCGGCTAGCTCGCGGCGCGGCGGCGGCGGAGGTTCCACCAGGTCATCAGCGGGTCGAGGGCGGCGAGGACGTTGGGGAAGGTCCGGTCCCAGGGGAGGATCTCACCGACCGGCAGCACCCGCCACTCGTCGGAGTGCAACCAGGTGAGCTCGCCGACCAGCACCGCGGAACCGCGCGAGGGTCCGCGGTCCGGGTGCGGGCCGTAGATCAGCCAGCGCTGGTGGGCGACCCGGATCGTCATCCATCCGGGCGGCAGGTACGTGGTGAGCGTGTCGGACGGTTGGTTCGTCGGATCAGGGGCGTAGAGGCGGCTAGCTACGTCCATGCTTCTGTAGACGCACGCCACGCCAACCCGGCTCGGCTGCCGTGCAGTTCCCATCCCACGATGGCGAAGCCATCGCAGTTGTCCGAACCTGGAGCCCGCTGAGCGTCGTTCTCAGCGGGCCGTGCACCAGTCGAGGATGACCGCGGCGGTCCAGGACTGGCGGCGGGAACCTAGGGCCTCGCCGGTCACCGGCTCGTAGTACTCGGAGAACGCGCCGTCGCCGACCAGCGAGAGCGTCTCCGCCCGGAGCGCCTCGGCTTGTGCGGTGTGGCCGTGACGGGCGTGCGCCCACCCGAACAGCCAGGAGACCACCGGCCACTGCGGCCCGCGCCAGTACTCGCGCGACTTGAAACCCACCGAGTCCGGAGAAACCGTCGGCGGCACCTTCGCGACGAGGTCCGGGTGACCGGCCCAGTGCGGCCCGTGCAGCGTCTCGATCAGTGCGCGCTCGGCGTCCGCATCAAGACCGCCACAGATCAACGGCGCGAAACCGGCGAGGGTTTCGACGTCGATCCAAGCCCCGGCACGTCGGTCGTAGTCCCGCGCGAGGCCGGTCTCGGGCGAACGCGAGGCAGCGACCGCCGCACGCGACCGCGCCGCCCACCTCCGCAGGTCGGCCACGTGCTCGGCCGGCGCACCGAACTCGTCGCCGAGGTCGGCGAGCACGTCCGAGGCGACCGCGAAGATCGCGCTGACGAACACGTCGGCGACCAGGAAGCTGCACGTCTCGTACACCTTCACCGGGTCGTAGGACGCCCGGCGCATCTCCTCGATCAGCCAGAGGTACCGGTCGTACTCGAGATCGGTCGGTCGCTCGGCACCGTCCCGGACCAGCTCGCGGTCGAGGCGGACGTACGACGGCAGGTCCGGGCCGGGGATGACGGCCGAGTACGGACCGTCCCAGCGGGGCGAGTTGTCCATTCCGGACTCCCAGCCGTGCACGACCGCGATCAGGCCGGTGCCGTCCGGGTCGCGGTACTGCGCCAGCCAGGCGTGCCAACGGTAGAGCGCGGCCCACGAGTCGCGAACCAGCTGCTCGCCCGCGGCACGGTCGGCGTCGGTGCCGCGGCGGGCGACGTCGAGGATCCGGCCGACCGCGATCGCGTGCACCGGCGGCTGGCAGATGCCGGACGTCAGCGGCGCCTGCGGCGCGGACGCGGACAGCTCGGCGGTGCCCCAGCGCCCGGGGCCGGGAAAGTAACCGCCCCGGTCGCCGTAGACGATGTGCGGGATCATGCCGTCGGCCCACTGGGCGGCGAGCAGCGTCCGGATCTCCTGCCCGGCGCGCTCGACACCGAGGTGCGCGAGGCCGATCGAGATGAACGCGGCGTCCCAGCTCCACATGTGCGGGTAGAGCGCGGGCGCGGCAGTGACCATCGTGCCGATGTCATTGCTGCGCAGGACGTCAGCGGCGCCCATCGCGAGGTCGGCGACGTCGTAGGACCGGCGCGCGGCCCTGCGGACGATTCTCGCCGCGGGCGGGATCGCGGCGTCCGCTACGCCGAGTGCGTCGATGGTGTCGGTTGCCCCGCTCACTCGGCCGGTAGCGGGATCCGCTCCACGCTCGCGACGGCTACGGACAGGCAACAGGGCAGGCTGGTCCCAGGGACCGGCGGTCATGACAGTCTCCAACGCGACGTCGCTCGTGGTGGGCATCCCGGCCGGCCCGCAGCGCGTAGGGCGCAACAGGCACGGGGCAGCGGGCGTCGCCAGCGACGCCATGGCCGGATTTCGGGGGGCTCGTCCGGCGGTAGCCGGCTGCGGATGGAACCACTCCCTTGCGTCGACCTGCGGGCCACCTGGTTGACACGTGGTGTTCGCGGTCGAGCAACAAGAACGTTACAGAGTTTGATGATCTGGCGGTATGCCGTCCCGGTCCGTCGGCAGGTCGAACCGGCTCAGCCGTTCGCCGTCACCGGTTCGTCCGGCTGGTCATCACCGCAGGACGCCCGGGTGGCACCGAACGACCGCCGATAGCGCCGCCGTGGCACGGAGGTGGCGGAGATCACTCTGATCCGATCCGGCGCACCCCGCGCAGCGGCGCCCGCCGCTGCCGGACCGGGGCACTGAACAGGACCGCGACCGTGACCATGATCGCGAACACGTGGGCGAGCACCCAAGTGCGGTGGTCACCGCCGATACCGGCGTCCACCACCTGCTTGACGCAGTAGGCCTCGTAGCCGGCGATCACGAGCAGGAGCATCACCGGCACCAAGTTGGCACCGCGCCAGACCCGGTAGAGCAGGAAAGCCTGCAGCAGATAGACCAACAGCCCTACGGCGGAGCTACCCGCATCCGAGACAAAGTATGCGTATGTATCGGCCAGCAGGACGAACAACAGCAACGTTCCCGGCCGCTGGAGCAGCCCGTGTCTGAGGTCCGTGGTCATGCCATGTCTATCGGTTGCCGCCCGGTGGACCAGAGAGAACCCCGGCCGACCGCAACGGTCCTGCAACTAGCGGCGCCGAGCGAGCCAGCGGAGGGCCGCAGCCGCCTCGGCGCGCTGGAACAGACGGACCTCCGGCGCGTACCACGGTGGCGGTTCGAGGCTGACCGTGAGCAGGAAGCCCGCGATCGCAGCCACCGTCGCGGTGATCGTCTCCGGTGCGACGTCCCTGGTCAGCGGGTGGGTGCGGACGACGTCCTCCGGGTCGACCGCGCCGGGCGTCACCGCAGCGCCCGGCAGCAGGAACAGCAGGTCGAGCCAGGGCGCGCCGACGCAGGCCGACGGCCAGTCGACGAACCAGACCTGCTCGTCGGTGAGCAGGATGTTGTCCGCCCTCAGGTCGCCGTGGAGCAGCGTGTCCCCGTCCGCGCGGACCGACCACCCGGCCTCCAGCCGCGCCAGACGGTCGAGGTCACGCGGCACCCAATCGAGGTCGGCGGGCAGCACCGCACGCAACGCGGCCGGCGCCGACGGGTCGCGGGCCAGCCGACGCCAACTGGTCAGGTCGTCGGCCCAGTCGGCGACGAACCGCGGGCCGGGCAGCGGGCTCGGGGTCGTGGCCACGACGCAGGCGGAGAGCGCGGCCAGCACCCGGTCGAGCTCCGGTCGCGTCCACGGCGACGCGGGCGGGCGGCCGCCGACGTCCGTGCAGGCCACCGCCGCCCAACGCCCGTCGTCGTAAACGCCGAGCAAGCGCGGAGCCAGGGCGCCCGGCGGCAGCGCGTCCATCACCTGCGCCTCGCGGCGCAGCTTCGCCACCGTGTCGGCGCCTCGGTGGACGCCTGCCGCCTTCAGGAACGCACGCCGCCCGTCGTCCAGCTCGATCCGGGACGCCAGCCCGGGGGTCAGCCCGAGCGGCGCGCTCTGTGCCGAGACGACCCGGGCGCCGAGCGCACGCTCGACCCCGTCGCGCACGGAATCGGGTAGCTCGGCCCAGGTGGGGCGGGGACGACTGCGGCGCCCCGGCCCGGTCGTGGGAACGCTCACCGGCCCATTGTGGCCGGGCATCGTCACCCGCGTGTGAGTTACGGTTCTCGGGTGCCACCGACCGGGACCGCCCCTCGCCCGCCGCAGTTGGACGACGACCTCCTCGAGCCGTTCGACGGCCCGCTCGACGACGAGATCGACCTCTACCGCAACCTGCTGACCGGCTCGTACGTCGGTATCGCGGGCCGCGGTGAGATCGCGACCGTCCGAGCCGAGGGCGCCGACTTCTCCGGAACCCGGTTCGAGCCGCTCGACGTGAGCGACGTCCGGATCGAGCGCTCCGACCTCGCGGGCGCGCGGTGGGAGGGCGTCTCGGCGCGGCGGCTGGCGATCACCGACTCGCGGCTGGTCGGCTGGCGCCTGATCGGGTCGTTCGTCGAGGACGTGCTGATCAGCGGGTGCCGCTGGGACGACGGCAGCCTGTTCCTGCGCCGGGGCAAGGGATCGGTCGTGTTCCGGGACTGCACGTTCTCCGGGACCACGCTGCGCGGTGACCTCTCCGGCGTCGTCTTCGACGACTGCGACCTCAACGGCGCCGAGTTCGGCGCCGACGCGGCGCGCAAGTGCGACCTGCGGACGTCACGGCTGGCGGGCGCCAGGGGCCTGCAGACGCTGCGCGGCGCCGTGATCACGACCGACCAAGCCATCGCCCTGGCCGACGTCCTGGCCACCGAACTCGGCTTCACCCTCGGCTAACGCGCGCCGTGCGACGGTATGCGACGCTAACCGGGTGACTCAGGCAGTGGATCGGCAGCGGCTGATCATCGGCGAGGCCGTCGAGCTCGAGCTGCCGGTCGCCCGGCTCGCCACCCGGGCCACCGCGATCGCGATCGACGCGACGATCCAGATCCTGATCCTGATGTCGCTCAGCGTCCTGCTCAGCGCGTTCAGCGTGCGCGCGAACTTCGCGATCTCCGCCACGCTGTCGATCCTCATGCTGGTTTTCACGTTCGTGGTCTGGCCGGTCGCGTTCGAGACGTTCACCCGCGGCCGGAGCCCGGGGAAGTTCGCGCTCGGGCTCCGGGTGGTCCGCGACGACGGCGGTCCGATCCGGTTCCGGCACGCGTTGACCCGCGGGCTGATCGGCGCCGCGATCGAGTGGCCCGGTCTGCTGCTCCCGCCGTTGACCTGGATCTTCGGCTCGACGTGCATGCTGTTCTCGGCCAGGGGCAAACGGCTCGGCGACCTCGCGGCGGGCACGATCGTCCTGGTCGAGCGACTGCCCGACCTCAGCCGCCAGCCGATCTTCATGCCGCCGGAGCTGGCGTACTGGGCCCGTGACCTCGACCTGGCCGGCATCGACGACGGCCTCGCGATGGCGCTCCGCCAGTTCCTCACCCGCGCCAACGGCATGCGCGCCGACGCCCGCGTCTCGCTCGGGCGGCGACTGGCCGATGAGGTATACCGCAGCACGACGCCCCCTCCCCCGCCGGGGACGCCGCCGTGGGCCTACCTCACCGCGGTCCTCGCCGAGCGTCGGCGACGCGAAGCCGAGCGCCTCGCCGCCCGCCGCGCGATCGTCGCACTGGGCGCCCCCGCGCTGCCGCCTTCCGCCGAGGGCGCCTGGAAGCCTTAGAGCAGCGTGTCGCCCCAGTAGCCGTCCTTCGTGACACCCGGCGGACAGGCGAACACCGCACTCCCGACGTGCTTCACGTACTCGTTCATCGCGTCGGTCCGGGCCAGGTTCCGCTGGATCGGGATGAACTGTTTCCGCGGGTCCCGCTGGTAGGCCAGGAAGAACAGGCCGGCGTCCAGGCGTCCGAGCCCGTCGGAGCCGTCCACGAAGTTGTACCCGCGCCGTAGCAGCCGCGCCCCGTCGTTGAAGTCCGGATGAGCCAGCCTGGTGTGCGCGTCCAGCGCGATCACCGGCTCGGACGCCCCGGTGACCGTGTCGAACTCGAAGTCGTCGAACTCGTTGCCGTCGGCGTTCTCGCTCGTCGTCGGTGCGCCGCTGCCCTTGAACCGGCCGAAGATCGCCTGCTGCTCGGACAACGGCGTCCGATCCCAGGTCTCGATGTGCATCCGCATCCGGCGCGCGACCAGGTACGACCCGCCTGCCATCCACGGTGCTCCGTCACCCGCGGCGGCCCAGAGCTGCTCGTCGAGCAGCGTCTTCTCCTCGGCCTTGAGGTTGCGGGTGCCGTCCTTGAAGCCGAACAGGTTTCGCGGGGTGGCCTGGTCCCGTGAGGTGGACGACGTCCGGCCGAAGCCGAGCTGCGACCACCGCACCGCCACCGCGCCGAAGCCGATCCGAGCCAGGTTCCGCACCGCGTGCACCGCCACTTGCGGGTCGTGCGCGCACGCCTGGATCGCGAGGTCACCGCCGGAGCGCGCCTCGTCCAGCGCGTCGCCGGGGAACGCGGGCAGGTCGACCAGCGCGGGTGGGCGTTTCGCCGCCAGGCCGAACCGGGCGTCGAACATCGACGGGCCGAAGCCGATCGTCAACGTCAGCTGCGACGCGGGCAGCCCGAGCGCCTCGCCGGTGTCCTCCGGCGGCGCCTCGATCGGTCCGTTCACCGCGCCGGTGTCCCCGGCCGCCTCTCCCGCCGTCATTCGCGCGGCGGCCTTCGTCCACTCGCGCAGCAGGTCGACCAGGTCCGCGCGGTTCGTGGTCGTGATGTCGAAGCTGACGAAGTGCAGCCGGTCCTGCGCCGGTGTGACGATGCCGGCCTGGTGAGCACCGTGGAACGGAACGGCGGCGGCGGCGTCACCGCCGCCGGCACCCGCCCCGGACCGCGCGTCCGCCACGACGTAACCGCCGGCCGCCGCAGCCCCCAACCCCGCCAGACCGGCGGCGCTGGCCCCCAGCAGCCGCCGCCGCGAGAACCCGCGCCCCGGGCCGGCCTCGACGGGTGTGGCCTGCGACGGCGGAGCCTCGGCCGGTGCCGCGGTGCCGTCCTCGGTGGTCCGTGCCATGCTCAGCCTCCCTCGGTCCGGGGCGCACCGGGCGCCCTCGCTCGGCTACTTCTGCGCGACGACCGCCGCCACCTGGCTCAGCGGCTCGCTCAGCGCGTCGACCGCCGCCGCGAACTGCCTGATCTCGGCCTGGGTGAGTTCGGTGTAGAGCTTGAAGCCATCGTCGGTCGCCTGTGCGTCGAGCAGCTTCTGCACGGCCTCGAACTGCGCGTCGAGCTTCTTCGCCAGTTCGGGGTTCCGATCGTCCAGCGTCGGACGCAGTGCCGCGATCGCCGCCTTCGAGCCCTCCACGTTCGCCTGGAAGTCCCAGAGGTCGGTGTGCGAGTAGCGGTCCTCCTCGCCGGTGATCTTGCCGGTCGCGACCTCGTCCATCAGCTCCTTGGCACCGTTGGCCAGCTGCAGCGGCGAGAGCTGCACGGTGTTCGCCTTGTCGACGACCTCCTGGACGTCCTTCAGCAGCTGGTCGGCGAGCGCGCCGTCCTTGGAGACGTCCTTGGTGATCCAGAGGTCCTTCTCGATCCGGTGGTAACCGGTCCACTCGGTGCCCGGCTCGACGTCGTTCTCCCTGGCGTCGATCTTCGGGTCGAGGTCGCCGAAGCTCTCCGCGACCGGCTCGATCCGCTCCCAGTACGTCCGCGCGATCGGGAACAGCGTCTTGGCCTTCTCGATGTCGTTGGCCTTGACCGCGTTGACGAACTCGGTGGTCTTGGTGATCAGCGCGCCGGTCTGGCTCTTCACGTACCGCTGGTAACTCTGGGCAGCCGCGGCGAGCTGATCGTCGGTGGACAGCGATTCGGCCGCACCGGTCACCTTCAGCGCCGTGCGGATGCCGTCGCCCTTCATACCGGGCTTGCACGCGCCCTCGTAGCTGCCGGCGGGGAGCTCGACGATCAGCTTGCGCGACAGGCCGGGCCCGATGTTCTCGACCTCGCCCATGATGCGGTCACCCTCGGCGTACACGTAGAACTCGGTGACCTTGGAGCCGGTGTTCTTGATCTCGAACGTGTTGGTGCCCGCGTCGAGATCGGTCCGGTCGAGCTTGCAGGTCGTGTCGGTGGCGGCCACCGCGACGGGGCCCCCGCCCGCGTCCCCCGCGTCGTCGTCCGAGGAGCCGCATCCGGCCGCGCCGAGCAACGTGACGCCTGCGAGCGCGAGGACCAACACGGTGGAGGGTCTGGAAGTCCGCATGTGGGGTGTTCTCCTGTTCGTACCGGCACGCGATCGGGCGCCTGCCGACGGGGAATCGGGTGCCCGGCCTGCGGCCGGACGAGGAGCGCTCAGATACCGGCGCGCGTCGCCGACTCTTCGGGCGCGGCCGGGGGCGCGGCGCTCTCCCTGGTGGGCCAGAGAAAAAACGTCAACACGGGGACGAGATACGCGGTCCACGCGATCGCCTGCAGCACGGTCGTCTGCGGCTGGAAGTTGAAGATGCCCTTGAGCAGCGTGGCGTACCAGCTGTCCGGCGGGATCTGGGCGCTGACGTCGAACGCCAGCGTGTTCAGACCGGGTAGGACCTCGGCTTCCTGCAGGTCGTGGATGCCGTACGAGAAGATGCCTGCGGCGACGACGACCAGAAGCGCACCGGTCCAGGTGAAGAACGTGCCGAGGTTGATCCGGACCGCGCCCTGGTAGAGCGCGAAGGCCAGGGCGACCGCGATCGCGATGCCGACCAGGAAGCCCAGCAGCGGGCCGAGTTGGCTGTCGGCCTGCTGGGCTGCGCTGAAGAAGAACAGTGTCGTCTCGAGACCCTCCCGTGCCACCGCGAGGAACGCCATCAGCGCGACCGCACCGGCGCCCATGGCGATCGCGGCTTCCAGCTTGCCGGTCAGCTCGGCCTTGAGGTGACGGGCCGTCCGCCGCATCCAGAAGATCATCCAGGTGACGAGCCCGACCGCGATGATCGAGAGGAAACCGCCCGCGAGCTCCTGCTGCTTGAACGTGTCCAGGCCGGTGATGACGTAGGTGAGCAGCGCGCCGAAGGCCACAGACAGCACGACCGCGGCGGCCACGCCGGCCCAGACGACCGGGAGGCGGTTACGGCGGTCGGTCTTGACCAGGTACGCGACGAGAATGCTGACGACGAGTGCGGCTTCCAGTCCTTCGCGGAGACCGATGAGCAGGTTCGGGAAGAAGTAATCCAACACCCCGCTGCCCCCTTCGCCGACATAGATGAGCGGGGGAAACGGTAAGCCTTACCTAACCCCAAAGCAACCGGGTAGGCCCTACCATTTGCCCCACACAACTATGTGGACGGTGAGTAACAACATCCACGCAGGTCAGGATGACCAGCTGGTTAGGTAGGCGAGTTGCGTCTCGGTGAGGATGTCCAGCGTCACATCGAGGGCGGCGAGCTTCAGACGCGCGATCTCGCGGTCGATGCCGGGCGGCACCTCGAGAACGGCCGCGGGCAACGCGCCCGGCTCGTTTCGCAGCAGCCACTCCGCGGACAGCGCCTGGATGCCGAACGCGATGTCCATCACCGCGGCCGGGTGCCCTTCCGCGCCGGCCAGGTTCGCGACCCGCCCCTCGGCGACGAGAAGCAGCCGCCGCCCGTCCGCCTGCACGTACTCGTCGACGTGCGGACGCACTTCCAAGCGACGCTCGACCGCGTTCGCCGCGAGCCACGCCACGTCGATCTCCAGGTCGAAGTGGCCCGCGTTGGCGAGCACGGCACCGTCCTTCATCAGCGCGAAGTGCTCCGCGCGGATGACGTCGCGGTTGCCGGTGACCGTGATGAACACGTCGCCGAGCGGCGCCGCCTCCGCCATCGTCATCACCGCGTAGCCGGAGAGCGTCGCGTCGAGCGCACGGCCGGGGTCGACCTCGGTGACGATGACCCGCGCGCCGAGCCCGGTCAGCCGTGCCGCGACGCCCTGACCGCCGTACCCGAAGCCGGCGACCACCACGTTCGCGCCGGCCAGCAGTGTGTTCGTGCTGCGGAGCAGGGCGTCGATCGTGGACTGGCCGGTGCCGATCCGGTTGTCGACCAGGTTCTTGGTGGGCGTGTCGGTGACCGCCACGACCGGGTACCGCAGCGCACCGGCCGACGCCATGGCGCGAAGCCGGACGACGCCGCTGGTGGTCTCCTCGCAGCCACCGCGCAGGCCGGGAACGAGGTCCCGGTAGTCGGTGTGGAGTGCGGTGGCGAGGTCACAGGCGTCGTCGAGCACGAGTTCGGGCGCCCTGGCCAGCACCGCGTCCAGGTGCTGCCGGTAGGTGACCGAGTCGGAGCGGTGCCGGGCGAAAACGCTGACGCCGTACTCCACGACCAGCGCCGCCGCCGTGTCGTCCTGGGTGGAGAGCGGGTTGGACGCGCACAGCCGGATCTCCGCGCCGCCGGCCTGCAACGTACGGACGAGGTTCGCGGTCTCCGCCGTGATGTTCAGGCACGCCGCGATGCGCACCCCGTCGAACGGACGCTGCGCGGCGAACCGGTCGCGGATCGCCGCGAGCACCGGCATGGACCGGTCGGCCCACTCGATGCGGCTGTGACCGTGACCGGCGAGCCCGAGGTCTGCGACGTCGTACTGGACCCTCGGAACGCTCACTGCGCGACCGCCTCGTCGGAGCGCTCGGCATCGGCCGCTCCGCTGGGTCGGGAGGCCTGCGCGGGCGGCACCGGCGCCGCGACGGCCTCGGCCGCGTTCTCGGTGGGTGTCGGTCCGACCTCGCCGGCGCCGACCGTTACCGCCGTCGGCTGCCGACCGTTCTTCGCCCGGCCGTCCGCGCGCGTCCCCGTGCCGTCCACCGGCTCCGGGCCGACCGCCGCGCCGGGGACGACCTCGAGCGCACCACCGGCGCTCAGCCGCGCGTCGTCGGCGGGCGGAACCGGCAACCGCCGGACGACCCAGAACGCCAGCAGCACCAGCAGCACCACGCCGAGCAACTCGGCGAACAGCGGCACGAACGAGCCCAGCGGCGGCTTCCAACTGCCCCGCAACGGGTTCAAGCCGGAGCCCTGGCCGAACTGGAAGCGGGTCTGCACGAGCAGCAGCACCCACAGGTGCAGCAGGCCGGTGATCACCGCGATGCCCGGCACGATCCGCCCGACGCCCGTGGCGCCGAACGTTCGTTCGACCCGCCGCAGCGAGACCGCGCCCAGCACCAGCCCGACGCCGAACGGCACGATGTACCGCCCGTGCTGCGACCAGCCGATGTTGCGCAGGTAGGCCAGCTCCAGCGCGGCCAGCGCCACGAACGACGTCGCCAGGATCGCGAGCAGGACCAGCGCGTGCCTGCGCTTGACCACGGCCAGCGCCGGGCCGACCAGCGCACCGACCGTCAGGTACCAGGCGATGATCGTCCAGCTGGGCAGCACGGTCTCGCCGTAGCTGAACTGGCCGACCAGTTGGTTGACCCAGAACGAGGACCGGACGAGCGCGAGCTGCCGCAATGCGTCCGAGTACGGGATCGTGGACGCCGCGTTGCCCTCGGCACCCTCGCTGTCGGACAGACCGGAGAGCAGCATCCAGCCGATCGCGTAGATGCCGACCACCGCGCCGACGCCGAGGACCCACCACACGTCGAGGCGGCGCACCAGCCCCATGATCGAGGCGCGGCGCCCGAGCAGCAGGCACGCGAACACGATGAGGATCAGCAGGACCGGCCCGAGCGCCCGCAGGACGAGCAACAGCGACCCGGAGACCCCGGCGAGGATGACCAGCAACCGGGTGAACCGCTCACTGAGTTCACCGGGGCGGGCCCGGAACAGCGTGAGCAGCGTGGTCCAGAGCAGCACGCCCGCCGCGATCTCCCACCCGTTCGGGTTGATCGCGCCGTTGAGGTTCATCGCCATCGGCGTCGCGACGACGATCAGACCGGCGACGAGCAGCGGACGACGCCGCCGCACCGCGACGAACACCGCCAGTCCGAGCATCACGGCCGCGCCGAGCGCGGACACCAGGCGGGCCGCGACGATGCCGGACAGGTCGGGCGACACCAGCAGCGGGAGGCCGACCACGGCGTAGTACACCGGGTTGTAGCGCCCGGCAGCGCTGGCCACCCGCTCGGTGGACTCGTCGTCGGGTGCGGGCGTCTGGCAGCTGGCCGGCGCGCGATCCTTGAACGTGCAGTCGATGTCGTCCGGCAGCAGGCTGCGGGGGACGTCGAACCAGGCGCCGCCGCCGCGGATCGCGTCCGTCGGGGTGGCGTACACCTGGCCACTGGCCACGGCATACGCGCGTACGAGGTGCTGGGATTCGTCGTACGTGCCGTTCACCGGCAGCGCGGCAGCCCAGCCCGCACCCATCAGGAAGAACGAGACGACCGCGACGAGCAGTACCCATCGGCCACGGATGCTGCCCGGACCGGCCGCCTCCGATGCCGCGGCCACCGCAACTCCGGGACCGGCCACGACCTCATCCTCCCCGGCGGAGAACCCCTGCCCCGCCTCGTCTCGGACACACTAGTGGGCGGGTGCGACAGCGCCGCGCCCGGCGCGGCCTGTCAGCGTGGGACGCGCGTACTGAACCGATCCTTCACGGACAATGCCAGGTCATTCCTCGGCGACGACGCCCTTTTCCTCCGCATTGGCGCTGCTGGTCGCGGCGACCACGGGTCGGCGGCCGTTGGCGGGCCGCGGGACGCGCCGTCCCGGCACCAGCACCTCGAGCGCCGTGCTCAGGCCGGTGCCCGAACTCGGCCGAGGCTGTCGGGTGAGCACGACGAGGGCGACGAGGAGCGCGCCGCCGAGCGCGACGATCAGCAGCGGAATCTGCGGCCCGACCGCGGGCAGCCAGGCGCCGTGCAGCGCGCCGAGCGCCTTGAAGCGCTGCGTCACCTGGAACCGCGTCATGACGACGGCCAGCGCCCAGACGTGCATCGCGCCGATCGCCACCGCGCTGATCGTTACGAACCGTTTTGTGGCTAGCTCGCCGAGGCGGCCCTCCCAGCGTCGCAGGCACCCCGCGAACAGCAGCGCGCCGACGCCGAACGGCAGCACGTAACGGCTCTGCTGGGCCCAGCCGATCTGCTGGTAGTAGAGCAGCTCGAACCCGACCAGCAGCGCCAGGCTGACGACCACGATGCCGATCAGCACCGCGGCCTGCCGCCAGGTGGCGAACAGCAGCGTCGGCACGATGATCAGCAACGCCAGCCCGTACCAGGCGACGAGCATGCCGTTCGGTGCGGCCACCTCGCCGTAACTGAAGCGGCCGACGAGCTGCGCCACCCATTGGGTCATCCGGTCACCCATGATGTACCCGAGCTTCTCGGTGAGCGAGAGGTGCGGAGGTGGCGTCTCCGCCGGTGGATTGCGCAGGACGCCGGAGAACAGCGTCCACAAGATGCCGAACAGGCCCGCGATCGAGACGCCGATCCCGACCGCGCGCGTGTCGCGGCGTCCGAGTAGTTCGCGGTTCCGGCCGGGGCGGGCCACCGCCGCACACGCCAGAACCGTCAGACCGAGCAGCAGCGGACCGAGCGTCCGGATCGACACCAGCGTCGCGGCGCCGAGCCCGGCGGCCAGCAGCAGTTGCGCGGTCCATCGGTCGTCGAGCTCGCCCGGTCTGGCGCGGACCAGCGTCAGCAGCGCGGTCCAGGTCAGCACGCCCGCGGCCAGCTCCAGGCCGCTGGGGTTGATCGACCCGGCCAAATTGAGCAGGTTCGGGCTGGCGGCGACCAGGAGCGCAGTCAGCAGCAGCGGGCTACGCCGCCGGACCGCGATCTTGACCGACGCCGCGAGCATTCCGGCGACCATCCCGGCGGAGATCAACCGTCCGAGGACGATGCCGGCCATGTTCGGGCTGAGCACCATCGGGAGCCCGACCGGCACGTAGTACAGCGGGTTGTAGCGCCCGGCCGCGGTGCCGACCTCGATCCGGCTCGGGTCGTCCGGTGGCCGCTGCAGACAGGAGGCGGGCAGCTCCCACTTCTGCGCACAATCGGCGTTTACCGGCAACAGGCTACGGGGGACGCTGTACCAAGCGCCGCCGCCGCGGGCCGCTGCGGCGGGCGCGGAGTACAGCTGCCCGCTGGCGGCGCCGTAGGCGCGGATGATGTGCTCGTCCTCGTCGTTCGTGCCGTTCGTGGGCAGCGCGAGGGCCCAACCGGCGCTCACGAGGAAGAAGGCGGCGAACGCGAGAAGGAAGACGGCCCGCGAGCGGAGAGGGCGGACCAGCTTCGGCGACCAGCCGACCGGCGCGGACGGCTTCGCGACGACGACGGATGGGGACCCGTCTTTTGACACAGCACCTCCCGGCGGCATCGCCGCCCGGTTACTCGGCGCCGGGGCACCCGCGTGCGGATGCCCCGGCCCCGGGCCGACGAACGTCGGAGTCAGTGTTGCGACTGCAGGCAACGTACGCTGCCCCGGTCACAGTCCGGGTGTTCGACGGTGAAACCCCGACGGCGTCCCCCTACCCACGGGTGGGACACGCTACTCATCGATGTCCGTGACGGCCTTGCGGGTCAGTACCGGTAGTGGTCGGGCTTGTACGGCCCTTCCACCGGAACACCGATGTAGTCGGCCTGCTCCTTGCTCAGCTCGGTGAGCTTGACGCCGAGAGCGGCCAAGTGCAACCGGGCCACCTTCTCGTCGAGGTGCTTCGGGAGGACGTACACCTGCTTGTCGTACTCGGACGTCTTGGTGAACAGCTCGATCTGCGCGATCGTCTGGTTCGCGAAGCTGTTCGACATCACGAAGCTCGGGTGACCGGTGGCGTTGCCCAGGTTCAGCAGGCGGCCCTCGGACAGCACGATGATCGAGTGCCCGTCCTCGAACACCCACTCGTCGACCTGCGGCTTGATGTTGTTCCGGACGACGCCCGGGGTCTTCGCCAGGCCGGCCATGTCGATCTCGTTGTCGAAGTGGCCGATGTTGCCGACGATCGCCTGGTGCTTCATCTTGGCCATGTCGGCGGCCATGATGATGTCCTTGTTGCCGGTCGTCGTGATGAAGATGTCGGCGTAACCGACGACCTCGTCCAGCGTCGTGACCTGGTAGCCGTCCATCGCGGCCTGCAGCGCGCAGATCGGGTCGATCTCGGTGACGATGACCCGGGCGCCCTGGCCGCGCAGCGACTCGGCGCAGCCCTTGCCCACGTCGCCGTAGCCGAACACGACCGCGACCTTGCCGCCGATCAGCACGTCGGTGGCACGGTTGATGCCGTCGATCAGCGAGTGCCGGCAGCCGTACTTGTTGTCGAACTTGCTCTTGGTGACCGAGTCGTTGACGTTGATCGCCGGGAAGAGCAGCGTGCCGTTCTTGGCGAACTCGTACAGGCGGTGGACGCCGGTCGTGGTCTCCTCGGTGACGCCCTTGATCTCCGCCGCGATGTTCGTCCAGCGCTGCGGGTCCTCGGCGAGCGAGCGGTTGAGCAGGCGCAGGATGACGCCGAACTCCTCGCTGTCGGCGGTCTCCGGGTCCGGCGCGGAGCCGACCTTCTCGAACTCGACGCCCTTGTGGACGAGCAGCGTCACGTCGCCGCCGTCGTCCAGGATCATGTTCGGGCCCTTACCGCCGGGCCAGGCCAGGATCTGCTCGGTGCACCACCAGTACTCCTCCAGCGTCTCGCCCTTCCAGGCGAAGACCGGGACGCCCTGCGGGTCCTCGGGAGTGCCGTTCGGGCCGACGACGACCGCAGCGGCCGCGTGGTCCTGGGTGGAGAAGATGTTGCAGGACGCCCAGCGCACCTCGGCGCCGAGCGCGACCAGGGTCTCGATCAGCACCGCGGTCTGGATCGTCATGTGCAGCGAACCGGTGACCCGGGCGCCCCGCAGCGGCTGGGCCGCGGCGTACTCCTCCCGGATCGACATGAGCCCGGGCATCTCGTGCTCGGCGAGCTGGATCTCCTTGCGGCCGAACGCGGCCAGGGAGAGGTCGGCGACCTTGAACGGGGTGGTTCCCGCAGGGGCGTCGGTGACGGCTGTCATCGGTTCTCCTCGTGGTTCCGGTGCGCACCGGGACGTCGACCGGAGCGGCTCCGGACGTCGTCGTCCGCGATGTCCACCACCGGGTATGTCCCAGTATCGTCCGGGATGTCTACGATCGGATACGCCCCCGTAGGAGCGTCGACCGGGGCAGGGCGGGAGCGCTGCGCGACCGGGATCTCGGCCAGCAGCTTCTGATGCTTGTCGTACTCCCAACGCAGCCAGTCGTCGGCGGGAACATCCGCCGGGGGAGCGGGACGGGCCTGGAACCATTCGTCCAGCGCCGCCCGAAGCTCCTCGTCGCGGCGCAACCGCAGCGCGAAGCCGACGTCGGTCAGCCCGATGTCGAACTGCTGCAGAAGCTCCCGCAGCGTCCGAAGGCGCTGGAGCTCAGCCGGTCCGTACAGGCGGTACCCGCCGGCCGACCGCGGCGCGGCCACCAGCCCTACCTGTTCGATGTACCGGAGCATCCGCGGTGACCACCCCGTGGTCTCCGCCGCCTCCTGGATCGTGAGCGTACTCATTGCCATTTGAGGTTAGCAGCGTTCTGTGAAGGTTTCCGAATCGGCCGGGAAACGCAACCTACCGGCGCCGTCGGACGTCAATAGACCGACGGATGAGTCTGTTATGTGACAACGGCGGGGAACGTCCTCGGCCACCCGGTCCAAGGGTGACATCATCAGGGGGCGACCGGAGGCGAGGAAACGGATGTCCACGATCAGCGACGCCCTTCCGTTTGGCTTACGAGATGACGCCGCGGTGCTCGCTGCCCTACGTGGGAGTGACCACACCGAAGCCGACGTCGTACCCGGAACACGTGCGAGCTGGGCCAGTGGGTTCCGCCGACACTCCGCCTCCGCCGACGCCGACGGTTTCAGCCAGGCCGGCCTGCACGCGCTCTTCGACCGTTACCACCGCTGGCTGTTCGGCATGTTCATGCGGACGCTGCGGGACCGCGAGAACGCCACGATCGCGCTCGGGCAGGCGCTCGGCAGCGTCGCGTCCGCCCGGCTGACCCGGCCGGAGCAACTGCGGCCGGCGATGGCCAGGGCCGCGTACGAGAGCTGCATCCGCGTCGGCGAGGGCCGCGGCCGGGTGACCCGGATCCGGCGGACGCCGGACGCCACCACCCAGCTCCTGGTCGGAATCATGGACGCGGGTGGGGACGGGGAACTGCGGCGCCTGGTCTGGCGCGCGATGGAGACGCTGACCTACCGCGAACGGTTGCTGTTCGAACTCGAATGGCACGACCGGTTGGACGCCCGTGAGCTGGTCACGGTCATTGGCGGACGCAATGCGCAGGCGGTGCTGGGGCGGGCGCGCGAGCGGATCCGCGCCACGCTGACCACCGCGGTGGCGGTCTGGTTCGGCAGCGAGCGGTGCACGGACCTGCGCCGGTTGGTGCGGCACGCCGGGGCCGCCGAGGGACGTCCGAACTCGCTGCGCGGGGTCATCGACCGGCACCTGTACGGCACGCGGACCGAGGCGCCGTGCCCGACCTGCCGGGACAGCCTGGATTCCTATGCGCTCGAGGTGCTCGGGGCAGCGCTGCCGGTGTTCGGTGTGCCGCCGTTCCTGCGTGAGCAGGCGGTGGAGATCGCGGTCGAGTACCGGCACGGGCTCCGGGCGCCGCTCGAGGAGGGTGCGTTCGCACTCGGCGGCGGCGCGGCGGCCGGTGGGCTGTCGTCCGGGTTCGGCGGCGTCGGCGCCCTTGGCGGCGGAGCAGCCGCTGGGAGCGGTGCCATCGGCGGCGGAGCGGCCGCTGGGAGCGGTGCCATCGGCGGCGGAGCAGCCGCGGCCGCTGGAGGCGGCGGCATGGGCGGAGCGGTTGCCGCGAGCAGCGGCGGCCTCGGGGCGGCCCTGACCGGCGGACCCGGAGCCAACGCCGCCGCCGGCGGCGCGCCCGGCATGGGCGGCAAAGCCGGCGGCTCACCCGGCATGAGCGGCAGCGTTGGGCACGGCCCCGGCGTCGGTGGTAACGCCTCGGGCGGGTCGCCCGGCATGAGCGGCAACGCCGGCGGCTCACCCGGCATGAGCGGCAACGCTGGGCACGGCCCCGGCGTCGGTGGTAACGCCTCGGGCGGCTCACCCGGCATGAGCGGCAACGCCGGCGGCTCACCCGGCATGAGCGGCAGCGCTGGGCACGGCCCCGGCGTCGGTGGTAACGCTGCGGGCGGCTCGCCCGGGATGGCGGGTAGTGCGGCAGGCGGACCCGGTGCCGGTGGCTCCGTGGGCTCCCCCGGGATGGCTGGTGCCGTTCCGTCCGGGCCCGGCGCCGGTGGATCCGCGGTGGACGGCGTCACGGTCTCGCACGCCGAACTGCCGACCGCGATCACCCGCCACGTGCCGAACGACGCGATCACCCGCGCCCGCGGCGCCCGGAACGACGCCGCCTCGGCGCCGTACGGCGGCCGCCAGGGCAACGTCTACTCGGGCTCCCCGTGGGGCGCCCCGGAGGAGCTGCCACCGAGCAGCGCCTACCTCGCCGCCTCCCCGGCTCCGACCTTCCCCACCCCGCCCCGCCGGAAGCGCGTCGCCGCCGGTGCGGCCGCCGCCGTCGCCGCGGTGGTGTTCTCGGTCGGCGCGGTGATCCTCTCCCAGAACCAGGGCACCAACAGCCCCGCGGACGTCCTCGCGGCCGCCAGCCCGTCACCGCGCGAGGCCAGCACCCCGGACGGCCCGGCTCCGATGCCGCACGCACCCGACACCGGCAACGGTGACGATGACGACGAGTCGGACAGCTACCAGATCGACACCAACACCGGGGGCGGCGCTCCGATCCCGATCCCGGACCCGTCCTCCAGCTCGCCCACACCGAAGCCGCCGACCCGGACCCCGCCGACGACGCGTCCGACCACCCCCACGAAGCCGCCGACGCCGTCGCCGACGCCCACGAAGCCGTCGCCCACCCCCACGCCCTCGGACGACGAGCCGAGCCCGACCCCGTCGGACGACCCCCCGTCGCCCACTCCGTCGAACCCGCCGCCGTCCTCCCCGACGGCACCGCGCACCCCCACCGCGTCCACCGTCGAAGTGGTCCCCGCCTGATCGGTAGCTCGACGCCGATTCACGCAAGCGCCGATTCACGCAAGATCGGCCTCTAAGCGCGCGTTACAGCCCCAAAACCCGTCATCCGCCGGCCGGCGCCTCCGCGGGCGGCGCGCACCTACGCCGTCGTGGCGTGGAAGAGAGTGCCGGTGCCGGTCAGCACCACCTCGCGGCGGCCGGCCGGCACGTAACCCGCCTGGCCACCGCGCAGCTCGACCGGCCCGGTCCCGTCGTCCACGGTCACCGTGCCGTCCAGGCAGAACAGGATCCGCGGCCCGTCCGCGGCCAGCGACGCCCGACCGCCCGCGAGGTCCAGCGCGACCCTGGTCAGCGCGAACTCCGGCACCGGCGGGTTCCACACCTGGACGCCCGGCGCCGGCTCCTCGGCCGGGAACGGCCGGGCGGGCATGACCTCGAAGCGCACCACCCGCAGCAGCTCCGACACGTCGACGTGCTTCGGCGTCAACCCACCGCGCAGCACGTTGTCGGAGCACGCCATGACCTCGACGCCAACGCCGTGCAGGTAAGCGTGCAGCACCCCGGCAGGCAGGAACATCGCCTCTCCGGGCGCGAGCACGAGGTGGTTGAGCAGGAGCGCCAGCACCACGCCGATGTCGCCCGGGTACTTGTCCGCGAGCGACACCGCCAGCTCGTAGTCCGGTGCCTCCCCCGACGATTGGGCCGCGCGGCAGGCGTCCGCAAAAGCAACGGCCACCTGATCGGCGTCCGGAAGCCCGAAGAGCCCGGCCACGAACGTACGCAGACCGCCGCCGTCCGGCGTCAGCCGTAGCGCGTCGAGCAGCGGCTTGAGCGCGGGAACCGCGCCGACGACCGGCGTGAGCACCTCGACCGACCGCTCGACCGGGCGGAAGCCGCAGAGCGCGGAGAACTCCCCCACCGCGCAGATCAGCTCCGGCTTGTGGTGCGGATCCACGTAGCTGCGGCGCGGGTCGCCGAGCGCGAGACCGGCGGCCTCGGCTGCGGCGAACCCGGCCTGGGCCTGCTCCTCGCTGGGGTGGGCCTGTAACGACAGCGGGGTCTCCGCGGCCAGCAGCTTCAGCAGGAACGGCACGCGCGCGCCGAGAGCCGCCGCCGGTCCCAGCTCCCCCGCCGGGTCGGCCGCGACCAGCGCGTCCAGGCCGTACTCGACGCCGCCCCGGGTGAGGCGGGACGGCGCCGACGGGTGGCCGCCCATCCAGAGCTCGGCCTCCGGCTCCGGGCTGGGCACCGCGCGGCCCTGCACGCCGGCGATCGCCGACGTCGAGCCCCAGGCGTACGTACGGATCGTGTTAGTGAGTAGCTCCATGGGCGTCGCCATCCCCCGCGCTGTCCGCGGCCCGCGCCTTCGCTGTGGAATAGATGTCGGGCTCCAGGTAGATCACCCGAGCGACCGGCACCGCCTCCCGGATTCGCACCTCCGCAGCGTCGATCGCATCGGCGACCTTACCGGCCGTCTCGTCGTGATGAACGGCGATCTTGGCCGCGACCAGCAGTTCGTCCGGGCCGAGGTACAGCGTCTTCATGTGAATGATGCGCTCGACCGTGCCGCCACCGTCGACGATCGCCCGCTCGATCCGCCGCAGATCCTCGGCGCTGGCCCCTTCGCCGAGCAACAGGCTCTTCGTCTCGATCGCGAGGAAGACCGCGACCACGACGAGCAACACGCCGATCGCGAGCGTGCCGATCGCGTCCCAGAGCCCGTCATGGGTGAGCAACGTCATGCTGACGCCGAACAGCGCGAACACCAGACCGAGCAGCGCCGCGGTGTCCTCGAGCAACACGACCGGCAGCTCCGGCGCCTTCGCCCGGCGGATGAAGTTGATCAGCGACGTCGAGCCGCGGCTCTTGTTCGTCTCCCGCAGCGCGGTCGAGAACGAGTACGTCTCCAGCCCGATCGCCACGAGCAGCACGGTCACCGGAACCCAGTGCCAGGACTCGATCGGCTCCCGGTGCTCCAGCTTGTGGTAGCCCTCGTAGAGCGCGAACAGGCCACCGACGCTGAACAGCACGATCGAGACGATGAACGCCCAGATGTAGCGCTCGCGCCCGTATCCGAACGGGTGCTCCGGCGTCGCGGACTTCTTCGCCCGTCTGCCGCCGAGCAGCAGGAGGAGCTGGTTCCCCGAGTCGGCCAGCGAGTGGATCGACTCGGCCAGCATCGACGAGGACTGGGTCAGCACCCACGCGACCAGCTTGGTTGCTGCGATACCCAGGTTGGCGATCAATGCCGCGACGATGGCCTTGACGCCGCCTTCGGTGCTCACGCGTTGGTCCGCTCCTTCAACTCGGACACCGCCCGGACCGCGATCGGGTCGAGGCCGTGCAACAGGGCCAGGTAGACCGACGCGAAGTCCGGCACCGCGATGAGCGACGCCAGTCGCTCGAGCTCGGAACCACCCTCCGCGTTCAGCACGCTGACTCCTATACCCCGTTCCCGGGCCAAGTCTTCAATCGCGTTCGCGCGTGCCGCGTCGACCTCGGACTCGCCGTCGTCACGCAGCAGCACCAGACGCAGTTTGGTGCTCGAGGCCGAGTCGACCCGGTCGGCGAAGAAGTCGTCCGCGTCGTCGGCCAGCGAACCGAACACGCCGTCGATCAGGCCGACGCGTCCACGGCCGGCCTCGATCAGGTTGCCCGCGATGGCGGGGTACCTGGCGTTCGCGGCGAGCTGGTCGGCGAACCGGTTCGCCGCGACCGTGGCCAGCGCGGAGGTGCCCCAGACGACCGGGATCGTGTTCGCCAGCTCGATCGCCAGCGACTTGCCCTCATTGACGAACGACTCGGCGGTCGGGCGGCAGCGCTCGGCGTCGTTGTCGAGCCGGGTCGCGGTCTCGGCGAAGTCGGCCTCGGTCACCGCGGCCATGCCCAGCGCCCGTCCGGCGAGCAGCACGGGAACGGTCAGCGACCAGAACGCCACGCGCGCCGGGCGGCGGCGCGGTACCGGGACGAACAGTGCCCGCGCCCGCTCGGCCATCGACTGCAGCTCGCTGTCGGGTGCGCCGATCGCGACCAGCCGGGCGCCCCGGTGCATCGCGGCCTCGGCGGCGGCGAGCGCCTCCGGGCTGCGTCCGGACGCGGAGACCGCGATGACGACGTCCGCGGCGCCCACCCAGCCGGGGACGCCACGGGTGCGGTGCAGCACAACCGGCACCGGGCAGCGGGGGCCGGCGACCGCGGACAGCACGTCACCGGTGCGGGCCGCGGTGCCGACGCCTGCCACGACCAGCGCGCGCGGGCGGATCTCCTCGGACAGCACGTGCAGACCGGCCTCGGCCGCCAGCGAGACGGCCTCCCGCAGCTGCGGCCCGGCGCCTGCGGTGGCGCGGAGCATCGCCGCCGGGTCGGCGCCGGCCAGTACGTCGGCGTCGTCGAGGCGGGTCTCGTCGATTGCCGCGGTCATGAGGCGTCCTCCACTGCATTCTCGGAGGAGATTGGGAGCATCGTAGGGAGCCCTAGCGACCGAGGAGCGGAGCGGAGGAGGGCGCCGGGGTACACAGCAGTCACTGGGACTCACTACCCCGGTGACGGGCCTCGTCCAGCAACAGCACCGGGATGCCGTCCCGGATGGGATACGACCGGTCACAGACCGTGCAGGCCAGCTCGCCCGCCTCCTCGTCCAGGCGCAGCGGCGCGTGGTCCTCGCTCGGGCAGGCCAGGATCTCCAGAAGTGCGGAATCGACTGTCACAGTGCCTCCGGTGTAGAGCGGACCAGTGCCAGTACCTGGTCGCGGATCTCGGCCATCCGTTCCGGCGTCGCCGCCTCGACGTTCAGGCGAAGCAACGGTTCAGTGTTTGACGCTCGAAGGTTGAACCATGCGCCGTCCGGAAAACTGACCGTGGTTCCGTCGAGCGTGTCGACCTCGGCGTCGGGGCCGACCAGCGCGTCGAGCACTTTCTGGGTGCTCGCGGCCTGATCGGCCACCACCGAGTTGATCTCGCCGGAGGCGACGTACCGCTGGTATTCGCGCCCGATCTCGGAGAGCGGCCGGTCGCTCTCGCCGAGGGCTGCGAGCACGTGCATCGCCGCCAGCATGCCGGTGTCGGCGCGCCAGAAGTCGCGGAAGTAGTAGTGCGCCGAGTGCTCCCCGCCGAAGACGGCGTCGCTCTCGGCCATCTGGGCCTTGATGAACGAGTGGCCCACTCGGGTGCGGACCGGGTTCCCGCCGTGCTCGCGCACGATCTCGGGGACGGCGCGGGACGTGATCAGGTTGTGGATGATCGTCGCGCCCGGGTGCTTGGCGAGTTCGCGGACGGCGACCAGCCCGGTGATCGCGCTCGGGCTGACCGGCTCACCCAACTCGTCCACCACGAAGCAGCGGTCGGCGTCGCCGTCGAACGCGAGACCGATGTCGGCCTTGTGCTCGACGACTGCCTTCTGCAGATCGACGAGGTTCGCCGGGTCGAGCGGGTTGGCTTCGTGGTTCGGGAAGTTCCCGTCCAGCTCGAAGTAGAGCGGCACGATCGTCAGCGGTAGGCCCTCGCCGAGCACCACCGGCACCGTGTATCCGCCCATGCCGTTCCCGGCGTCGACCACCACCGTGAGGGGCCGGACGCTACCGAGGTCGACCAGGTTCCGCAGGTACTTCGCGTACTCGCCGAGCAGGTCGACGCGGCTGATCTCACCGACCGTGCCCGCCGGGGTGATGCCCTCGTCCAGCAGCCGCTCCGCCTCCGAGCGGATCGTCGCCAGACCGCTCGCCTGGCCGATCGGCGTCGCGCCCGCCCGGCAGAGCTTGATGCCGTTGTACTGGGCCGGGTTGTGGCTGGCGGTGAACATCGCGCCGGGCAGGTTCAGGTGGCCCGCGGCGAAGTAGAGCAGGTCGGTGGAGCCCAGGCCCGCTTCGGTGACCGAGACGCCCTGGCTCATCGCGCCCTCGGCGAACGCCCTGGACAGCGGTATCGAGCTCTCCCGCATGTCGTGCGCGGTGACGATGCCGGTGCTGCCCTCGGCCCCCACCAGACGGGCGAACGCAGCGCCGAGCGCTCGCGCGACGTTCTCGTCGAACTGTTCGGGTACCACGCCGCGGACGTCGTACGCCTTGACCAGGCCAGAAAGGTCATGCGGGGACACGGCGGGCGCTCCTTCGGTGCGGTGCGATGCTCGGGAGCCTATCCGGAGCGAACGACGGCACTCAGCGCGGATTGGGCAGCGCGCGCAGGTGTCCCCGTCTGCCGACCTGCGGCGAACCGTCCTTGGCGACGCTCTCCGCGGTCGCCGGGCGGGCCGCCTCGCGGACCGCGTCGGCCAGCGCCGCGAGGTCGTCGCTGGTCGGCGGTGGTGCGGCCCAGTCACCTTCGGCGCGCACGAGGTCCCAGCCCTTGGGGGCGGTGAGCCGCTCGGCGTGACCCTCGCAGAGGTCGTAGGTGTGCGGTTCGTGCGATACCGCGAGCGGACCGATCACCGCGGTCGACTCCGCGTAGACGTAGGTCAACGTCGCCACCGCAGGCTGGGAACAGCCATTCTTTGAGCAGCGCCGGTGAGACCTCACGGCGGAACGGTATCGGGCGGGGGGCTCCTGCGCCAACGGTCGCCCGCGGTGTGGCGGGTGTGTCGCACATCAACCGGGGTGAATCGACCGGTCCATCCGCGCTCGGGCGCACTATCCTGCTGCCATGTCCTCCGCCGCCGAGCACCGGCGCCGCCCCGGTACCTCCCGCCGTGACCGGCGCGGCCGAGGCATGCGCGGACGTCTGGTCCCGGCCACGGTCCCGCTCTCCCGCAGCCGCGCGCAGATCTTCGACGACCTCGTGCTGGACGCCGTCGAGCACCTCGAGCCGCGGTGGTCCACGCAACTGCGCGACGTCGAGTTCGCGGTCGAGGACGTTCCGCCGGAGCTGCCGTCCTACGACTCGGACGTGCTGGAGGACGGCAACGTCCCGCTGGCGCGGCTGCTGCCGGGGCGGGACGGCGGGCGGGGTCGCAGCACTCCGCCGCGGATCGTCGTCTACCGGCGCCCGCTGGAGGCACGCGCCTACGACCGGGAGGACCTCGCCGACCTGGTTCACGACGTCGTCGTGGAGCAGGTGGCGAACCTGCTCGGCCTCGATCCCGACGACGTCGACCCGCCCGGCCACTGAGCTTGCCTGAACGAGCCTCATCGGGGACGGGGGGTCCGGGATGAGTTCCGTGCCCTTACGGCGCGGTCAGCAGAGCTATCGCGGGCGACACGAGGTGGCCCGCCGTAGCTCCGCGCTACCCGTGTCGCCGCGGCACCTCGCTCCGCGGCGGTGGCCCGCCGTGCTCCTTGCCCTGGCCGGTGGCGCGCTCGCCTACGCGGGTGCCCGCCGCACCGGACCGCTCGCCGCGCCGCCCCCGGAACCGGCCGAGTCCGCGCTGATCGCGGACGGACAGTTCCCGCTCGGCGGGTGGACCGCCGAGTCCGCCGCCGCGCTCCAGGTGGCCGCCTACCGGGCGGTCCGCGACACGGTCCCCGGCGTCACCGCGGCCCGCGAGCTGATGGTGCTGGCCGCGGTTGTGACGGCCGTACTGGTCGGTGTGCTGGCCCGCCGGGTCGGGTCGAGCCTCCCGGCCACCGCGCTGGCCGTCGTCGTCGCGGCGGGCCTGCCGTGGGCGGTGGCCGGGCACCGGCTGGTCACTCCGGTCAACCTCGCCGTGCCGTGGCTGCTCGCCGCCGTTCTGCTCGCCCGTCCGACCACCCGCCGCGCGATCCCACCCGCGGTGCTCTGCGCCGGGGTCGGGGTGCTGACCGCTCCCCTGGTGGCCCCGGTCGCGGTGACGACGACGGCGGCGGTGCTGGCGTGCCGGGACGTCGGCGCCGGCTGGACGCGGTCGACACGGATCGCCGGGGTCGCCGTGCTCGGCGTCCTCGCTGCGGGGTTGTTCGTGCTGGTCGGTTTCGACGCCGCCCCGCGCGTCCGGCCGACCGTCGTCGACTGGGTCGTGCTCGGCGCGGTCGTGCTGGGCGCGGCGATCGGCACGATCGTCCGCTGGCTGCGGCCGTTCGCGTTCGTCGTACTGGTGTGCGGGGTGGTCGCGGCAACCGCGGCGCCGATCCGGACACCGCTGTTATTGCTCGCGCTACCGGCTGCGGCGGTCGTCCTCGGAGCGACGATCGACGCAGCCGCGACCGTGAGCGGCGTCCGCAGCCGGGTACGCGCCACCGCAGCCGCCGTGACCGTGGTGCTGGTCGCCGGCGTAGCGCTGGTGCTGACCGGGCCGCAGGTGACCGCCGCGGCCCGCTCCGGCCCGGTGGAGGCCGTGGCGTGGGCCCGCGACCACTCCGGGACGGCGCTGCTGGTCGTCGACGACGCGGTCTGGACGGCGTCCGGCGACCCCGGCGGCCTGCCGGACGCCGAACGCGGCCGGGTGCTGCGGTACCGCGACACGACCGCGGACAGCCTCGACCAGGCCGACGTGCTCCTCATCGGAGTTCGGCCGGAGCCGGGATCGGCCGCGGCGTCCGCATGGCAGCGCTCGGTCCGGATCGCCCGGTTCGAGCGGTCCGAGGTGCGGTTGGTGGTCCCGTCCGTGGCGAAGTACGAGCGCGCGGCTGCGGCCGGCCGGATCGCCCGTCGGTCCGCGGTCCGGGCCCTGCTGCCCCTGTTGGTGGCCCGGCCACCCGTCGTTTCGGTGTTGTCCGACGCCGAGGTGGACGGACGGCTGCTGACCGTCCTGACTGAACTGGCCACCGATTATCGGCTCGAGATCGCCGCGTTGCCTGCCGTCCCCGGCGAGTCGGGGCCGTACAGCTTGCGGCGTCAGGCGCGCATCACGTCGCTCGACGGCGTCCCGGTCGGACCGGACGCACCGTCCACCGAGGTGCTCCGACAGTGGTTGCAGGCGCAATTGCCGCCGCACCAACCGATCGTGTCGGTCGGGCGAGACGGCGTAACCGTGCGCTTCCCGGCGCCGAGCGCCCTGGGAGTGCTTTAAGCACGGTCGACTGACTCAGACGACACGCTTCTTGAGCTTGCGTCGCTCGCGTTCCGACAGTCCACCCCAGATACCGAAGCGTTCGTCGTGTGCAAGCGCGTACTCCAAGCATTCCGCTTTGACCTCGCACCCGGTGCAGATGCGCTTGGCCTCGCGGGTCGAACCGCCCTTCTCCGGAAAGAAAGCTTCCGGGTCTGTCTGCGCGCAGAGCGCGCGGTCCTGCCACTCCGGTGCGTCACCGACTACGAGATCGGTGATCACTTCTGCGGCCACTGCCGTGCCTCCTCCACTCGTACGCCGGCCGCGCGGCTGGCGCGTCGAACCCCCTGTGGAAGGCGATATTGACTATCCCCGATGGGAATTACACGCGTGTAATGCCGGTCGCGTCAAGAGACATATTGACCTGATATGTGCATTTTTATCACGTATCAGCCCGGGTGAGGGAACCCACCCTGGCAAAAAGGGTCGAACCGACGCCGAGTGGGAACACCTGTCACTCGCTACCCCGCGGACCTCAGAGTCCCAGGTCACAGCAACTGCGGCTGCCCCGAGTCAGGCGTCTGGGGGTGCCGCGGCGGCCAGGATCGCCGCGCAGATCCGATTCGCATCCTCGGCGGCATCCGTCGTCTCGGCGCCGAGAAGGTAGGGCGGCATCGTGTAGATCAGGTTCCGGAACGGCCGCAGCCACACCCCGCGGTCGACGACCGCCCCGGTCACTCGAGCGACGTCCACCGGCGATCGCAGCTCCACCACGCCGATCCCGCCGCGCACCCGGACGTCCGCCACGCCGGGCAGCGCCCGCGCCGGCTCCAGACCGGCCCGCAGCCGCTCGGACAGCCGCGCCACGGTCGCACGCCACGGCCCTTCCAGCAGCAACCGGATGCTCGCCACCGACACCGCTGCCGCGAGCGGATTGGCCATGAACGTCGGACCGTGCATCAGTGTGCCGACGCCGGTCGCCACCGCACGTGTTGTAAGCACCGCAGCCATCGTCAGGTACCCACCGGTCATCGCCTTGCCGACCGCCATGACGTCCGGGCTCACGCCCGCCGCGTCGGCCGCGAAGAGCGTCCCGGTGCGGCCGAACCCGGTCGCGATCTCGTCGAAGATCAGCAGGACGCCGGTCGCGTCACAGACCTCGCGCAGCACCCGCAGGTAGACCGGGTCGTAAAAGCGCATACCACCGGCGTTCTGGACGACCGGCTCGACGATCACCGCGGCCAGCTCCCCAGCGTGCCGCTCCACCATCGTGACCAACTCGTCGGCGTACCCGGCGTCGAACTCGGCCGGCGGGGCGGGCGCGAAGAGGTGCTGGGGCAGCACACCGGAGAACAGGTGGTGCATGCCGTTGACCGGGTCGCAGACCGCCATCGCGCCGAACGTGTCGCCGTAGTAACCGCTGCGGACGGTCAGCAGCCGCATGCGGTCCGGGTGTCCGGTCGAGAACTGGTACTGCAGCGCGGTCTTGATCGCCACCTCGACGGCGACCGACCCGGAATCGGCGAAGAACACGGTCTCCAGCGGCGCCGGGGTGATCTCCACCAGCAGGCGAGCCAACTCGACCGCCGGCGGGTGCGTCAGCCCGCCGAACATGACGTGCGCCATGCGTCCGAGCTGGTCGGCGGCGGCCGCGTTGAGCACCGGGTGGTTGTAACCGTGGATCGCGGCCCACCAGGAGCTGGTCCCGTCGACCAGTTCCCGCCCGTCCGCCAGCCGCAGCCGCACCCCGGACGCCGAGACCACCGGCAGAACCGGCGCGGGGCCGGTCAACTGCGCGTACGGGTGCCAGATGTGGGCGGCGTCCAGCGCGAGAAGTTCGTCGGCCGGACGGTCCTGGTACGTCGCCATGGGGGCCGACCCTACTGACCACGCCTCGGACGCCCGCGACGCTCGTTTACGTAAAACCGACAAACAGGGCTTATTCTGCGAAGACGACCAGCATGGGGGTGCCGGGTGGATCGTCCGACGAGCGGCTACTGGCCCAGCCGGGACACCGTGCTGGCCGCGCCCGACCGGATCGCAGCCGTCGACCGCGCGCAGGCCATCGCTTCCCGCTGCCTCGCCGATCAGCTGGCCCGGCTCGTCGCCGAGGCCTGCGGGGCACCGAACGCGCTGATCTCGCTGGTCCATGTCCAGCGCCAGATCGTGCTCGGCTCGTTCGGCGCCGGGCGCGCGGGTGCCGGCCCCGCCGAGATCGCCGCCGAGCGGTCGCTGTGCGAGGCGGTGGTCGCGGCCGGGATCCCGATCATCGTCGGCGACGCGACCCAGGACCGGCGGTTCGCCGAGACCGCCGCGGTACGGAAGCACGGCCTCGCCGCCTACGTCGGGTTCCCGATCCGGGACGCCGACGACCAGGTCGTCGGCGTCCTGGCGATCGGCGACCATCTGCCGCGCGACTGGTCGGCCCGCCAGCTCACGGTGATCGACGACGCCGCCCAGCTGTTCACGACGGGCCTGGCAGGCGAGATCGACCGCGAGCGCCGGAGCGCCAACCCACCGCCGGTCGCCGACGTCAACGACGAGCTCGCCGACCGGCTCGACGAGATCAACGCGTTCACCGACGCGCTGCTCACCAGCCTCCAGACCGGCGTCGCCGCCTGCGACCGGCACGGGCGCCTGGTCGTCTTCAACCAGGCGCTGCGCCGGATGCTCGGCGTCGCCGACGACAACTACGCCGACTGCGCGCCGGACGAGTGGCCGGCCGCCATGCACCTCTACCACCCCGACCGGCGTCCGTTCTCCGCCGACGACATGCCGCTCCGCCGGGCGCTGCGCGGCGAGCGTGTCCGGGACATCGACGTGCTGGTGCTCGCCCCGGGCCACCGCCCGCGGATGGTCTCGGTCAACGGCCAGCCGATCGTCGACACGTCAGGCGACCGGATCGGCGCGGTGATCACCGCCGAGGACATCACCCAGCGCCGCCGCGCGGAACAGCTCCAGGCCTGCGAGCTGGCCACGGCGCAGGCACTGGCGGACACGTCCGACCTGGCCGCCGCCACCACGACGACGCTCGCGGCGATCGGCACCAGCCTGCACTGGCCGCACGCCGAACTCTGGCTCGCCGACGAGCTGTCCGGCGCGCTCACTCCGATCGCCCGCTGGGACGAGCCCGGACGCGAGCCGATCCCGCGCATGTCCGAGCCCGTCGTCGGTGGTTCCGGCCTCACCGGCACGGTCTGGAAGACCGGGACGCCGATCTGGGTGGCGGACATCGCGACCGGACCGCTGTCGGACCCGATCGCAGCCGGCTGCGGCCTGCACGCCGCGCTCGGCGTCCCGGTGCGCAGCGGCGAGCGGACGATCGGCGTCCTGACGTTCTACTCCGCGCACGCCGAGGAGCCCGAGAGCTCGCTGATCGCGGTCCTGCTCGGCATCGCGGCGCAGATCGGGCAGTACCTGGAGCGCCGCCGCGCGGAGAGTTACGCCGCCCGGCTGGCACGCTCCGAGGAGGAGTACATCGCGCTGGTCGGCCACGAGCTCCGGACGCCGTTGACGTCGATCGCGGCCTACACCGAGCTGCTCCGCGAGTCCGGGGACGAGGAGCGTCTCGGCGGCGTCCGGCCGCTGCTGGAGGTCGTCGACCGCAACACGCGCCTGCTGCTGGCGATCGTCGAGAACCTGCTCGACCTGGCCGCGCTCGACTCCGGCCACACGATGCTCGAACTCGTCCCCACCGACCTGGCGACGATCGTCCGCGACGCGGTCGACGCGTACGCTCCGGCCGCCGGCGAGCAGGGCGTCCGCCTCCGGGCGCAGCTACCGTCGGAGGCGCCGCTCGTCGCCGACCCGGAACGGCTCCGGCAGGCCGTCGACCACCTCATCGACAACGCCGTGCGCTACAGCCCGGACGGCGGGGACGTGGACGTGTCGCTCGAGGCCAGTGACGGGTCGGTGGCGCTCACCGTCGCCGACACCGGAATCGGCATCCCGGTGAACGAGCTGGAGGTCGTGACCCGCCGGTTGCGCCGCGGTACCCGCAGCACCGAACGGAAGATCCGCGGTACCGGGCTCGGCCTGGCGATCGCCACGACCGTGCTGGCCAGGCACGGCGGCACGCTCACCCTGCAGTCGCAGGGTGAGCAGGGCACGACCGCGACCGCACGGCTCCCGCTGCGTCCCCCGGTGGCCGCTACGCGAGAGTGAGCGTCGGACGCGAGGGCACCACGCCGTAGGTGGTGGTGCGCTGGCGAACGGGCCGCCCGGCCGCCGCGGCCATCGCGTGCAGCTCCTCCACGCTCCGCTCGCTCCCGTTCTCCGACCCGGCCATCCGGCTGATCGTCTCCTCCATCAGCGTGCCGCCGACGTCGTCGGCCCCGCCGTTGAGGATCTGCACCGCGCCCGCGTCCCCGAGCTTCACCCACGAGCACTGGATGTGGTCGATCCGCCCGTGCAACGCCAGCCGCGCGAGCGCGTGCACCGCCCGGTTCTGCGCGTTCGTCGGGCCCGGACGGGCGATGCCCGCCAGGTAGATCGGCGCGTTGTGGTGGACGAACGGCAGCGGCACGAACTCGGTGAAACCACCCGTCTCGTCCTGGATCTGGGCCAGCGTCCGGAAGTGCCCCAGCCAGTGCCCGGAGTGGTCGACGTGCCCGTACATCATCGTGGACGACGAGCGGATCCCCAGCTCGTGCGCGGTCTTCACGATCGAGATCCACTCCGCGGCCGGCAGCTTGCCCTTGGTGAGCACCCACCGGACCTCGTCGTCGAGGATCTCGGCGGCGGTACCCGGGATCGTGTCGAGCCCCGCCTCCTTCATCATCACCAGCCAGTCGCGCACCGACATGTTCGCCTTGGCGCTGGCGGTCGCGACCTCCATCGGGCTGAACGCGTGCACATGCATGCCCGGCACCCGCTCCTTGACCGCCCGCACCAGGTCGGCGTAGCCGCGCCCGGACAACTCCGGGTCGATGCCGCCCTGCATGCACACCTCGGTCGCGCCGACCGCCCACGCGTCCGCGGCCCGGTCGGCCACCTCGTCGTTGGACAGGCGGTACGCGTCGGCGTCGGTGCGGCGCTGCGCGAACGCGCAGAACCGGCAGCCCACGTAACAGACGTTCGTGAAGTTGATGTTCCGGTTCACCACGTACGTGATCGCGTCACCGACTACCTCTTTGCGCAGGTCGTCGGCCAGCCGCGTGAGCGTCTCCAGCGCGGCGCCCTCGGCGCCGAACAACGCCAGCGCCGCGTCGGTGTTCACCTCGTCGAGCAGTGCGGCCGGGTTCTCTGCCGCGATGCTCAAGCCTTTGCGGACGTCGTCCGCAAGCCGTTCGGGGGCGCGCTGCGGGCCGCTCTCGACGTGTTCCGCGACGGCCTCCCAGTCGCCGTAGACGGTCGAGAAGTCACCGCGGCGGTCGTCGGTGCGGCCGGTCGTATCGATCGTGGCGTGCAGATCGATCCGGCCGACGCTCTCGGCCAGCGCCGGGTCGGGCTCCTGCCACGGGCGGCCGACAGGAACGGCCTTTTCATCGGCGAGGCCGGTCGACGGGTCCATCAGCGCTGCCACGTGGGCGGCGACACGCGGATCGATCCACGGCTCGCCGGCCAGCACGTACTTCGGGTGCGCGGTGAGGCGCTCGCGCAGCGTGAACCCGGCGTTCTCGCTGCGACGGGCCAGCTCGTCGATCTGCGGCCACGGACGCTCGGGGTTGACGTGGTCGGGGGTCACCGGCGAGACGCCGCCCCAGTCGTCGATACCCGCGCGGAGCAGCAGCGCGTACTCGTCGGTCGTCTCCGCCGCCTCCGGCGTGTGCAGCTCGTCCAGGAGGTTCGGCGGCGCCTGCAGACGCATTTTCGGGCCGAGCACTAGCCGAGCCGTCGCGACCGTCGCCAGGAAGTCCTCGAAGTCGGCGTCCGGCTCGTTGCGCATCGCGGTGTCGGGCTTCGAGCGGAAGTTCTGGATGATGACTTCCTGGATGTGCCCGTACTCGCGGGCCGACTGCCGGATCGCGAACAGCGACTCGGCGCGCTCCTCGTGCGTCTCGCCGATGCCGACCAGGATGCCGGTGGTGAACGGCACCCCGACCCGTCCGGCGTCGGTCAGCGCCCGGAGCCGGACCGCGGGCTCCTTGTCCGGCGAGCCGTAGTGCGGGCCGCCCGGCTCGCTCCACAGCCGAGTGGCGGTGGTCTCCAGCATCATGCCCATGCTCGGCGCGACCGGCTTGAGCCGCTGCAGCTCGGCCCAGCTCATCACACCCGGGTTGAGGTGCGGCAGCAGGCCGGTCTCCTCGAGCACCGCGATCGCGCATGCCCGCACGTAGTCCAACGTGGATGCGTAGCCGCGGGAGTCCAGCCACTCGCGGGCGGCAGGCCAGCGCTCCTCCGGACGGTCGCCGAGCGTGAACAGTGCTTCCTTGCAGCCCTGTTCGGCGCCTTGGCGGGCGATCTCGACGACCTCGTCGCGGTCGAGGAACGTGTGCGGCACCTTGTGCGGCACGGTCGCGAACGTGCAGTAGTGACAGCGGTCGCGACACAGCCGCGTGACCGGGATGAACACCTTGCGGGAGTACGTGACGATCCCCGGCCGCCCGGCGTCGACCAGGCCGGCGTCCCGGACCCGGGACGCGATCGTCAGGAGCTCTTCGAGGTGGTCACCCCGAGCGGTGAGCAGCGTGGCGGCTTCGCCCGGGTCGAGGCTGACACCGTCCCGGGCGCGCCGCAATGCACGTTTGAGACCTCGATCGTCCGGATTTCCGGTGGTGGCGACGTTCCGGCGCGTGACCTCGACCATGACGGCCACCCTATGTCGCTGCGGAGCCGGTTGACCGAGGGGTTTTTGTGGCGCGGGTTACCTCTCGTCGTCGGCGCGCGGGCGGTGGGCGCCGCCCTGCTCCGGCGGGAGGAGGTCGTTCACGTTGACGACGTTCGTGTCCTGGCCGGGCGGGTTCGGGTAACCGCTGGTCGGGCGGGGGTAGCCGCTGGTCGGCGCGGACGCGGGCGGTGCGTAGCCGGGCTGCGCCGGGTAGGCACCGCCGGGAGCGCCGTACGGTGCGCCCGAGCCGGGCTGCCCCGGGTAGGGCTGGCCGGGCTGGTTGGGCTGGTTGGGCTGGTTGGGCGCGCCGAAGGGGCCGCCCGAGCTCGGCGGGGCGTATGCGGCGGGCTGGCCGGAGGTCGGCGCCTGGCTCGGCCACGAGTGCTGCCCCGTCTGCGGCTGCCCGGGTGCGGGCTGGCTGGGCTGTCCGGGCCAGGCTGGCTGGGCCGACTGTCCGGAGGGGTCGTAGTGGGCACCGGACGTGGGGATCGCCGAGGTGGGCTGCCCCGACGTCGGCTGACCCGGGTAACCCTGGGCGGCCTGGCCGGGCCACGGCGACTGCGCCGGCCAACCCTGCTGGGGCTGACCCGGCTGACCCGGCTGACCCGGCTGGCCGGGGTAGGGAGCCTGGCCGTACGGGCTGCCGGGCACCGCCGCCGGGCGGGAACCCCGCACGGCGAGCAGCGTCTGGAGCGCGAAGAACAGCACGCCGGCCACCAGCGCCAGCCAGGCGAGCCCTTCCAGGAACGCGACGAACGTCGCCCCGACCGAGTAGCCCGACGCGAACGTGCTGAGCATCGTCACCAGCCCGAACAGGGCAGCGAAGCCCAGCTCGGCCACGGCGATCGTGGCGGCCAGCGGCACGAGTTTGTCCTTCGCCGGACGCACGACGGCGACCAGCACGAGCGCCAGCGCGGGCAGCAGCGCCGGCGTCAACCCGAGGAACCAGCCCCGGCTGGTGGCCAGCGCGTCACTCAGATCGAGGGACGACGTCAGGATCGAGAGCAGCCCGACCACGAGCAGGAAACCGTTCACGGCCAGGAGCAGCACCGCCGCCGGTCCGCGTAACCGCTCGAAAAGTGCCCGGACGGGCGTTTCGGCCTCGGTGGACGACACGGTCTTCTCCTTTGACGGCATGATCTCCGCATATCGGCAGGTGCGCTCGCCAGCCTGGCACAACCCGCCGCCCAGGTGTGAGCGAACGCCCCGGGCGACCGCTGTCGGCGGCGTGCGCAACGATGGGAGCATGCGCATCGTCGTACTGGCAGGCGGCATCGGCGGAGCCCGCTTTCTCCAGGGCGTCCGGGCCTGGGCGGAGAATCGGCCCGGCACGCCCGAGATCACGGCCATCGTGAACACCGCAGACGACGTCACCCTGCACGGCCTGCGGATCTGCACCGACCTCGACAGCGTGATGTACACGCTCGGTGGCGGGCACGACGAGGACCGCGGCTGGGGACGAGTCGGCGAGACCTGGGCGGTCAAGGACGAACTCGCCGAATACGGCGCCGAGCCGACCTGGTTCGGGCTCGGCGACAAGGACATCGCGACCCACCTGGTGCGGACCCGGATGCTCGACGCCGGGTATCGGCTCTCGGCCGTCACCGAGGCGCTCTGCGCCCGCTGGAAACCGGGTGTCCGGCTGCTGCCGATGACCGACGACCGGGTGGAGACCCACGTCGTGCTGGCCGACGAACTCGATCCAGACGCCGGGGGCGCGGGCGTCCGCCGCCGGGCCGTGCACTTCCAGGAGTGGTGGGTCCGCTACCGGGCCGGGCTGAAGGCCGACCGGTTCGTCCAGGTAGGCGTCGAGGACGCGAAGCCTGCGCCGGGCGTCCTGGAGGCGATCGCGGCCGCGGACCTGATCCTGTTCGCGCCGAGCAACCCGGTCGTGAGCATCGACACAATTCTCGCGGTGCCGGGGATCAAGGCCGCGCTGGCGGCCGCACCCGCGAAGGTGGTCGGAGTCTCCCCGATCATCGGTGGCGCGCCGGTCCGCGGGATGGCGGAGAAGTGCCTGCCGGTGGTGGGCGTCGAGGTGTCGGCGGCGGGCGTTGGTGCGCACTACGGGGCACGCGCGTACGGCGGGCTGCTGGACGGTTGGCTGGTCGACACGACCGACGCCGGCGCGGTGCTGTTCGGCGCCGACGTCCGGGCGGTGCCGCTCTGGATGACCGATCCCCCGACGACCGCGCACATCGTCGCCGAAGCCGCCGCGATCGCCGGACTCCCCCGTGACTGACCCCGAGTCCCACGCGACAGCCGCACCGCCCCCCGACGCGGGTAGCGCGGCCGTCGGGCCGGCGCCCATGCCTCCGCCGGAGGGGGGCGCGACCGCGCGGGCCGCGGAGGTGCGGATCCTGCCGGTTCCGGGGCTTCCCGAGGTGACTCCGGGCACGGATCTCGCCGCGCTGATCGCAAGCGCGGCTCCGTGGCTCGTCGACGGCGACGTGCTCGTCGTCACCAGCAAGATCGTCAGCAAGGCCGAGGGCAGGCTCGTACCGGTCGGAACCGACCGGGAGGCAGCGCGCGAAGCCGCGATCGACGCCGAGACCACCGCGGTCGTCGCCACCCGCGGCCGCACCCGGATCGTCCGGACCCGCCAGGGGCTCGTGCTGGCCTCGGCGGGCGTCGACACGTCCAACGTGGATCAGGACGTGATCGCGCTGCTGCCCGAGGACTCCGACGCTTCGGCCCGCGCGCTCCGGGCCGGGTTGAAGGCTGCGCTCGGCGTCGACGTCGGCGTGCTGGTCAGCGACACGATGGGCCGGCCGTGGCGGGTCGGCGTCGCGGACGTGGCGATCGGCGCCGCCGGGGTCCGCCCGCTGCGCGACCTGCGCGGCCAGCGCGACGGGCACGGCAACGACCTGGCGATGACCGTGGTCGCCGACGCCGACCAGATCGCCGCCGCGGCCGAGCTGGTGAAGGGGAAGTCCGGCGGTGTTCCGGTGGCGGTCGTCCGCGGGGTACAGACGCTCGTCGACGTCGGCGGCGACGACGGACCGGGCGCCGCCGCGCTGGTCCGCGTCCTCGAGGAGGACATGTTCGCGCTGGGCACCGCCGAGGCCCGAGCCCTGGGGCACCGCGAGGCCGTGACGCTCCGCCGCTCGATCCGGACGTTCGCCGATACCCCGGTGCCCCCGGACGCGATCTCCCGTGCGGTGGCGAGTGCGGTTACGGCGCCGGCCCCGCACCACACGACGCCCTGGCGGTTCGTCCACGTCACCTCGGGCGACGTCCGCAAGCGGCTGCTCACGACGATGCGCGACGCCTGGGCATCCGACCTGCGCGGCGACGGGTTCGACGAGGACGCGATCGCACGCCGCCTCCGGCGCGGCGACCTGCTCTGGGAGGCTCCGGCGCTGGTGGTGCCGGTGCTCGCGCTGGACGGCGCGCACACGTACCCGGACGCCAGGCGCGCCGCGAGCGAACGGGCGATGTTCCAGGTGGCGATGGGCGCCGGGGTGCAGAACTTCCTGGTCGCGCTGGCCACCGAGGGCATCGGCTCGTGCTGGATCTCGTCGACGATGTTCTGCGCGGATGAGGTGCGTGCCGAGTTGAACCTGCCCGACGACTGGCACCCGATGGGCTCGGTCGCCGTCGGCTACCCCGCCGAGGCCCCTCGCCCCCGTCCGCCCCGCGACGCGAGCGCCTTCCTCATCGAGCGCTGACACCTAAGAGTGGTGTGGGCGCCCGCCCACACCACTCTTAGTTGCTCGCGGGAGTCAGAACCTGCGGTAGTCGCGCGGAGAGAAGCGCGGGCCACGGCGCGGGGGACGCTGCGCCGGGCCGACCTCGACGAGACGGATGGCGCGCGCCCGGTGCGGTGCGTACGGCGCGAGCACCTCGAGCATCCCGGCGTCGTCGAGCTTGCGCCCGACCAGCGCCCACCCGACAACGTTCGGCAGGTGGAAGTCGCCGACGCTCACGGCGTCCGCACCGGACATCGCCCGCTGCACCGCCTCGGCGGCCGTCCACGGTCCGATCCCGGGCAGCGTGCACAACACCCGGACGGCGTTCACTACCGGCCCGTGCGCCAGCTGGTCCAGCCGAGCGGCGACGGTCGCCGCCGCCCGGATCGCCCGCCGCCGCGACAGGTCGACGCCAGCCTTGTGCCACTCCCAGTCCGGGATCGCGAGCCAGTCGGCCGGATACGGCGCCACCGCCATCCCGGACGGTGCCGGGCCCGGGGCCGGTGAGCCGAACCGCCACACCAACTCGCGCCACGAGCGACGCGCCTCGATGCCGGTCACCTTCTGCTCCAGCACGGCTACCGAGACCTGGTCGAACAGCAGCCGGGTGGCCGGGAACCGCAGACCCCCGCCGCACAGCCGCCACGCCTCGCTCAACACCGGGTGGGGAGCCGCGTCCAGCACCCCGGAAAAGTCGCTCACATCGTCGTCCGCACAAAGCAGTGACGGAAGGTGTTCGAGCAGCCACGGGCCCCCCGGACCCCAGGCGTCCGCATGGATGCGGTCGGTTCGGCGAAGCCGAATCGTGCCCGGGCCGTCGGGCGTGGGCGCGGTGCGCCAGAGCGCGCCGTCGGTCAGCCGCTGGGTCGGGTCACCCTTTCCGCGGGCCAGGTGTCCGAGGGAACGGCGGAGATCCAGCGGGAAGGGCGGCTGCCAATCCCGACTGAGCGGCGACGCCGCGACCGCCTCAGCAGAGATTGCCCGCACCCTTGTTCTTCAGGGCCTCGACCAGGGACTTGACCTCCTGCGCCCGGTCGCGCGGGCAGACCAGCAGCGCGTCCGGGGTGTCGACGACGACCACGTCCCGCATGCCGAGCAGCGCGACCGTGCGGCTCGAGTTCGGGACGACCATGGCCCCGGACGTGTCGATCGTGATCACCCGGTCGTGGGTGCCGACGACGGTGTTGCCCTCGTCGTCGTGCTCCAGGACGGCCGCCAGCCCGTCCCAGTCGCCGAGGTCGTTCCAGCCGAACGCGGCCGGCACGACAGCCACCGCGCCACGAGCCGCCGCGTCCTCCATGACCCCGTGGTCGACCGAGATCTTCGGCAGCCGCGGCCAGACCTCGGAGAGCACCTCGTCCCGCCGTGGCAGGTCCCAGGATTCGCAGATCTTCATCAGCCCGCTGTGCAGCTCGGGGAGTTGCCGTTCGACCTCGGCGAGGAACGCGTCGACCCGCCAGACGAACATGCCGGCGTTCCAGACGTACTCGCCGGATTCGACGTAGTTCTCGGCCACCTCGCGCGACGGCTTCTCCTTGAACTCCAGCACCGCCCTGGCGCCGGTCGGCAGGTGGTCGCCGCAGCGGATGTAGCCGTACCCGGTCTCCGGGCTGGTCGGCGTGATGCCGATGCAGACCAGCTTGCCCTCGGCCGCGGTGTGGATCGCGGTGCGCACGGTCGTGACGAACGTCCGGACGTCCCGGACGACGTGGTCGGCGGCGAACGAGCCCATCACGGCGTCCGGATCGCGGCGCTGGATCAGCGCGGCGGCCAGCGCGATCGCCGGACCGGATTCACGCGGACCCGGCTCGACCACGATGTTGGACGCCGGCACCTCCGGCAGCTGCCTGGCGACGGCCGCGGCATGCGCTGCGCCGGTGACGACAAACGTGTCGCCGGGCAACGAGACGTACTTCAGCCGGTCGACGGTCTCCTGGATCAGCGTCCGGTCACCGCCGGTGAGCTGATGGAGAAACTTGGGATGCCCGGCGCGGGACAACGGCCACAGGCGTGTACCGCTGCCACCGGCGGGGATGACGGGATAGAAGGCTCCGCTCAATGGGCCACCTCCGAGAGGGGGTCGTCGAGGGCGATCTCCGCAGGGGTCGTTCGACAGGAACTCACCGTCACGCGCTGGCCGCCACGGCTCGAGTGAAGCTGGCGAGGTGCGCCTCGGCGGACGCGTCCCACGAGAATTCGAGAGATCGTTCCCGTCCGGCCGCCCCGAGTTGGGCGCGGCGCTCGTGGTCGTCGAGCAGCGACGCCAGGTCAGTGCCGATCTGGTCGGCGTCCTCGCCGGTGTAGGCCACGGCCTCGCCACCGACCTCGGGCAGCGACAGGCGCGGCGTGGTCAGCACGCAGGCGCCACAGGCCATCGCCTCGAGCACCGGCAGGCCGAAGCCCTCGCCGTGGCTCGGGTAGGCCACCACGATCGCCCCGCCGAGGTAGCCGGGCAGGTCGGCGTAGCGCAGGTACCCGGGGCGGATCAGCCGCAGGTGCGGCGGGATCTCCTCGATCGCGGTGTCGATCTCCTCGTCGTGCCCGGAGCCACCGGCGATCACCAGCGCGGGCGGCGCCTCGCGGTGCGCGCAGGCCCGAGCCCAGCCGCGGATCAGGTTCGGGACGTTCTTCCGCGGCTCCTGCGCCCCGAGGAACGCGACGTAGCTGGCCTGGCCGATGCCCAGCCGGGCGCGGACGCGCGCGCACTCGGCGTCGTCGGGCACGTGGAAGACCCGGGGGTCGACGCCGTGGTAGGCGACGTCGAGCTTGGTCGGGTCGGCGTCCAGCAGGCGGATCAGCTCGTCGCGGGTCGCCTTGCTCGGCACGATCACGCGGGACGCCCGGCGCATCGCGGTGCGGGTCGCGGACCGGAAGAACGCGCCCTTGCCCTTGTCGTAGTGCCGCGGGTCGGTGAAAAACGTCGCGTCGTGCACGGTCACCACGACCGGACACGAGACGCGCAGCGGCTGGGTGTAGTGCGGTGAGTGCACGACCTGGGCGTTGACGTGCTGCGCCACCAGTGGCAGGCCGGTCTGCTCCCAGGCCAGCCGGGCCGGGCGGTGCGCGACAGCCGCAGGCGCTGAGATCACGGTTGCCGCCGGGACGAGTCGGCCGTAACGCTCTGCGTCGGCCCGCTGGCAGACCACCGCCAGATCGGCGTTGGCCCGGCCGAGAGCCGGAAGCAGGCCGTCCACGTACCGACCAACGCCGCCACGGTCAGCCGGAACCGCCGTGGCGTCGACCAGGACTCGAGGGCCGTTGCCGCCTGTCACCAGTTATCTCCTCGTCGACCTGTTGTCGCACTCGTGTCGACCGATCGGACCCCGACTCGAACGAGGTCGGCTGTGACCTCGTTCGCGGTAGACCTACCCGGTCTCCCGCGCTGTAGAGAGTACGCCCGAGTGGCACCCGTCACCGTACGGTCGACGCCGTCCGTGGCGCACGTGGTGACCGCCAGGGCCTCCCCCTGGCGGTCACCGTAGCGCTTACTTCGTGAAGCCGAGGTAGGTACTCCGCAGGCCGAGACGGGTACGGAAGTCCGCCCCGGTCACGGTCGCCGTGGTGACCTTTCCGGCAGCGGTCGTACCGGTCAGCTGCACGGTCTCCACCCGGCCGCCCCAGCGTCCGAAACCGGTGCGCTTGGTGACCTTGACCGCGGTGACCTTGGTCAGGCCGGCGGCGCCGTCGACGGCCGCGAGCTGGGCCGGGGTGAGGACCTTCGTCCAGTTGGTCGCGGAGGACTCCGCGGCCAGCGTGTACGGGTCGGCCTTGGCCGGCAGGTAGCTCACGCCACCGGAGGCGGTGTAGCCGCCGCTGTCGGAGGAGAACTCGGCGCTGATGACCTTGCCGCCGACGGTCAGGACCTTGCCCGCGGTCGCGGTGATCGCGGCGTTGGTGGCGGCCGCCTCGGACAGCTTGCCGTCCCAGCACTGGTTGGCCTGGGTGTCGATGACGTCGTAGTAGCGGGACGAGGTGATCTTCGCGGTGGCGTAGGTGCGGGCCGCGATGGCCTGTGCCTGGAGCGCCGCGGCGCTCCAGCTGGAGGGCATCTCGGACGCGACGACACCACGCAGGTAGGTGTCGACCGGCATCGAAGCGACGTAACGGGCGGTGTTGTCCGCGACCAGCGCGGTCAGCGAGCCGTTGAACGTCACGCTGGTGCCGCCGCGGCAGTCGTTCTTGGCCGCACTGTAGTTCACCGTGAGCGACGCCGGGCCGCTGAACGTCACCGGGGCGGCGAGCGTGTAGGCGGTCGCCCAGGCGGTGCCGACCTTCTCCTGGATCAGGTAGCTCGCACCGCTGCGGGCGACGTGCCAGCCGGAACGCGCGGGCAGCGCGACCGTGGTGCCGTTGGCGGCGGTGGCGACCAGGCCGGTGACCGTGGTGCCGGACGTCGGGGCGAACGTGAAGTGCCCGCCGTCGATCGCCGAGAGCCGGACGCGCAGCGTCGGGTTGCCCTTCGCGGTCAGCGCCGCGCCGGGGTAGTAGAAGTTCACGATCTTGGTCGCGGACAGGCCCTGCTTCGCCGCACCCTTCGCGCCGTACTGGCTCATGCCGCGGCCGTGGCCGAAGCCGGCGCCGTAGAGGGTCAGGCCGGCCGCCGGAACCGTGGTGCCGTTCGCGGTCGCGACAGGAGTGGTGGGGCCCGCGGTCGGCGGGGCGGTCGGGGTGGTCGTGGGGGTCGGCTTGACCGTCGGGGTGGGCTTCGGGGTCGCGGTCGGCTTCGGGGTCGGCTTCGCGGTCGGCTTCGTGACCACGGGCTTCACCGCGATCGTGGTGCCGAGCTTGTAGGACGCGACAAGGGTCTTGGCCCGGGTGCGCACCCAGCTCATGATCGCCATGCCGTACTTACCCGGGCACGCGGTGGAGCTCGTGCTCTGGTGCGGGTAGATCGTCGGCAGCTTGACCGTGACCTTGGACTTGAACTTCGTCGACGGACCGCCGGTGAGGCTGGTGGTGCCGGTCGGGTTGGCCTTGGCGGTGCCCAGCTTGAACGCCGAGTAGCGGGCGACGGCCTCCTTGGCCGCCGCGGACACCGCGACCTTGGTGTGGTCGCCGATGATGCCGATGCCGCTCGTCCCGCTGTTGAAGCCACCGGCGTGCGCGGCGACGACCGCGCGGGTGAGGCCGCCGTAGCGTCCCTCCCAGACCCGGCCGAAACGGTCGATGAGCACGTTGTAACCCATGTCGCCGTACTTCTCGGTGACGGCCATGTAGTGGTAGATCGAGCGGATGATCGCCGGGACCTGCGCCGCGGTGTAGTTGTTGCTGGTCGCGGTGTGGTGGACGACGACCGCGTTCACCTTGGACGCGTACTTCGGCGTCCACTTCATGTACGCGGCGTTCGCGCCCCACGCGGCCCGGCTGTAGATCTTGACGACGCCGTTGCCGTAGGAGGCCGGGTTCGGCGCCGCGGCGGCAGCGGGCACCAGCGGGTCGGAGCTGGCAACCTCCTCGCCCTCGGGCGCGGCGGGCGCGGCGGACGCGACGGCCTCGGCCACCGCCTCCGGTGAGGCCGACGCGGTCGCGGCGGAGACGTCGGCTGCGGCCGCGTCGCTCGCGGTCACACCCGGGTTGATCAGGTCGACCTTGACGTCGACCGGCTGACGGCCGGAGACCGTGGTCACGACGACCTCGGCCGCGACGGCCTCGTCGGTCCAGACCAGGCCGGGGCCCTCACGGAGGTCGGCCGGGACCGCGTTGGTGCCGTTGCGGTCGTCGCTCTCCCCGCTGGCCGCCGTGGTCCAGGACGACCACGGAGCGGACGTCGTGGCCCGACTCCGGACCGCGACGCTGACCCGGCCCAGGGACGGGTCCCGCTGCCAGCTGACGCCGATCGCGGAGAACGGGGTGCCGCTCGCCGCCGTGCGGAGAACGCGCAGCTCGGCGGCGGCCTCAGCGGTGAACGCCAGCGGGACGCCGGCCGGCTGAGCGGTGCTCACCCGCGCGCCACCGGTGGGGTTCGAGGCGCTGCCCAGCGCGAGCGTCCGGACCGAGACCTTGGCCGGGGCGCTGGAGCCCTTGACGGAGGTGTCGGTGTCCGCTGCCGGGGTCGGCGCGGCCGTCGTCGCCTGCACCGGAGCGTCCGCCTCGGCGGGCGCGATCGGCGCCGCGGTGGCCTGTACGACGGTTCCGGCGGGCGTGAGCGCGATCCCACCGGCAACCGCCGCGACGACCGTGGCCGGGAGGGCGAGTGCCCACCGGCGCGCTGTCGTGTGTCGAGCCATGAAGCGAGTCCCCCGCGTCGTCTCAGTACGGCTTCGGTCGTGGATCGGCGTCCACGAAGAGGCCGTCGGCGCGTTCGGTTGCGGGATGAGGGGGCGCGACACCGTGCACCCGCGGCCCACCTGGCGTGCAACGATTCGGCAACCGACAACGCGGGAACGGGGCGTACGAGGCATGGCACAGCCACTGGAATCACCGGATGCGGCGTTGCGGCGCGCGCTCGCGAACGACCCGGGCCGCCCGCTGATCACGCAGTACGACGACCGCACCGGCGAGCGGGTCGAACTCTCGGTGGCCACCGTCGACAACTGGGTTTCGAAGACCGCGAACCTGCTGCAGGAGGCGGGGGTGGAGCCGGGCGCAACCGCGGCGGTGCTCCTGCCGGCGCACTGGCAGACCGCGGTGGTCCTGCTGGGCTGCTGGCGGGCCGGGGTCGCGGTCGGGTACTCCGCCGTGGCGGGTCAGGCCCTTGCTGCGGACGTCGAGCCGCAGGTCGTTTTCACGGCGGCGGACCGAGCCGCGGAGGCCGTGGATCTCGGTGGCGACGTGGGGGCCGACGAGGTGTGGGCGCTGTCGTTGGCACCGCTGGCCGCGCCGCTGCGCGAGGTGCCGTCCGGGACGACCGACTACGCCGTCGAGGTGCGCGGGCAGGGCGACCGGTTCGCACCGTACGAAACGGTGAACACCGCAGGGCCGGGGCTGCTCGGCACCGGGTCGCTCGCCGAGCTGGTGACGCTCGGGGCGGACCGCGCGCAGGCGCTGGGCCTCGACACCGGGGGGCGAATCCTGGTGGAGACCGACGAGAAGGTCCAGCCGTCACCGCTGGACTGGGTGGTGGCGCCGCTGGTGGCGGGCGCCGGTGTGGTGCTGCTGCGGCACCCGGATCCCGCTCGCGTCGACCGGGTGGTCGAGTCCGAACGCGTCACGGTGCGCTACGCATGAAAGAGCCCCGGCCCGCGTCGGCGGGCCGGGGCCTTGTTCACATGGAAGAGCGTCGAGCTCCACCCCCTGGGGAGGATCGAGTGGAGTACCGACGGCCTTCCGACCGTGTCGCCGAAGTGTCTACCGCGTGCCGCGATCAGAACCGTCTTCGGCGGTGCCGACTAATAAGTCGCCGTCGTGGACCCGAGCGAACCCGGATCGTGAACGGCGCCTCCTAGAGCCGGCGTCGTGCTCCGTCGTGCACGACGGGCGGGACCGGACGTTCCGACTGGAGGTCTCGCCCGCAAGACGTCCCGTGACCCCGAAGACTCCCGAGGTCCTAGGAACATCGGCGGAGCCCGGCATCACGGCACGTCGGTGCCGCGCAGCCGATGGCACTGGCGACGCAGCCACCGACCGCACTGCGACCAACGACTGTGCCATGCCACCCCCTTCCGTGCGTCCAGAATATATGGACATACCGTGTCTATCAGACTCAAAGCGGCAATGGAAGCCTTCCGCCCCTCTGCACCCAAATGCAACTCTGTTCTCACTGCCCTCTCCCGAGGTGGCTCGGGATCCCTAGACTCGATGCGTGAAGCTGTCCGTCCTGATGCCGGTCTTCAACGAGGAGCGCACGGTCGCTAGCGCGGTCAAACGCGTCCTCGACGTGGACTATCCGTGTCCCGTCGAACTCGTGGTGGTGGACGACGGCAGTCGTGACCGCACGGCCGCAGCGCTCGCCGGCATCGGCGACTCCCGGATGATCGTCGGGTCACACCCGCTCAACCGCGGCAAGGGCGCTGCCGTGCGCACCGCGGCGGGCCTGGCCAGCGGCGACTACGTGGTCGTCTGCGACGCCGACCTGGAGTACGCGCCGGAGGACATCCCGAAGCTCGTCCAGCCGGTCCTCGACGGGGACGCCGACGTCGTCTTCGGCACCCGCACGTTCGGTTCGCACGCGTCGTACTCATATTGGTACGTGCTCGGCAACCGCGGCGTCACTACCGCCTGCAACGTGCTGTTCAACTGCTACCTGACCGACCTGGAGACCGGATTCAAGCTGATGCCGACCGCGCTCTACCGCGAACTCGACGTCCGCGAGCCCGGGTTCGGCATGGAGGCGGAGATCGCCGCGAAGCTGCTCCGGCGCGGGATCCGGCCGTACGAGGTGCCGATTAGCTACCGGGCCCGCGGTCGCGCCGAGGGTAAGAAGATCACCTGGCGGGACGGCGTCGAAGCGGTCTGGATCCTCGGCAAGATCCGCGTCGGCGGGCGGTGACGACTGACCCCTCCCGGGGATGCCGGGACCGGCCTTACGCTTGAGCCGGTGGCCGGTGCCCGAGGAGGTCAGCGATGGTTCGCCGCAGGTGACCTTCTCCGTACTCGGCCGGGATCCGGTCACGGGGGAACTGGGCGTCGGCGTCGCGTCGTGCGTGCTCGCCGTCGGCCGGGCCGTGCCGTGGGCGAAAGCCGGCGTCGGCGTCGTCGTCACGCAGTCGCAGACCCGCCGTGGTTACGGCCCGCACGCGCTGGCCGGCCTGGAGGCCGGCGTCCCCGCCGATCAGGTGCTCCGCACGCTGCTCCGACGTGACGCCGGAGCGTCCGGACGCCAGGTCGCGGTGCTGGCCGCCGACGGGGTGGTCGCGGTGCACACCGGCGAGGGCTGCCTCGACACCAGCGGCGACCGGTACGGGGACGGCTGGAGCGTCCAGGGCAACCTGCTCCGCTCGCCCGCGGTGCTCGACGCGATGGCCGACGCCTACGTCCACAGCTCGTTGCCGCTGGCCGAGCGTCTGCTCACCGCGCTGGAGGCCGGCGAGGCCGTCGGCGGTGACCTCCGCGGACGCCAGTCGGCCGCGCTGCTGGTCGTCGGTGGCCGCCGCCTGGCCGAGCCGTGGGACGCCGTCGCGGTGGACCTGCGCGTCGACCACGCGCTCGAGCCTCTCGCCCAGCTCCGGCAGTTGCTCTCGCTGCAGCGCGCGTACGAGGACGGCGACAGCGCGATGCTGGCCGACGCCGCCCCGGACAGCACCCGGGCGGTACACGCCGCACTGGACGCCGCCCGGCGCGGCGACCTGGAGGGTGCGCGCGCGGCGCTGGCCGAGCTGCGCCGCAAGCCGGAGTGGGAAGAGTGGCTGCGGTCGGGCGCAGTCGCCGGACGCTTCCCGAACCTGACCCGTCTCCTCGACTGAACACGTCGCTCGACCCACGCCTGACCTCCGACGACGCTCGGATTGTCGGCAGCGGGGGGTAGCCTGCAATGGACGCGACGTACCCGACCCACCGGCCCGGGGAGAGCTCATGCGGCACTTCGGAAGTTTGGTGCTCGCCCTCGTCCTTGCTCCGGTGATCTGGGCGGCGGTCGCCTTCGGGCCGACCCGCCTGGCTCGATCGACGCTCGACTTACCCGGCGGCGACGACACCGATCGGTACCTCGGTATCGGCCTGCTGTTGGTGGCCGCCGTCGCGCTCGGCGTCCTGCTCGTCACCCGGCTCTCCCCGGTCGGTCCGGCGCTGGCCGGCGTCGGGTTCCTGGTCGTCTCCGGCATGGGCCTCTCGGCGAGTTCGCCGATCTACGACCTCGGCAAGGACATCCTCGACAACGAAGACCAGCAGACGTTGGTCTCGGCGGTGGCGACCGGTTATCTCTGGCTGGCCGGGTTTCTGCTGCTGACGCCGCTGGTGGTGCCGTCGCGCTGGCGGAAGGCGCGGCCCGAAGCGGTGGCGCAGCCCGCGGCCACCGGTCCGTCCGGCCCCGGCCCTGGCCCCGGCCCCGGCCCTGGCCCTGGCTCCGGTCCTGGCCCCGGCCGCGGTCCTGGCCGTTACGTTCCGGGCCACGGGCCCTCGTCCGCCCCCGAGGGGCAGCCCACCGTTGTTGGTGCGCCGCTCGGTCCCGATCGGACGCCCGGCGATGGCGGCTACCGCTCCGAGGGCCCCGAGTACGGTGGTGCGCCCGGCTGGGACAGTCCGCCGCAGCAGTCACCGGGCGGGCCGGCGCCCCAGCCGACCACGCAGTATCCCGCCGGGACGAACTACCCGCAGTCGACGTACGGGTCGGGCCCCTCCGAGCCGAACTACGGCGGCTACGGCGAGCGCCCGACGCAGGCCCCGGGTTCGGCCCAGTTCCCGTCGGCGTCGCCGTATCCCGGTTCCGGAGGTGCGCAGTACCCGCCGTCCACGTACTCCTCGACGCCGCCCGACGCGCCTTCCCCGGACGCGTACCAGGCGCAGGCCTACCCGACGACGTACTCGCCGCCCGACCAGCCGCCAGGGCCGACCAGCTACGCCCCCACGGTCTACGGGCGGTCGCGGGCAGCCGACGACACCGACGAGGCGATCCGGTCCCCCGCCCGGCCCGACAACGACGACCCCCAGGAGACCCGGCGTCTCTAGGGCGCGCTCCGAGCAGCTCCGGCGCGCTGGTGGGTGGATTCGGCGCTAGTTCGCGCCGGGGAGCCACTCGCCGAGCTTGGCGCGCACCCGGGCGTCCGAGAAGAACGCGGTGTGCACGACCGTGTTCGGCAACGGCACCACGAACGGGGCGGTGACCCGGTAGTCCCCGGCCTCGAACACACCCTGGGTGGGCACCACCAGGTCGTTGCCCGCACCGAAGAACGGGTCGACGAGCGCGTTCAGCGCTTTGAACCGCAGGTCGCCCGCGCCCGGGCTGTAGTCCGACGCGATGGCCCGCGCCACACCGGCCGCTCCGCCGAGACCACCGCCGAGCGGCAGGGCGTTGGCCGAGGCCACCGCCGGGTTGCCCGGGTCCATCGCGGTGAGGCCGGCCAGCCCGTTGAAGACGCCGGTCGCCACCTGCTTCACCAGCTCGATCACCGCCTGGGCCGTGGTCGACGCCGTCTCCTCGGGCAGCAGCGCGAACAGGTTCGTGAACACGTCGATCAACGTCGTCCAGCGCTTCGGCGAGGCCAGCACGGTGCCGCCGTTCGGCGTCCCGACGTGGATCAGGCGGCGGACGTTCGGCGTCGGCACGCCGGCGGCCGCAGCGCGGTCGGGCTCGGCGATCCGGCGTCCGACCAGGCCACCACGGGAGTGGGTGAGCAGGTCGAGCGTGACCGGACGGTCGGTCGGTAACCGCTTCAGGAACCAGTCCGCGTTGGTGGCGGGGTCGACGTGCAGCGTCTGGTGGTCGAATCCGAGTACCCGGCCCTCGTACTTGGCGACGAGGGCGGTCAGGTCGGGGCCGCCGGTACCGGCGCGATTCAGTCCGCCGAAGCCGCCCCGGATCGTGCTGAACGTGCCGTGCACCAGGACCAGGAACGGCTTGTCGGCCAGCTCGGCGATCCGGGCGGTGGACACGCCGTTCGGCGGTGGTACGTCGCCCAGCGTCCCCGGAGTGAGCAGTTGCAGGGCGTGTGGCCGATGGCGGTCCTCCCACCAGCCGACGACCGCCTTGCCCGCCGCTGCGGCTGCGGCCTCGATCGGGAACCGGATCAGGTGCAGGATCTTCCGGACGCCGAACCCGAGTAAGCCACGCTGCCCGCCGCCGAGGCCGTCCGCGTCGACCTGCACGACCGGGATCCGGAACGTCTGGTCGGTTCCGCCGCGCACCGGGGCGACGTGGCGCGGCGGGACGGGCGTCCCGTCGGCGATCGCGGCTGCGGTGAGCGCCGCCTCGACGTCGACGTGCCAGCGCACCAGCCCGGCGTCGTCGACCTCGAGGACGACTTGGCCCTCGTCCGGGTCGGGGCCGGGCACCGAGATCTCGACGAACGGGGCGTCGCCGGTGATCGCGCGCACGGTCCGGGACGCCCCCGGCGGCACCGTCAGGTCGTCCAGCGGCACCGAGAGCACCGGCCGCAGCCCGGCGTCCGCCACCACCGACGCGAGTCGGGCACCGGCCTCACCGGCGTCGGCGAGGAAGTCGTCGGGTGCAACGCTCCGGACCGGACCGCCCGCGGTGGGGGCCCGCTGCACGTCGCCGACCGTCGCGCTGACGCCGGACGACCGGATCCGGACGCCGTACGCCAACTCCAGCTCGTTGTCGCGCTCCAGCTCAGGCACCGCCGTCCCTTCCCGTCCACGACACCCGCAGCCGCGGGTGACCGAAATAGACATAGGCCGACACCGTGTCGGCCGCCTGCGTGGTTCCGCGTAGCCGGCGAAGGTACGCCGCCGGTGACTCGCCGGCCCAGATCGCCGGGTAGAAGTGCTCGGCGACGTCCCTGGCCACACCGTCGTCGATCTTCCAGAGCGGTGCGACGACCGCACCCGCGCCGAGGCCGACCAGCGCCGCCGCCATGCCCGCCGGTTCGCCGAGCGCCTGCTGCCCCTGTCCGACCTGGCAGGCGTTGAGGAACACGAGGCGGATCGGGCTCTCCCCGACCCCGCGCACGGACCGCGGGCTCAGCCACGTGCCGTCGAGCATCAGCAGCCCGTCCTGGCTGCCGGTGGCGTCGAGGCGCCCGTGCAGGGCGACGTGGAGAACGTCGACGACCGGCTGTCCGCCGAGGACGCCGAGCACCGCTTCGAGCCGGGCTTCGATCTCCTCGGCGTCGTACCGGGTGGCGAGCCGCTCTGCCTCGGCTTCGGCTTCCGGCAGGCGCGCGGCTCGCTCGTACCGGCCGCTTATCACCGCCATCGCCCGCAGATCGAGCGCGGCGGGAGGGGCGGGCGTCCGGTGTTGTTCCTGGTAGGTCCAGCGGCCCAGCACGGTCTGTCCGGCCAGGACATCCGGCTGCCCGGCGTCCCACGGATCGTCGACCGTGGCCAGCTCCCACGGGACGTACGGTTCCCAGCTCGCGAGCAGGACCGTGGGAGGTTGGGGTGCGCAGAGGTCGGCGACCGCGCGCACCGCGGTCCAGAACGCGTCCGGCATCGCCTGCCGGATCTCGTATCCGACGCCGCGCAGGTACTGGGCGCGGTCCGCGGCGTCCCGGCGATCCTCGACGCCGCGCATCATGCCGCGCGCCCACTCGGCGTTGGTGCCGGACGTGACGACGCGGACCGGTTCGCTCGGCAGCGGGACGCCGTGGTGGGGTGAGCGGAGGTACCAGACCAGCCGGTTGCCCGCGGTGTCGTTGCCGGGCGCGACGATCACTTCAAGATCGGGCTGGGTGTCCGGATCGCTCGGTAACACCCAGTCGACGCCGGTCGCGAGCCCGCTGAACCCGGGCATCCCCGGCAGCCCCGGCCCCGCCTCCGCGGACTCGACGCGAAACGGCACCGGCCGCGGAGGCGCGGGCGGCGCAGGACCCGCCGCCGGAGCACCCGGCGATGCCCGCCCGGGAGGCGGCGCCCCGGGCGACGCCGGGTCCGGAGGCTGCGGGCCGGGCGCGGGCGCGAGACCCGCCGCCGGGTTCGGTGCGGCCGGCCGTGGCGCGGGTGGGGGTTGCGGGGCTGGAGGGCGCGGTCCTGGAGGCGCTGGGGGCGGCGCCCCGGGTGCGAGCCGCGGTCGGTCCGGCGCGGCCGGGGGTGCGGCCTCGGGGGGTAGGACGCGCACGACCCGGGAGGCGACGCCGAGGATCTGCCCGTCGAGCGTGTACACCGCCTGAATCGCCCGGTCGGCGCGGAGTTCGGGGGTGTCCTCGGCGACCAAGCGCACCAGCGCATAGGGGTGCGGGTCCAGGTCGGACACCACGAGCTCCCGAATCAGCCCTTCACCGAGGACCCGGAAGCCCTCCGCAAGGACCTGCACACCGAGTGTGAACGTGTCGGTCGGCACCTCGAACGGCGCCGAGATCGCTCCGATCCCCGGCGCCGAGCCCAGTCCGACGAACAGCGCGAACTCGACGTCCGGCACGACGGCGTCGGGCGCGTCCAGGCGCGCGAACACCTTTCGTTCACCTGTCGACGGCCGCGCCTCGACCGGTGCCCGCTCCTCGGCGGGAAGCGCGGTGGGTGGCTCGGCGCGACCGGGACGGTAGCGCCGTCGGCTCCAGGGCCACCACCGCGAGACGCCCCGGCGAGCGGGCGGTGGTGAGTACGGCACCGGCGGCGGCCCGTACTGCCCCGGCGGATACGGCGCCGGCCCGTACGGCGCCGGCCCGTACGGCGCCGGCCCGTACGGCGCCGGCCCGTACGGCGGCTGCTCATACGACGGCGGCGCCGGCTCCTGCGGAGGCGGCCCAGGCGCCGGCCCGTACGGCGGCTGCTCATACGACGGCGGCGCCGGCGTCGGCCGCGGAGGCGGCTGCGCGGGGGGCTGAACCGACGGCGGCACGGCCGACGGAGGCCGCCGCGTTGGCTCCTGCGGCGGGGGCTCCTGCGGCGGGGGCTCCTGCGGCGGGGGCTCCTGCGGCGGTGGCTCCTGCGGCGGTGGCGACGTCGGTGGACGCGGCGGCGCCGCGGGCGGGTACGACGGCTCCTGCGGCAGGATCGGCGGCCTCGGTCGCTCGGGGGGAATCGCGCCGGCGCCCGGGCGGGGCTCCGACGAAGCGACGAGCACGAGCAGCCGCGCTAGCGCCGCGTACGGCACGTCCCGCTCGTCGCCGGTCATCTCGGCTTCCGGCGGCAAGCCGCTCAGCGCCGGCGCCGCCACGTACAGCGTGCTCCAGGCCGTCCTGCGCGTACCGGCGGAACGCTCCTCGAGCGCCGGTCGGCACACCGACAGCAGCTGCGCCGGCCCGGCGACCCGGGCCAACGCCCGCCCCAGCAGCGCCTCCGGCTGCTCCCTCGCCAGCGCTTCCACGACGGCGGGCCAATCAGCCGGTGCGGTGCCCAGGAGCCGCCGCTCCACCGGCCCGGCCGGTTCCGCCGGCGGACGGACGGCGCGCGAGGCGGCGTCCGCCGGAGAAAGCGGTAACCCAAGGGGGGCCGCGGCCCGGACGACGTCGGGACCGACCGGGACGTACCGGAGCACCTCGGACGCGGCCGCGCGAATCCGCCGGTCACGGTCGCCGAGCGCGCGCAGCACAACGGCGAGGTCGTCGACCGACAACGGCTGCATCGCGGCGTTCCTCGGGGCAGCGGGCAGGGCCGCAGCCAGTGTGGACCATCCGCGCTTACTTGAGCAGCTGGCGAGCCATCACGATGCGGTTGATCTGGTTGGTGCCCTCGTAGATCTGGGTGATCTTGGCGTCGCGCATCATCCGCTCGACCGGGAAGTCCTTGGTGTAACCGGCGCCGCCGAGCAGCTGGACCGCGTCGGTGGTCACGGACATCGCGGTGTCGGAGGCCAGCACCTTCGCCGAGGCCGAGTAGAACGTGAGGTCCGGCTCGTTGCGCTCGGCCTTCGCGGCGGCGACGTACACCATCTGCCGGGCGGCCTCGATCTTGAGCGCCATGTCGGCGAGCATGAACTGGAGGCTCTGGAAGTCGGCGATCGGCCGGCCGAACTGCTTGCGCTGCTTCACGTAGTCGCGCGCCACCTCGAATGCACCCTGGGCGATGCCGACCGCCTGGGCGCCGATCGCGAGCCGGGTGTGGTCGAGCGTCCGCATCGCGGTGGCGAAGCCGGTGCCCGGCTCGCCGACGATCCGGTGCAGCGGGATCGTGCAGTTCTCGAAGTAGATCTCGCAGGTCGGCGAGCCCTTGATGCCGAGCTTCCGCTCCGGGGCGCCGACCGAGAAGCCCGGATCGTCCTTGTGGACCACGAATGCGGAGATTCCCCGCGAACCGGCGCTCGGGTCCGTCTTCGCCATGACCGTGTAGTACGTCGACACGCCGGAGTTCGTGATCCACGCCTTGGTGCCGTTGAGCACCCAGTGATCACCGTCACGGACCGCCCGCGTGGACATCGACGCCGCGTCCGAACCGGCTTCCCGCTCGGACAGCGCGTACGAGAACATCGCCTCGCCGCGCGCCAGCGGGGGCAGCACTTCGCGCTTCAGCTCGTCCGATCCGGAGAGGATCACCGGCGTCGAACCGAGCTTGTTCACGGCCGGGATCAGCGAGCTGGACGCGCAGACCCTGGCGACCTCCTCGACGACGATCGCGCCGGTGATCGCGTCCGCACCCTCGCCGTCGTACTCCTTCGGCACGTGCACGGCGTGAAAACCGGCGTTCGTCAGAGCTTCACGCGCCTCGGCCGGAAAGCGTGGTTTGTCGTCCACCTCTGCGGCATACGGTGCAATCGCTCCCTCGGCGATCTCTCGTACGGCATCGCGGACATAGCCGTGTTCCTCCGCAAGCCGGTAAATACCGAACGAAGCGTCCACGGCGTAACATCCCTTCACTAAAGCCGAGCCTTAACGCTCATTAAGTGTTTCCAACCTTACCGACTGAGGCGTGTGGTTCGACGTGCGGGCTCGCGGGCACCATCTATCCTCGAACGGTTGAGTCGACCCGGACGGCCCCTGCACCCCGCCCGGCCCAGTAGAGCTGACCCGGTGGGTCTTGCCACAGGAGGAAGCACGCGTGTCGGAATCGATCCCCCAACGCCCTCGCCTAACAGTGCTCGGCACGGGGTATCTCGGGGCCACCCATGCCGTCTCGATGGCCGAACTCGGCTATGAAGTACTCGGTGTCGACGTGGATGAGTCCAAGATCACCAAACTCGCGGACGGCCAGGTGCCGTTCCACGAGCCAGGGCTGGACGAGATGCTCCGTCGAAATCTCGCGACCGGTCGTCTGCGCTTCACGACCTCATACGCGGAGGCCGCCGACTTCGGCGACGTCCACTTCGTGTGTGTCGGCACGCCGCAAAAGGCCGGTTCGCTCGCGGCCGACATGCGGTACGTGGAATCGGCCGTAGTGTCGCTGGCGCCGCATTTGACTCGTAAGGCGCTGATCGTCGGCAAGTCGACGGTTCCGGTCGGAACCGCCGAGTGGGTGGAAGAGCTGGTCGCGCAGCACGCGCCCGCCGGCACCGGCGTCGAGGTCGCGTGGAACCCGGAGTTCCTCCGTGAGGGCTTCGCGGTGGAGGACACGCTCCGCCCCGACCGGCTCGTCTTCGGCGTCAAGAGCGAGTGGGCTCAGCAGATGCTCGAGGCCACCTACAAGGGCGTCTACGAGCTCGGCGCCGCGGAGGACCGCGAGGTCCCCACCGTCGTCACCGACTTCCCGACCGCCGAGCTGGTCAAGGTCGCGGCGAACTCGTACCTGGCCACGAAGATCTCGTTCATCAACGCGATGGCCGAGGTGTCCGAGGTCGCGGGCGCCGACGTGACGCAGCTCGCACGGGCGATCGGCTACGACGTCCGGATCGGCAACAAGTTCCTGCGCGCGGGCGTCGGGTTCGGCGGCGGGTGCCTGCCGAAGGACATCCGGGCCTTCCAGGCCCGCGCCGAGGAGCTCGGTGTCGGGCACGCGCTGCGGTTCCTCAACGAGGTCGACCAGATCAACGACCGGCGCCGGGAGAAGGCGGTCCAGCTGACCGCCGAGCTGCTCGGCGGTGACCTGGCGGGGGCTCGGGTCGGTGTCCTCGGTGCCACGTTCAAGCCCAATTCGGACGATGTGCGCGACTCGCCGGCGGTGGCTGTGACGCGGTTGCTCGCCGACGCGGGTGCACAGATCACCGTGTACGACCCGCAGGGCATCGACAACGCCCGGCGCGCGCTGCCGACGGTCGCGTACTCCACGTCGGCGGTGGACGCGGTCCGCGACGCCGACGTGGTGGTCGTGCTGACCGAGTGGGAAGAGTTCCGGCACGCCGACCCGGTGGCGCTGGGCTCTGTCGTCGCGCACAAGCGCGTGGTGGACGGTCGGAACTGCCTCGACCCGTCCGAGTGGCGCGCCGCCGGCTGGGAGTACCGCGGCATGGGCCGCGCCTAGTCCCCTCTACGTGAACACGGCCCCGGGCACTGCGCCCGGGGCCGTGTTCACGTCTGGGCCCGCGCGGGCCCACCCCGTGGGTTGACGCGAAAGCGGCCGGTAGCGCGCGCTTACACCCCGGTTTCGCGTCGATCCGGGCGCCGGCGGCATAGGGCGGTCGCTCGGCGCGTTACTGCGTAGGAATCGGAGGAGGCAGGCGATGACGCATAGCTCGCCCGACGACATTCGCACACTGTTGGCGGCGAAGACGTGGGCGTTCGTGGGGCTCACCGACACGCCGTACCGGACCGTGTACCAGATGGCGGCGTTTCTGCAGCGCAACGGCGTCCGGATCGTGCCGGTGAACCCCCGCGCGGAATCGGTCCTGGGCGAGCGGGGGTACACCTCGCTCACGGAGGTGCCGGAACCGGTCGACGTGGTCGGCGTCTACCGCCGCTCGGAGTTCGTCGCACCGCACGTCGACGAGGCGATCACGATCGGCGCGAGCGGCGTCTGGATGCCGCTCGACGTCGTCGACGAGGACGCTGCCGCCCGGGCCGGCGAGGCGGGCCTCACCGTCGTCATGGACCGCTGCCCCAAGATCGAGTGGCCCGCGCACGGTCCGCGCTGAAATCTGTCCTTCTCTCGACGTATCGCCTGCCCGGGATACGTCTACAGGTGGACAGATTTCTGAAGGGCGGCGTCCTTGGTGGCAACCAGGGCGCGCAGGTCGTCCTGGAATCGCGCCATCCGCTCGCGGAGGTCCGGGTCGGCGGCGGCGAGGATGCGCACGGCCAGCAGACCCGCGTTCCTCGCGCCGCCGATGCTCACGGTCGCGACCGGCACGCCCGCGGGCATCTGGACGATCGAGAGCAGCGAGTCCATGCCGTCGAGGTGCTTCAGCGGCACGGGAACGCCGATCACCGGGAGCGGCGTCATTGAGGCCACCATGCCCGGCAGGTGCGCGGCGCCACCGGCGCCCGCGATGATCACCTTCAGCCCCCGGTCGGCGGCGGACTCCGCGTAGTCGAGCATCGCCCGGGGCGTCCGGTGCGCGGAGACCACCCGCACCTCGTGCTCGATCCCGAACTCGGCGAGCGCTTCGGCCGCTGCCTTCATCGTGGGCCAGTCGGAATCGCTGCCCATGATCAGACCGACGGTCATGACGTCTCTTGCCCCTCGCGTAGCCAGTGGACCGCACGCCGGGCTCGGCGGCGGACGTCGTCCAGGTCGTCACCGAGCGCGGTGACGTGGCCGACCTTGCGCCCGGGGCGCAGCTCCTTGCCGTACAGGTGCACCTTGACGCCCGGCTCGGCGGCCATCATGTGGTGCAGCCGCTCGTCGAGCGTCATCTCGGCCGGAGGGCGGTGGTGCGTGTCCGAGCGGGGGTACGTCCCTGGGCGCGGCGGCGTGACGTCCCCGCCGAGGAGGTTCGCCATGACGACGTACGGCGCGGTCAGGTTCGTCGCTCCGAGCGGGTAGTCGAGGACCGCCCGTAGGTGCTGCTCGAACTGCGACGTCCGGGAGCCCTCGATCGTCCAGTGCGCGGAGTTGTGCGGACGCATCGCCAGCTCGTTGACCAGGATTCCGTTCGGCGTCTCGAACAGCTCCACCGCCAGCACACCGACGACGCCGAGCTCGGCCGCGATCCGGATCGCCAGTTCCTGGGCCTCGATCGCCCGCTCTTCGGACAGCCCGGGCGCCGGCGCGATCACCTCGACGTTGATGCCGTCCCGCTGCACGGTCTCCACGACCGGCCACGCGGCGACCTGACCGAACGGCGAACGCGCCACGACGGCGGCCAGCTCGCGGACGAGCGGCACCCGCTCCTCGACGATCAGCGACGTCCCGGCGTCCAGCAGCTCACGTACCTGCGACGGGTCGCTGATCATCCAGACGCCGCGGCCGTCGTAGCCACCGCGGGTCGCCTTGGCCACCACCGTGCGGCCGGCTCCTGCGGCAGCGGCTCCTCCGCCGGTCGCCGAGGCTTGCCCGGCGGCCGCGAACCGCACGACGTCCTCCACGGACCCGACCGGGGCCCAGCGCGGCGCCGGCGCACCGAGTGCGGTGAGCCGCTCGCGCATGACCTGCTTGTCCTGGGCGTGGATCAGCGCGTCCGGCCCCGGGTAGACGGTGACGCCCTCGGCGACCAGCGCGCGCAGGTGCTCCGGCGGCACGTGCTCGTGGTCGAACGTGACCACCTCGGCGCTTGCCGCGAGCTTGCGGAGCGCGGCCAGGTCGGTGTGGTCGCCGATCAGGACGTCGGCGGCGACCAGCGCGGCGCCGTCGTCCGGATCCGCGGCGAGGACGCGGAGCGACTGCCCGAGCGCGATCGCGGCCTGATGGGTCATCCGGGCGAGTTGGCCGGCGCCCACCATGCCGACTACCGGGAGTCCGGTACGGGGGTGCATGGCCCGAAAGCCTAGCTGGCCAGCATCGATCCCCCGGTCCCCGGATCCCGCCGCTGCGGCCTCGGCCACACGGTCGAACCCGGGACAGCTCCGGCCCGTGGCCAGATGATGCAGCAACTCACCCCGCGAGCGCCGCAGGACAGCGCCCCGTATTCTCGTTCGGTGAACTTCGTGCGGCGTCTTCGTGACCGGTGGCACGCCCTGATCAAAGAGCTGACGAAGTTCGGCATCATCGGCATCGTCAACACCGCGCTCGACTTCGCGGTCTGGAACGCGCTGCTGTTCATCGGCCCGATCAAGGCCCAGGTCATCTCGACGACGGTCTCGGCCACCTCGTCCTACTTCATGAACCGGCACTGGACGTTCCGGCATCGAGCCCGCTCCGGCCTGCGCCGGGAGTACCTTCTGTTCTTCGGCTTCAACGCGATCGGGCTGTTGATCACCGCTGCCATCCTGGGGATCGCAACCTACGCGTTCCACGTCGAGCACGTCGCGGCGCTCAACGTGGTGAAGTTGTTCGCGATCGGGATCGCAACCGCGTTCCGGTTCTGGGCCTACCGGCGGTGGGTGTTCCTCCACCCCGAGGACCAGCTGTACGAGCCGGAGGACGAACCGGCGCCGCAGCGGTAGGGACGAGAGGGACTGTTGAGCACATCTGACCAATGCCGCATGGTGGCGTGCATCGAGTCTCTATCGTGTCCAACGTGACTTTGTTGGCGAAGCTTCGCGCAGGTCGGGAAGGGCTCCTCCGCCAGCTGGCGTCGTTCGGCGTCATCGGAGCGTTGAACTTCGTCGTCGACACCGTGATCTTCAACGCGCTGTTCGTGATCGGCCCGGTGAAGGCACAGATCGTGGCCACGGTCGTGGCGACCACGCTGTCGTACTTCCTGAACAGGCACTGGACGTTCCGCAAGCACGAACGATCCGGGCTGCGCCGCGAGTACACGCTGTTCTTCCTGCTCAACGGCGTCGGCTTGGCGATCACCGCGGCGATCGTCGGCGTCGCGAAGTACGGGTTCGATCTGCACGACCAGCTCGCGCTGAACGTGGTGCGGCTGTTCGCGATCGGGGTGGCGACGCTGTTCCGGTTCTGGTCGTACAAGCGCTGGGTGTTCGGCAAGGAGCTCGAGCCGGTTCCGGCGGTTCCGGTGATCCCCGAGCAGCGTTCGGGGCGCGAACCGGTCCGCGCCGACTACTGAGGTTCGCCGAGCTCCTCGAGCAGGTCCTCGTCGAGCTCCTCGAATTCGTCGTCGAGGAGCTCGTAGATCGCCGCCTGCACCCGCTCGACCCGGGGCACGTTCTGCACGACGACGACGCCGCGCTCGCCCGCTAGCTCGACGTAGAGCGTGCCGCAGCCCAGTGCCCGCTCCAGCAGCGTGTGCTCGAACGACACCTCGTCGATCCGGCCGAGCGGGATGTCCCGTCCGTACCGCGACAGGACGCCGGACCGCAGCAGCAGCCGGCGGTCGGTCACGGTCAGCGTCGTCGTCGCCCAGTGCAGAACCGGGCGGAACGCCGACGCGGTGACCAGCACCAGCGCGGCCGCGGCGATCCCCCACCGCGTCGACGCCTGTGACACCACCGCGATCAGCAGCCCGGCGATCGCCACCGTAACCACAGTCACCACCGCAGGGCGGAACAGCACCCGCACATGCGGATGACGGTGGACGACGACGTCTTCGCCGTCCATGAGCAGGCGGTACGGTACGGCCACCGGCTTCTCCCGGACTTCTCGGGCAAAACGATGTGCGTCGGTGCTCGACGTCGCGCCCGGCAGGTTAAAGCATGGATGCGACCAGCGGGGGGAAGCACATGCGGCGACACGACATCCGACACACGGCGGCGGCCACGACCCTGGCCGCGCTCTGCGTCCTCGGTACCGCCTCGGCCTGCGGTGGTGACGACGAGGGCAGCGCTTCCCCGACGTCCGCCACACGTGGTGAAACCACGGTCACCACGACGGCGGCGAGCCCGATCTCCACGGCGGCTCTGGGAGCCGCACCGATCACGCTGGTCGCGCCCGCCGAGGGCGCGACCGTCGCACGCAGCTTCGTGGTGCGGGGATCCGGGGTGGCGTTCGAGGGCACCGTGTTGTGGAAGCTCACCGACTCCGGTGGTGGAGAGGCGATCAGCGGTTACGCGTCCGCGGGCTCGACCGAAAAGCAGCCGTTCCAGTTCACGGTCGAGGCCCCGAGCGGTGGTGAGTTCACGCTGACCGTGTACCGGGAGTCCGCCGCTGACGGTGCCCAGACCGATGCCGTCAGCCGCAAGATCAGGGTCGAGTAGAACTCAGTCCTCGCCGGGCCCGTCGACGATCAGGATCAGGCGGCGGGCGACGTCGGTCGGGTCGAGGCGCCCGTCAGCCACCGCTGCGCAGAGCGAGTCGTGGTCCGGCAGGTCGAGGACCCTGGCGAGCATCGAGAGCGGGCGGTCGTGGGCCAGCACCCGTCCCTCTGCCGCCAGTGCCGCCGCGATGTCCCGGCGTCCGTCCTCGACCGAGGCGTCCGAGACGTCCTCGGCGAACCAGCGACGGATGTGGATCTGGGCCTGCGGGCTCTTCGCGAACGTCAGCCACTCCTCGCTGGGCCCCGCATACTCTGACGGCGACGTGAGGACTTCCACCACGTCGCCGTCGGAGAGGGGCCGCGCCAGCGGTACGAGCTGGCCGTTGACCTTGGAGCCGATGCATCGGTCGCCGAGCCGCGTGGAGACCGCGTAGGCGAAGTCCACCGGTGTGCCGTCCTCGGGCAGGCTGATCGCGCGCCCGCTGGGGGTGAAGACGAGCACCTCGTGGTCGGAGAGGCCGGAGCGCAGTGAGTCCATGAACTCGCCCGGCTCGGCGGCGTCCTCCTGCCAGTCGAGCACGCGCTGCAGCCACTCCAGCTCGGCGGCGGCGTCACCCACCCGGTCGCGGCCGAAGCGGTGCAGCGCGGCGATGCCGTACTCGGCGACCCGGTTCATACCCTCGGTGCGGATCAGCACGTCGCAGCGACCCTCGGGCGCGATCACCGTGGTGTGCAGCGACTGGTACATGTTGAACTTCGGGACGCCGATGTGGTCCTTGAAGCGGCCCGGCATCGGGTGCCATCGACCGTGGATCACGCCGAGCGCCGCGTAGCACTCCGTCGGGTCGCCGTCGATGACCACGACGAGCCGGTCGGCACCGATGAAGTCGTCGGGCGCGTTCGGCGTCTTGTTGATCTGCTTCCACACCGACTTGCGGTGACGCTCGCGCCAGGTGATCGTGGCCTTGATCCGGGCGGCCTTCAGCTCGGCGGCTGCTTCCTGCACGAGCCCGTCGAGGTAGACCGTGCGCTCGGCCATCCGGGCCTCGAGCCGGCGCTCGACCTCGGCGTAGGCGTCCGGCTGAAGGATCCGGAACACCAGGTCCTCGAGCTCACGCTTGATCTTGTGGATCCCCAGCCGACCGGCCAGCGGGATCAGCACCTCGTTGGTGGCCCTGGCGATCCGCTGCTGCGACGGGCCGGACTTGAAGCCGAGCGTCCGCATGTTGTGGACGCGGTCGGCGAGCTTGATCACCAGGACGCGCGGGTCGCGGCCGGCCGTGATGATCATCTTGCGGTTGGTCTCGGCCTCGGCGGCGGCCGTCCCGAACCGGACCTTGTCGAGCTTGGTCAACCCGTCGACCAGCAGTGCGACCTCGTCGCCGAAGTCGGCTCGCAGCTGGTCCAGCGTGTACTGGGTGTCTTCGACGGTGTCGTGCAGGATCGCGGCGACCAGGGCCGTGGTGTCCATGCCCAGCTCGGCGCAGATCTCGGTGACCGCGAGCGGGTGCGTGATGTACGGCTCGCCGCTCTTGCGCATCTGACCGCGGTGCGCGCGCTCCGCGATCGTGTAGGCCCGACGGAGAACCTCGACGTCGGCCTTCGGGTGAGCTTCGCGGTGCAGTGCCAGCAGGTTCGCCAGCGGATCGTTCTGGCGGTTGCGCCCGGGTGCGGCGACCGCCCCGGCGCGGAGGAGAGCCCGTAGCGCTCTCCTGGCCACCGGCCCCCCCGTTACCGCTCCGCCGGTCTGCGGATCGTCTGATCCGCGACGACCGAGCGGCTGGGTCGGATTCGACCCGAACGGGGTGGCCTCGGCGCTCATGCCTCGGCCCGTCCAGGGCAGGCGGGACAAGCGTCAGGGCCAAAGCCCACAGCGAGGGCCCAACCCCCTACCAGGGGTTGGAACAAGCCAGTGTCCAAAACGGGTCGGAGCGCACGCGTCGACATAGCGAGCCTCACCTCCAGCCGGTCGCCGAGACAGGAAGTCGAGATGTACCGATGGTATGCGCCCAAACAGCCCGTTGGCGTCCCTGACCGGGCGAGCAATCCGATGCGCTGGCCCACCATTGGCCGTTCGACGGAGGCCCGCTAACGCATTGATCTCGATCGCGGTTGCATCGAGATAGTTTCCGATATATCGTTAGAGCATCGGTAGTGAAATTTACACAGGAGGCACTCATGTACCGCACACCTCACGAGCACCGCGGCCGAGGCCGTGGGCGACAGGGTTTCTTTCCCGGCTTCGGCGGCGTCCCGCCGTTTCCGCCCGGGAGTCCGGGCTTCGGTCCGTTCGGGCCGCACGGCCGGGGCGGGCGTCGGGCCAGGCGTGGCAACGTCCGCGCCGCCGTCCTCGTCCTGCTCCGCGAGCGGCCGATGCACGGCTACGAGATGATCGGCGAGATCGCCGAGCGCAGTAACGGCGTCTGGCGGCCGAGCCCGGGTTCGCTGTACCCGGCGCTCCAGCTGATGGAGGACGAGGGTCTCGTCACCATCGAGGAGTCCGACGGCAAGCGGCTGGTCTCGCTCACCGAGCAGGGCCGCGCCGAGGCGGACAAACTGGCCGAGGGCACCGCGCCCTGGGCACAGGTGTCCGAAGGCGTCGAGCAGAGCATGCTCGACCTGCACGCGGCGATCGGTCCGGTCGTCCACGCGGCGGGTCAGGTGGCTCAGGTCGGCACCGAGGAGCAGCGCGCCAAGGCGGTGGAAATCCTCACCGACGCCCGCCGCAAGCTCTACACCCTGCTCGCCGAAGCCGAGTGATGAGGGCGGCCCGCCCAGGGGGCGAGCCCGCCGTAGCACGTACAAAAGCGAAAGGCCCGCATCGCAGTGCGATGCGGGCCTTTCGCGGGTTAGACGATCAGATCAGCCTTCGGTCTACTGCCCAGCGGCTCAGTTCGTAGCGGTTGGACATTTGCAGCTTGCGCAGGACGCTGGAGACGTGCGTCTCGACCGTCTTCACCGAGATGAACAGCTCGGACGCGATCTCCTTGTACGCGTAGCCCCGCGCGAGTAAACGCAGCACCTCGCGCTCCCGGTTCGTGAGCAGGTCGAGCTCCGGGTCGCGAACTACGGTCTCCGGCCGCTGGGTGAACGCATCGAGCACGAACCCGGCCAGCCGCGGCGAGAAAACCGCGTCGCCCTCGGCCACCCGGCGCACGGCGTCGGCCAGCTCGTCGGCCGCGATCGTCTTCGTCACGTACCCACGCGCGCCGGCCCGGATCAGCCCGATCACGTCGTCGGCGGCATCCGACACGCTCAGCGCGAGGAACTTCACCTGCGGCAGCGTCGGCCGGATCGCCTCCAGCACAGCCCGTCCCCCGCCGTCCGGCATGTGAACGTCGAGCAGGACGACGTCCGGGGTGAGGGACGTGATCACCGACACCGCCTGCGGCACCGTGCTCGCCTCGCCGACGACCTCCACCCGACCACCGAGTTCAGCGCGGACGCCGGCCCGGAACATGCCGTGGTCGTCGACGAGCACGACCCGGATGCGGCCGTCAGTCGGAGTGGTCATTACTCATCACCGTTCGTTCGCTTCATCGTCAGCCGGACCTCGGTACCGCTCCCCGGGCTGCTCCGGATCTCGGCCTTTCCGCCGTGCCGCTCCATCCGACCGAGGATCGAGCCACGCACGCCATGCCGGTCGTCGTCCACGCGCGAGGCGTCGAAACCACGACCGCGGTCACGGATGAAGACGCTCACCTGGTCGGGCTCGATCTCCGCGTACAGCGACACGGAGGCTACTCCGGCGTGTTTGCCCGCGTTGACCAAAGCCTCCCTCGACGCCTGGACCAGCGCGGACAGCGGCGAGTCCAGCGCACAGTCGCCGACCACGACCGCGTCGACGCTCACCGCGAACGCGTCCTCGACCTCGGCGGCGGCCTCTTCCAACGCGGCACCGATCCGCTCGGCGGCCGACGCCGTCGGCTTGTACAGCCAGTTGCGCAGCGAGCGCTCCTGGCCGCGGGCCAGCCGGGCGACCTCACGCGGGTCGCTCGAGCGGCGCTGGATGAGCGCCAGCGTGTGCAGCACCTGGTCGTGCACCATCGCCGCGATCTCGGCTCGCTCCTGGGAGCGGATCCGCTCGCTGCGCTCGGACCGCAGCTCGCCGATGATCTGCGCGAGCCACGGCGCGATCACCAGCGCGACACCGGTGAGCAGCACGACGCCGAACAGGAACCCGTCCCGCACCGACTGCCACTCGCCGGTGAACACGAGGAACCCGACCAGACCGACCATCACCAGGACGCCGCCGCCCGCGAGCCGGATCGCGGTCATCGCCCGACCGCCGGCGAGCACCGGACCGAGCCACGGCACCTGGGGGGCGGCCGCGGTCCAGCGCCGCCGCTGCACCGGATCGGCTCGGCGCCAGACCAGCGCCGCACCGACTGCGACGACGCCGAGACACCAGACCAGCACCAGCTGGCTGTTCCCCCCGACGCCCAGCAGCACGACGATGATGCCGAGACCGAACACCAGGAACGCGACGAGCTGACCGGTGTCGCGGTGTCGCCCGCGCTGCTCCGCAGCCGGGTCGAGGCTGAGCACGGCCCAGAAGACCGCGTACAGCACGGCGCCCATGCCGCCGAACGTCAACAAAAGCAAAAACACCAGTCGGACGACGAGCGGGCGCGCGCCGATGTGCTCGGCGATACCCGAGGCGACACCGCCCAGCACGCGGTCGTCGGTCCGGCGGTAGAGCCGGCGGATCGGCACGCCCGACGGCGTCGCCAGGCCGGAGGTGACGAAGCCCGGCGCCGCGGCCGGTGAGGGCGCCGCCGCAGCCATCGCGGCCTTGGTCGCCTTCGTGGCCTTCCGGACGGCTTCGGTGGCGCGCTCGGCTGCGGCGCCGTGGGTAGCCACGTGTTCGGCGGTGGCGCGCTCGACGGCGGCGCGATGCGCGGCAGCGTGTTCGGCGGCGATCCGGTCAGCTTCGGCGCGGGCCTGCTGGACGGCTTCCAGACGGGCGTGCTGAGCGGCCAGGTAGTGGGCCGTCTGCTGCTGAGCCGCCGCGTACGGGACCTCGGCGTACTGGGTCGCGGTGGCGTATGGGACTGCGCCGAGAGGCGTGGCGGCCTTCGGCGCGGATGACGCGGGAGGGGCCGTAACAGCGCCGGCGCCGGGCCCGCGGTGGGCTGGCGTAGTGATCGTTCCTCCCGGGGGTTCGCGGTCGACGTCCACGTCGACGTCTCCGATCGTCACACGCATGGAGGCGGGAGACCACGGGGTGTGCCCCGGAGAATCGACCCCGGTGCAGATCAGGGTCCGATCAGGGTCGTGCCCGATGGCCCGGGGCCCTCCAGGCCAGGAGTATCGATGGCATGGACAGCCTCGACCCCCGCCGGGAGCCAACGTCGGACACCGGCTCCACCCCGCCCAGCGGCTCGGCCGCGGCGTCGGACTCCGCATCAGCCGGGTCGACGCCGTCCACCCAGCCGGCCCCGCCGACCCCGCCGACCCCGCCGACCCCGCCGGCCTCGGACGCCCAGCCGGTTTCGGGCGGCCCGACCGTCGCGGCGGAGACGCCGTCGTCGGCCTCCTCCGCCCCCGAGACGGACCCGAAGCCGCCCGCGGCGGACGCGCCGACCGAGCCCGTCACCGCCGGATCGACGCCGCCGAGCGGTCCCGCCCCGAGCGCATCGGACGCCCCGACCGGGGACGCCGCTCCGGCCGGGCCTGGCGCTTCGACCGCGTCGGACGCCCCGAGCACGTCGGGCGGGCCGACCGGTGCGGACGCGCCGCCGCCCGGGCCGATTCCGCCCGGTGGGGCGTTTCCGCCCGGCGGTAGTTCGGTGCCTCCCGGTGGGCCGTTCCCGCCGGGCGCGACCCCGTGGGGTGGTGCCGGCGGTAGCGGATGGAGCTGGAACCGCGGCCGGACGCTCACCCGCACCCGACAGGGCAAGCTCATCGCCGGTGTCTGCGCCGGTCTCGGCCGCACCACCGGCGTCGACCCGATCCTGTTCCGGGTCATCCTCACCGTGCTGGTGTTCTTCGGCGGCGTCGGCGCGCTGCTCTACCTCGTCGCCTGGATCGTCCTCCCGGTCGACGACGAGCCGGCCTCGCCGCTCGAGTCGCTGCTCGGACGTGGACGCTCCGGCACCTCACCCGCGCTGACGCTGGGGCTGATCGCGCTGGCCGCGATCGTGCTCGTCGGCTCGTTCAGCAACGGCTTCCAGGCCACGCTGCTGCTGGCGGCCTGCCTCATCGGCGGGATGCTGCTCCTGCGACGCACCGGCCAGCACAACGGCTACCCCGCGACGCACGGCGCGCCGGTCCCCGACCCCACGCTCGGCTTCGCTCCGCCGACGCCCCCGGCGCCGCCCACTCCGCCCGCACCCCCGACGCCGCCGACCGCGCCGTGGATGACGACCGGCGCCGGTCCGACCGCACCCAGCGAGCAAGCGTCCTGGGCGAGCGCCGCGAGTGCCGCGAGCACGCCCAGCGCGTCGGGCGTGCCGAGCGCCTCGAGCATGGCCACGCCGCCGCCCCCGTCGGCTCCGCCCGCCCCCGAGACGCCGTTCGCCACCGCTTCGACGCCGTACTCCACGCCCAGCGCGGCACCGTTCACGGCGAGCGCACCGCCGTACACCCCGCCGCACGCCGACCCCTACGGGATTCCGCACTCGGACCCGTACAGCACGCCGGGTGGCTACACGCCGCCGTTCGCCCCCTACGGCCCCTACGGCCCGTACGGCGCGGGCCCGGTAGCGTCCGCGCCTCCGATGCACCCGGTACCGCCGGTCGTCCCGCCGGGGAAGCGCCCGAAGGAGCGTTCGGTGCTCGGCCGGCTGACGATCTCGGTGGTCTGCTTCGCGATCGTCGTCCTGGTGATCGTCAACGCCGCTGGTGCGAGCATCCCGTTCACCGGGTTCGTGGCGCTCGCACTCGGCATCGTCGCCGCCGGTCTGTTGATCGGCACCTGGGTCGGCCGGGCCCGCTGGCTGATTCCGATCGGCTTCGCGCTGGCGCTGGCGCTCGGCATCGGGTCGATCGCCGAGAACGTCGACGCCGGGCCGAACGTCAACGGCCGGGACCTCTCGTACCGACCGCTGACCCCCGAACAGGTCGCCCCGACCTACGAGCTGGGCGCGGGTGACTTCGACCTCGACCTCAGCAGGGTCGACTTCACCGGGGTCACCAAGACCGTCACGATCAACACCGGCTTCGGCGACAGCAAGATCGAGCTGCCCGACGACGTCGACGTGATCGTCGAGTACGACCTCGGCGCCGGTGACGCCAAGATCCTCGACCAGCGCGACGACGGTCTGGGCATCCACAACACGTACTCGGACAACGGCGACAACGGCCCGGACACCAGCGAGCTGAAGCTGGTCATTCACCACGGCGCCGGTGACCTGGAGGTCACGCGATGAAGCGGCACCCCGTCGACAGCGTCTCGCTGGTCTTCGCCCTGCTGTTCAGCGCCGCGGTGGCGTGGTGGGGGATCGCGATGATCAGCAGCGACCCGCTGCACCTCCCCGCCGCCTGGATCGGCGCCGGCACGCTGCTGGTGATCGGTCTGGTCGGGCTGGTGAGCGCATTGCGTCCGCAGCGTCGGCCGGCCGAGGCGCCGCTGACCGTTCCGCAGGCACCCCAGGCCGCGCTCGACGTGGATCCGTACAACGACCCGTTCCTGGCCTCGATGTCGCTGCCCCGGGTCGATGGCGTCCTGGACGCGGACGCGATCGCCGCGGCCTACCGCGACGCGGGTTTCGAGGACCCGGTCCCGGTCAGCCCGGCCAAGCCCGCCGGCTCGGTCGGCTCGGCCACCGCTGTCGCCGAGCGTCCGGCCACCACCGCCGGGCGGGACGACGCGGGCGGCACGGCCGGTTCGCCCTCCGACGCCGAGCGGCCTGCCGACTCGGCCGACAGCTCGCAGACCGCCGGGGACGCGCCGGCCGGCGACACCCCGGCTCCGGCCGTCGACGAGGACGCGCGGCCGACCGCGCAGCTCCCGCTCCGTTCCGACACCAAGGAGCTGCCGGCCGACCGGGATGGGAGCACGGCGTCATGACTGTCTGGTTCCTGGTCGCCGGGGCACTGCTCCTGTGTGCGCTCGCCGCGGCGGTGCGGGTGGACACCGCCCCGACGGCGTCCGCACCGGAGCGGGCGAGGGTGCCCTGACCGACCGCCCGGCCGGGCGCGGCTTCAGCAATATGCTGGAGTCGCGTCCGGCTGTTGGGGTTCGGACGAGAGATCGCCGACACCCAGGGTGAGGTATGGCTGACCACGCAGTTTTCCCCCGGCCGGACGCCGGACCGCTCGCACTCTCCGACCGGCCGGTGGGCTCGGTCGCAGCGAAGACGCTGACCAGCGAGGTCGCCCGGCATCCGGGACCGAAGACGGTCCTGGTGATCGGGGTGACAGCCGGTGACACCGTGGTCGACCGGGTGCTGGCGGTCATCATGCCCGGCGATCAGGTGGTCGTCGTCGCTGACGGTCCGGTGGACGACCTGCTGGCGGGAAACGCGACGCTGTCCGGCCGGGTGACCGTCCGCAAGGACCTGCCGACGGACCCGGCGGAGCTGCCCACCCCGGTCGACGTCGCGGTGGTCGCGCGTCCGGTGCTGCACCCGACGGTCGTCGACCGGATCCGGCCGCTGCTCGCGGCGGACGGCGTCCTGGCCGTCGCCACCGACGCGACCGCGGGCGACCCGCTCACCGGTGTGGTGGCCGACCACGCGGTCCGCACCGACCGGGTGTTCCGCTCGTTCCCGCCGCTGCGGGTGCACCAGCTGCGCTTCAACCCGGCGACGCCCCACCTGGCTGCCCGGCTCGACCCGGCCGTGGTGCCGAGCCACGTCGCGGTCACGAAGCGGATGGGCATCGACTCGAACGGCGTCGCGTTCGGCGGGCTCGCGGCCGGTGCCGCGCTGCTGACGAAGGTCGTGCGTCCGCGGTCGAAGGCGTGGTTGGTGCCGGCGGCGCTGGCGCTGCCGGTGGCGGCGTTCTTCCGCGACCCGCGCCGGATCGTGCCGGACGACGCCGAGGCCGTCGTCTCGTCGGCGGACGGCAAGGTACTGGCCGTGGAGCGGCTCACCGACACCCGCTTCGGCCCGGACGAGTGGCTGCGGATCTCGGTGTTCCTGTCGGTGTTCGACGTGCACGTCAACCGGTCGCCGGTGGCCGGGCGCGTGGTGTCGGTGCTCCGCGAGGAGGGCGGATACGCGAACGCGATGACCGCGGCGGCCGAGCACAACGTCGCCTGTTACACGGTGCTGGAGAGCGTGCACGGGCGGGTCGTGGTGGCGCAGCGGTCCGGGCTGATCGCTCGGCGGATCGTGAACCGGGCCGGGGTCGGGGCGCTGCTCGCGAGGGGTGAGCGGTACGGCTTGATCCGGTTCGGCTCGCGCACCGACGTCTACCTCCCCGCCGACAAGGCCGAGCCCCGGGTCTCCCCCGGCGAACGCGTCATCGGCGGCGAAACCGTCCTCGCCCGCTGGCTGGCCGAGTAGCCACCCACAACAAAGGGCCGCCCCATTGGGGCGGCCCTTTTGGGATTATCCGGACCTGGAGCCCATCCAGGGCGGGCCGCTCACACCGCGGTGATGCCTCGCTTTTGGCGGGCCCAGAGGAGCGGGCCGGACAGGAGGTAGGCGCCGACCAGGAGGCCGAGCGTCGTCGTCGGGTCCAGCACCACCGCCACCGCTGCCAGCGGCAGCAACCAGCGCGGCACCCGCCGCAGCGCACCGATCTTCAGGTACGGGAACGAGCTCACCATCGCCACCGCGAGCGCCGCGACGAACAGCGGCGCGGCCCAGCGGCCCGCCTCCGGCCGCAGCAGCACCGCGATCACCATGATCGCCGCCGCGATCGTGGTCGGAACACCGGAGAAGAACCGTCCGTTCTTCGGCGACACGTTGAACCGGGCCAGCCGGATCGCCGCGCAGATCGCGATCATCGCGCAGGCCACCCCGGCCACGACCGTGGAACTCGGGCCGACCAGCCACGCGAACACCACGACCGGCGTCGCGATGCCGAACGAACACATGTCCGCCAACGAGTCCATCTGCGCACCGAACGGCGTCGAGACGCCGAACGCACGAGCCAGCGCGCCGTCCGCCCCGTCGAACAGGACGCAGGCGAGCAGCACTGCCGCGCCGATCCGTACCTCGCCCTGCAACACGGTGTAGATCGCGGCCAAGCCCAGCACCAGGCTGGCGAGCGTGCAGGACTGCACCAGCGCGAACTGGCAACGCCGGGCGATCGTGTGCTCGCCGGTGAGCAGCGGCGCCGACTGGGGCGCCTCGCTCGCCAGCCGCTCGGCCGGGGTGGCCGGCCGGGACTCGCGGGCACGCCGCCGGACCGGGGTGCCGTGCACCGGGTCACCGGCTCTCCGGGTCTCCCCGTCGGGCCAGGTGAGCGTGGTGTACGGCCCGACCGGCTGCACTTCGTCGACGCCGGGCGGAGCGCCCGCGTCGAGCCCGCCGCGCCGCCTCACCAGCACGCGTCGTGCGAAAGTGCCGCCGCGGCGGAGTCCACGACTCCACCGACGGCCAGCCGGACGGGGGCGGTCGGCACGCCGCCGCCAAGGTCTCGCTTGCACCCCGAATCCTCCTGGGCCTGGGCCGGGTTGGTCGTCAATGGCTCAGCCGCAACGCCGGTGCCATCAACGGGACAGCTGGCGTCGCTACCGCCGCGTCCATCACTAGCGGACGTACATTCGCATACACGTCCGCGCGTGTTCAGATGTTCGACCAAGAAGTATGGGTTACCCCGCGGGGCGCTGCTCAATCCCCGAACGCCTCGTGCGGGTGCAGATCGTGTCCACTCCCCCGCTCAGACCGTCGCCCACCCGACGGTGACCGACGTTCGGACTGCTCACCGCTGTGCGGCTCCCCTCACGGTACCGCACCGCCGCCATCCGAGTGAGACTGCTCACAGCGCGCATGCCCACCCCCGAACGGGGGTAGAAAGCGCTACTCCCACTCGATGGTGCCCGGCGGCTTGCTCGTCACGTCGAGCACGACCCGGTTGACGTCGGCCACCTCGTTCGTGATCCGGGTGGAGATCGTCGAGAGCACCTCGAACGGCACCCGGGCCCAGTCCGCGGTCATCGCGTCCTCGCTGGTGACCGGACGGAGCACGATCGGGTGCCCGTACGTCCGGCCGTCGCCCTGCACACCGACGCTCCGCACGTCGGCCAGCAGGACCACCGGACACTGCCAGATGCTCCGGTCCAGCCCGGCCGCCGACATCTCCTCGCGCACGATCGCGTCGGCCTGCCGGAGCAGCGCCAGGCGGTCGGCGGTGACCTCGCCGATGATCCGGATCGACAGCCCCGGGCCCGGGAACGGCTGGCGCCAGACGATCGCCTCCGGAAGCCCCAGCTCCAGGCCGACCTGGCGGACCTCGTCCTTGAACAGGGTCCGCAGCGGCTCGATCAGCTGGAACTGGAGGTCCTCGGGGAGGCCGCCGACGTTGTGGTGGCTCTTGATGTTCGCGGTGCCGGTACCGCCGCCGGACTCGACCACGTCCGGATAGAGCGTGCCCTGCACGAGGAACTGCACGGTCTCGCCGTGCGCGCCAGCCTCGGCGATCAGCTCCCGCTCGGCGGCCTCGAACGTCCGGATGAACTCGCGTCCGACGATCTTGCGCTTCTGCTCCGGGTCGGTGACGCCGGCCAGCGCGCCGAGGAACTGCTCCTGCGCGTCGACGACCTTGAGCTTGATTCCGGTGGACGCGACGTAGTCCTTCTCGACCTGCTCGGCCTCGCCGGCCCGCAGCAGGCCGTGGTCCACGAAGACGCAAGTCAGCTGCTCACCGACGGCCTTGTGAACGAGGGCCGCAGCGACCGCGGAGTCGACGCCCCCGGAGAGCGCGCAGATCACCTGTTTGTCGCCGACCTGCTCGCGGATCGCGGCCACCTGGTCGGCGATGACGTTGCCCATCGTCCAGTCGGGGCTGATCCCGGCGACGTCGTAGAGGAACTTCTCCAGCATCTTCTGGCCCTCGGCGGTGTGCAGCACCTCGGGGTGGAACTGGACACCGGCGAAGCCGCGTGCGGTGTCCTCGAACGCGGCGACGGGCGCACCGGACGTGGCGGCGGTGACGAGGAAGCCGGCCGGGGCCTGGCTGACCGCGTCACCGTGGCTCATCCAGACGGACTGCTCGGTCGGCAGGCCCGCGAAGACGACGCCCGGGTCGAGGACCGTGAGCCGCGTACCGCCGTACTCGCGGTTGCCGGTGTGGGCGACCGTGCCGCCGAGGGCCTGGGCCATCGCCTGGAAGCCGTAGCAGATGCCGAAGACTGGGACACCCGCATCGAACAGCTCCGCGTCGATGCCGGGGGCGCCGTCGGCGTAGACGCTCGACGGGCCACCGGAGAGGATGATCGCGGCGGGCTTGCGCGCGAGGAGCTCCTCGACCGGCATCGTGTGCGGAACGATCTCCGAGTAAACCTTCGCTTCCCGGACCCGGCGGGCGATCAGCTGCGCATACTGCGCACCGAAGTCAACAACAAGAACCGGCCGCGGAATGCTCATGTTCTCGAATCCTAGCGGCCTGCAGGTCAGGCCAGACGCCTAGCGGTCGACCGTGGCCGGAGGGACCTCTTCGGCCGTGACCTGGGCGGCGTCGGCGGGGGTCGGCTGGGAGCTCGCCGCACTCGGGGCGACGTCGACCGGACGTGTGGTGAGCGCCTCGACCGGGATCAGCGGGAGCCGCAGCGCACCTTCGGCGGCGTCTGGGACCGCGGGGCGGACAGGCGGTACCGGGGCGAGCGGGCGGTACGGCTCGGACTGGGGCGGGCGGGTGTCGGCCTCACCCTTGTTCGGCCACAGCGCCATCGCCCGCTCCGCCTGGGCGGTGATCGACAGCGACGGGTTCACTCCGAGGTTGGCCGAGAGCGCTGCCCCGTCCACCACGTGCAGGCCCGGGTATCCGTAGACGCGGTGGTACGCGTCGACGACGCCGGTCTCGGGTGAGTCGCCGATCGCGCAGCCGCCGATGAAGTGTGCGGTCATCGGGACGTCGAACGCTTCGACGAGCGTCCCGCCCGCCATGCCGCCGATGTGGGCGGCGGTTCGCCGGGTCGCTTCGTGGCCCGCCGGGATGTACGTGGGGTTCGGTGCGCCGTGGCCCTGGCGGGTCGTCATCTTCCGCCTGCCGAACATCGTCTTCTTGGTGAACGTCGTCAGGGAGTTGTCGACCGACTGCATGACCAGCAGGATGATCGTCCGCTCCGACCAGTGGCGTAACCAGAGCAGGTGGCGGGCCTTGTGGAGGTTGCGGCCCATCTCCTTGAGCCACCCCGGCCACCGACGACGCCCCGGCGCGGCCGGCGGCGGCAGCACGGTGGTCAGCATCCCCATGAAGTTGCTGCCGCGCCCGTAGCGCACCGGCTCGATGTGGGTGTCGGCGTCCGGGTGGAACGACGACGTGATCGCGACGCCGTCGGCGAAGTTATCGTCCTCGACGACCTTCAGCCGGTTCGCGCCGAGCAGCGCTTCGGAGTTCGTCCGGGCGAGCAGTCCGAGCCGCGACGACAGTCCGGGCAGGTGGCCCGAGTCGCGGCACGCGTGCAGCAACCGCTGGGTCCCCAGGGCGCTCGCCGCCACGACCACCTGGCCTGCGGTGAACGTCCGCACCCGCCGTCCCCACCCGGTGCGGACCGTGTCGACCGCGTACCCGCCGCCCTCGAGCGGGCGGATCGCGGTCGCCGTCGTGCGGTCGAAGATCTGCGCGCCGTTGCTCTCGGCGAGGTACAGGTAGTTCTTCACCAGCGTGTTCTTGGCGTTGACCCGGCACCCGGTCATGCAGGCACCGCAGTTCGTGCACCCCGACCGACGCGGGCCGGCACCACCGAAGTACGGGTCGTCCACCTCCGCGCCGGGCTCGCCGAAGAACACCCCGACGGGCGTCGGGTGGTAGGAGTCGCCGACCCCCATCTCGGCGGCGACCTTCTGCATCACCTGGTCGGCCGGGGTCGTGTGCGGGTAGGTGCGCACGCCGAGCATCCGCTTGGCCTGGTCGTAGTACGGCGCCAGCTCGGTCTTCCAGTCGGTGATGTGGCGCCACTGCGGGTCGTCGTAGAACGCCTGCGGCGGCTCGTAGAGCGTGTTCGCGTAGACCAGCGACCCACCGCCGACGCCCGCACCGGCGAGCACCAGGACGTCCTTGAGCAGCGTGATCCGCTGGATGCCGTAACAACCCAGCTTCGGCGCCCACAGGTACTTCCGGACGTCCCAGGACGTCTTCGGCAGCTGGTCGTCGGTGAACCGACGACCGGCCTCCAGCACCGCGACCCGATAGCCCTTCTCGGTCAGCCGCAGCGCGCTGACGCTGCCCCCGAATCCGGACCCGATGACGACGACGTCGAAGTGTTCAGCGGCTTCGTTGCCCACGACTGCCCCGCCCTACTGCCGAGTAACGTGACAGCGCTCACCGTGACACTGACCAATGGCAGTGTCAACCGACTCTGCTCAATTAACTGCGGCGTCAATCCGCGGCGGTCGAGCGTCCGAGATAGGTCGTCGTCGGGTCGGGCACGTCCAGCTGGACGAAACCCAGACGGTCGTAGAAGGCCCTCGCCGCGTAGTTCGTGGGCACCATGCCCAGATGCACCGCCGGGACGCCCCGAGCGGCCAGCGTGCCCAGGAACCGGTTCATCAGCACCCGGCCGAGCCCACGCCCCTGGTAGTCCGGCAGCAGGTCGATGTGCAGGTGCGCGGGGTAGACCTCCAGCTCCGGCCAGAGCAGCCGCTCCGGGTCGTGCAACAGCCGGACGAGGTGATCGGTACGGCTCGTGCCGTCGGTGAGCGGCCAGCGGTCGGCCACCGACGGCAGCCACTCCCCCCGGTACCGCTTGACGAACGCGACGGTGTCGGCGGTGCCGACGATGTACCCGACCGCACGCTCCCCGTCGTCGACCACGTACGCGAGCTCGGGTTCGAACGCGACGTACGGGTCGGCGAACGCCGTCGGGAAGATCGACGGATCCGGGTAGAGGGGACGCGCGTCGCCACCCTCGTGCCCGGTGCGGACGCAGATGTCGCGAACAGCGTCCAGATCGGCGTCGTCGTAGGGACGGACTACCGGATCAGCGGGTGACAACCAGGTCCACCTTCTGGAAGGCCTTGACGTCGGAGTAGCCGGTCTTGGCCATCGATCGGCGCAGGCCGCCGAACAGGTTCAGCCAGCCGTTCGGGTCGTCGGCCGGGCCGTCGACCACCGTCTCCAGGCTGCCCAGCGGCCAGTCCGAGGTCGCCGGGACGTAGCTGCCGCGCGGCAGCTTCGGGTGCGACGCCATCGGGTGCCACCAGGCACCACCGGCGGGCGCCTCGGCGGCCACCGAGAGCGGCTGACCCAGCATCACCGCGTCGGCGCCGCAGGCGATCGCGCGGGCGATGTCGCCGGACGTCTGCAGCTCACCGTCGGCGATGACGTGCACGTAGCGGCCACCGGTCTCGTCGAGGTAGTCGCGGCGGGCCGCGGCGGCATCGGAGATCGCGGTCGCCATCGGGACCCGGATGCCGAGCACCTCGTCCTCGGTGGCCCACTTGTCGGCGCCGGTACCCACGATGACGCCGGCCGCGCCGGTGCGCATCAGGTGCAGCGCGGTCTGGTAGTTCGCGCAGCCACCGACGATCACCGGAACGTCGAGGTCGGCGATGAACTGCTTGAGGTTCAGCGTCGGGCCGGACGTCGTCACGTGCTCGGCGGAGACCACCGCGCCCTGGATCACCAGCAGGTCGACGCCTGCCGCGATGGCCTCCAGCGCCAGCTCCAGCGTGTGCTGGGGCGAGATGCGGACCGCGGTGGTGACGCCACCCTCGCGCATGATCCGGATCCGGTCGCTGATCAGCTCGGGCTTGATCGGCTCGGCGTACGCCTCCTGCAGCCGACGGGTGCGGCGCGAGTCGTCGGAGAGCGAGGCCAGCTCCTCGAGCAACTTCGTCGGGTCGTCGTACCGCGTCCAGAGGCCCTCGGCGTTCAGGATGCCGAGGCCGCCGAGCCGACCGACCTCGATCGCGGTCTGCGGGCTCATCGTCGCGTCCGACGGCGTGGCCACCAGCGGCAGATCGAAGCGGAACGCGTCGATCTGCCAGGCCAGGGACGTGTCGTTGACGTCACGGGTGCGCCGCGAGGGCACGATCGCGACCTCGTCCAAGTGGTAGGCGCGGCGGGCGCTCTTGCCCATCCCGATCTCCACCGACATGTTCAATTCCAGGCCCCTTAACTAGTCGGTGCCGCGCCGTCAAAGCTCCAAGCTTATTTAGCTCTTTCGGGAGGCGTAGTTCGGGGCCTCCACCGTCATCTGGATGTCGTGCGGGTGGCTCTCCTTCAGCCCAGCCGCGGTGATCCGGACGAACCGGCCACGCTGCTGCAGGTCGGCGACCGTCCGCGCACCCACGTAGAACATCGACTGACGCAGCCCGCCGACCAGCTGGTGGGCGACCGCGGAGAGCGGCCCGCGGTAGGGCACCTGGCCCTCGATGCCTTCCGGAACGAGCTTGTCGTCGGAGACGACGTCGTCCTGGAAGTACCGGTCCTTGGAGTACGACTGCTGCTGCCTGCCGCGGCTCTGCATCGCGCCGAGCGAGCCCATCCCGCGATAGGTCTTGAACTGCTTGCCGTTGATGAACTGCAGCTCGCCGGGGCTCTCCTCGACGCCGGCCAGCAGCGAGCCGAGCATCACCGTGTCGGCGCCGGCCACCAGCGCCTTGGCGATGTCGCCGGAGTACTGCAGGCCGCCGTCGCCGATCACCGGCACGCCCGCGGCCCTGGCGGCACGAGCCGCCTCGAAGATCGCGGTGACCTGCGGGACACCGACACCGGCCACGACCCGAGTCGTACAGATCGAGCCCGGGCCCACGCCGACCTTGATCGCGTCGGCACCGGCGTCGATCAGCGCCTGCGCGCCGTCCTTGGTCGCCACGTTGCCGCCGATGACCTGGGCCGCCGTGTCCGCCTTGACCCGGCGGATCATGTCGCCGACCGCTCGGTTGTGCCCGTGTGCGGTGTCGACGACGATGATGTCGCAGCCGGCGTCGACCAGCGAACGGGCGCGCTTGTAGGCGTCCTCCCCGACGCCGACCGCCGCGGCCACCACCAGCCGGCCGTCCGCGTCCTTGGTGGACAGCGGGTACTGGTCCTTCTTGACGAAGTCCTTGTGGGTGATCAGGCCGCAGAGCCGGTTCTCGAGGTCGACCAGCGGCAGCTTCTCCACCTTGTTGGCGCGCAGCAGCCGCAGCGCCTCATCCGGGTCGACTCCGACCGGGGCGGTGATCAGCGGCATCGGCGTCATCACCTCGCGGACGCGCCGCGCCGGGTCGGTCTCGAACCGCATGTCACGGTTGGTGACGATGCCGACCAGCACACCGTCCGCGTCGACGACCGGCAGACCGGAGATGCGGTACCGGCCGCAGGCCCGGTCGACGTCGGCCAGCGTGTCGTCCGGGGAGCAGGTCATCGGGTTGGAGACCATGCCGGACTCGGACCGCTTGACCATGTCGACCTGCTGCGTCTGGTCGTCGATCGAGACGTTGCGGTGCAGAACGCCGACGCCGCCCTGGCGTGCCATCGCGATCGCCATCCGCGCCTCGGTGACCGTGTCCATCGCGCTGGAGAGCAGCGGGATCCGCACGCTGATCTCACGGGTGAGCCTGGTGCTGGTGTCGACCTCGCTGGGCATCATGTCCGACTCGCCCGGTAGCAACAGCACATCGTCGAACGTGAGCGCGGTCGGGGCGAACAACTCCGCCAGCGAGTCGGGAGCGGCAAACGTTTCCGGGATCGGGTTCAGCGAGGTGACCTCAGGCAGCATGCCTCATCGTAGCCGTCACGACGCGTGAGCCGGGTCGCGCCGTCCGTCGCCCGGTGTGACTGCTGGGACCTGCGAAAACTCCCGAGACGAGCTGAATCGGTGCGGTGGATGCGATCTCCTACTCGCCAGTACACAGCGCTCGGTGAGTGGTAGATCTCACCCCCGTGACCCCTCAACGGTTGATCGTCGCTTTCCTCACCCTCGTGCTGGCCCTCGGCTCCGCAGGCACCGCGGTGGCCGCTCCCGCTCCGGCCGTGCGCACGGTGCAGGTCACGTCGTTCGACGGCACGCCGATCGTCACCCACTTCTTCCCCGCCGCCGGCCTGACGGCCGGGAAGAAGGCCCCGACGGTCCTGGTGGGCCCGGGCTGGGGTCAGCCCGGCGAGAGCAATCCGGACGCTCCGGCGGTGGCCGGGTTACGGCAGCACGGCTACAACGTCGTGACCTGGGATCCACGCGGCTTCGGACGCTCTGGCGGCGCCGCGTCGGTGGACCTGTATCGCTACGAGGGACGGGACATGCAGCGGCTGCTGTCCTGGCTCGCCGGGCAGCCCGAGGCGCAGCTGGACCGCCGCGGCGACCCCCGGGTCGGCATGGCGGGCGGTAGCTACGGCGGCGGCATCCAGTTCGTCACCGCGGCGCTCGATCGCCGCGTGGACGCGATCGTCCCGGAGATCGCCTGGAACTCGCTGGTCAACAGCCTCTACCCGAACCGGACGCCGAAGACCGGCTGGGGCAACCTGCTCTGCCGGTTCGGTTCCGCGGGCACCAACCGGGTGGTCGAGCAGGTGCAGACGACGTGCGGCCTGGCCGCGACCGGAGGGCTTCCGGACGCCGCCCTGGAAGCCTGGTGGCGCGACCACGGACCGGCGGGACGGCTGATCAGCCAGGTCCGGGTGCCGACGATGATCCTCCAGGGCACGGTCGACACGCTGTTCCCGCTCAGCGAGGGCATCGCGAACTACCAGGCCCTGCGGAAGCGCGGGACGCCGGTGAAGATGGTCTGGTTCTGCGGCGGGCACGGCGTCTGCAACACGCCTCCCGGTCAGGGCGGCCACGTGGACGCGCTGACCGTGGCCTGGTTCGACCGCTGGCTGAAGCGGTCCCGCTCGGTCAGCACCGGCCCGGGCTTCGAGTACGTGGACGACGCCGGGGTCTGGCGGGGTGCGCGCGCCTATCCGCTCGCCGGTACCCGCCGGACGAGCACGACCGGCTCCGGGACGCTCGCGTTCAGCCCGGCCGACACCTCGGGCACCGACATCGCCGCCCAGCCGGCCACCAACGCGGTGCGGATCGCCGGCCCGAAGGCACCGGGTCGCCAGGTGGTGGGTGCGCCGACGTTGACGCTCACCTACCGCGGCACCGGCGACGCACCCCGGACGTCGCTCTTCGCCCAGGTCGTCGACGTCAGCCGTAACGTCGTCGCCGGGAACTTCGCGACCGCGGTGCCGGTGGTGCTGGACGGCAAGCAGCACACGGTGTCGGTGCCGCTCGGTGCGGTGGCCTGGAGCAGCGGAACGCTCGAACTCCAGATCACCGGGGCGTCCCGGCTGTACTACCCGCAGCGGGCCACCGGCTCGGTGACGATTCGCGCCACGGTACGGTACCCGGTAACGGCGCCAGCACACGCTGTTAGTTTCAGCGGCAGCTGATTCGAAACCCCTCCCAGCGTCGTGTCAAGGGGGAAGGCGCAGCGAAGCACGTCGGGCTACGGTGGGAGCGTGCAGGACGAACCGCTAGACCCGTTCGCGGGTGACCCGACCGACCCGACGTCAGCTCTCGAAGACGACGGGCCGGGCCGCGGTGTGCAGCCGCTCACCGCGGAGGAACGACAGGACGTCCTCGACGACCTGGCCGACCTGGACGTCTACGAGGCGCTGCTGACCGCGCGTGACATCCGCGGGCTGGTCGTCGACTGCGAGGACTGCCGGGTCCCGCACTACTTCGCCTGGGACCTGCTCCGGGCCAACCTGCGCCACCTGCTCGTCGCCGGCCGCACCCGCGTGCACGAGCCGGCCTTCGACCCCGACCCCAGTGAGTACGTCACCTGGGAGTACGCCCGCGGGTACGCCGACGGCATGCAGGACGCCGTCGAGGACGCGGACGAGCCGGGCGCCTGACTTTCCCGCGCGGCCGTGAACGCCGCGGGTTAACGCCTACTCCGCGGTCGATCCGGCGTCGGCGCCGGTGACCTGATCGCCGGACTGCCCGTCGGACGATCCGCCGTTCGAGATCGTCTCGGTCGGCTGCGGGTCCGGCGTGTTGCCGGGCTCGGACGGCGTGGGCCCGGGCTCGGTCGGACCTTGCGTCGGCGCCTCGGTCGTCGGGGCAGGATCGGTCGGCCGCGGCGCCGTCGACGGGGTGGACCCTGGCGACGGGGTGGTCGACGTCGAGCCGGGGCCGCGCCGCGGATCGCCGTTGCGCTCCCAGCGGGAACGCGGGGACGGCCCGGTAGTGGCCCCACCACTCGTCGACGGGTCGGCGCCGGCCCGGCGCGGATCGCCGTACGGCGACCGGAACTCCGGCAGCGTGGCGGTGATCTGCAGTTCCTGCGCCAGCTCGTCGGCCTCGTCCGAACCCTCGCGGACCTGCGTGTCGAGCTTCTCCTGAGCCTCTTCGAGGTAGCGACGGGCAGCGACGGGGTCGCCGCGCCGAATCGCTTCACGCGCTTTCTCCAGCGAGGCGTGCCCCTCTTCGCTGGCCACGATCGAACGAGCACGCTCCGCGTAGATCACCCGGCTGATCGGCCAGAGCCGGTCACCGGGGTGCGCGGTCGCGGCCGCAGCCACGCTGCCCGCGGAACCGGCCGCCACGATGGCGGCGGTCGCGGCCACCGCCACGACGACCCGGTCGAGCCTTCGGCGGCGGGACCGCCGATCGGCCGGCTCGGACGGCGGCGGCGCCTCGTCGAACGACGGGGGGAGCTGCGGGGTCGGCTCGGTCGGGTACTCCCCGGCCGGACGCGCGTACCCGGCTGCGACGAACGCCGAGCGCACGGACTCGTCGATCCGGTCGGGGTCGGTGAAGACCGGGAGCGGCGTCGTGTCGTCCCGGAAGAGCGAGAGCACCTCGGTGTCGTCCTGCGGCGTCGACTCGGTGTCAACCGTGGCCAGCAGCATCGGCGCCGGCGACAACAAGCCGTCGTCCAGGTCCTCGCGCCACCCGGTGAGCAGCCGCGCCGCCACGTCGTCCCGGTAGCTGGCAGGCAGCTCACCGCGGCCGAGGGCGTCGAGAAGGGCGTCGTCGTGCAGGATTGCGTCCACACCGGCCTCGGATTCGGGGTCGGCAAACCCCTCGTGGTCGGGTACGTCGTGCGTCGATGGCCCGCGGGATTCGCTCACGCCGTCTCCCGGACCGGGTCGAGGGTGCGGCGCAGGCGGTTGAGCGCACGGTGCTGGGTCACCCGCACGGATCCGGCGCTCATCCCGAGTGCCCGGCCGGTCTCCTCCGCGCTCAGCCCCACCGCGATGCGGAGCAGCAGCACGTCCCGATGCGCGGCCGGCAGCGTGTCGAGCAGGTCACGCATGCGGCGCGACGCGTCGGCGTCGATCGCATGCCCTTCCGGGCCGCCGCCGGGCGCGGGGGTCTCGGGGATTGTCTGCACTGGAACGCCGAGCTCCCGGGCGGCGACCCGGTGCGCGTCGGTGACCTTGTTCGCCGCGATGCGGAACAGGAACGCCGTGAAAGGGCGTCCCTGGTCGCGATAGCGAGGCAGTGCGTGCAACACCGCGAGACACACCTCCTGCGCTACGTCGTCCGCCGTCGTATAGGTACCGCCGCCCGCTCGGCCCAGACGCGCCCGGCAGTAGCGCACCACCATCGGCTGCACTTGCCGGAGCAGCTCGGCGGTGGCCTCCGCGTCGGACTGTGCCGCCCGGGACGCCAGCACGTCCAATTCGCGCTCGACCCGCTCCCCGGTCATCGCCGCCCTGTCGGAGGACTGCACCCGCATCCGCTGCCGCGCTCACACCCGCTGATCGTCCACGCGCAAGGCTGACGTCTGAGCCTGGCCACGGTTCCTGACCGTAGCCTGCCAGTCGTACCCGCGGGCGGCACCTGTCCGCACGGCCGAAACCCATCCCCCGGACGGACGAGGTCGGCTGGCCCGGATTGGGTCGTCAATCCGCAGGTCAGAGGGGGACAGCTCAAATTCTCAACTACTCCGTAAGGATGGGGACACTCCACTCACCACGGGATCGCGGAGCGTGACTGCGGGTTGGGCAGACACACTGAGTAATCTCGACTTGACACTTCGGACAGTCCGGAAATCACCCTGCTCGGTATTTCACCCAAAATTGCCGAAGGCGCCAATCCGCCATCCGGCCGAGGATCGCAGGGTTGCAGCCCGCGATCTGTGGGGTTATCGCTGGCCGCAGGCGCATGAGGACCGCAAAAACCCCCTCAGGTGGCGTGGGATCGGTCCGGCCCCGGGATGAAACGCGGATCAGTCCTGCCAGAGCTGGACCGATCCGCTTCCGACGCTCGCCGCGTCGGGATCATCGGAGGAGAGCGGCGAAGTCCGGACGGGCGAGCCAGGCTTCGCGCTCGTCGGGGCTCAAGCCGTCGCCGACCGCTCGAACGGCCGCCGCCGCCGCGGCACGGTGCTCGGCCGCGGCGGCCCTGTCGCCGATGCCGTCGGCGACTTCGGCGCGCAGCGACTCCGCCACCCAGAGCAGCGGCAGTGCACCGACCGCGGACGCACGCGCCGCCGCCAGCGCCAACGTCACCCCGGCAGGCCCGCCGCCGTCCGAGGCGCCGCGAGCGGAGGCGCGCTCGGAAGCAACGCCGTCGGGGGCACCGCGCTCGGGGGCACCGCGCTCGGGGGCACCGCGCTCGGGGGCACCGCGGGGTGGGGTGGCTCGGTCGCGGACGTACTGGGACGCGCCGAGGAAGAGCGTGCACTTCGCGACGTGGCGGGGCGCGTTCGCGGCGATCGCTTCGGCCAGCGACTCTTCGGCGATGACCACCGCGGCAGCGGCATCGCCCGTCAGCAGCGCGATCTCGGTACGCACCCACCCGCGCCGCACTCGGTGGCGCCAGCCCACCTGCGCCGGGTGGGAGGCCAGCAGCGCGTCGACGCCGGCGAGTCGCTCGGCGGCCTGGTCGGCCCGGCCCAGGCCGACGGCGTCAGCGGCCAGCCCCAGCTCTGCGTCAAACCGCGCGTCGAACGCCGCCCCCTCCGCCGTAGCGGCCGGGGCCGTGGCGGCGGCCGGGGCCGTGGGGACAGCCGGGGTCGTGGGGGCAGCCGGGGCCGTGGCGGTGGCCGGGGCCGTGGCGGCGGCCGGGGTTCTGAGGGCGGGCAGGAGGGCTGCGGCCTGGTGGTCGCAGTGGAGGGCCTCGGTGTGGCGGCCCAGTTGGCGCTGGTGGCTGGCGAGCGTCGACCAGGCCAGGGACGCGTAGGCGAGGCCATCTTCCCCCGGGGGCGTGGTGCGATTGGCAACCGCTGCCGACCCGGACTCGGCCAGCGGACGCAGTGCCGCCGCCGCGAGCGCGTACCGGCCCTGCGCCCCGAGCACGGCGCCGAGCATCCAGGCCGTCCCGGGCTCCGTGCTCTGCCGGGGCAACATCGCCAGCGCCGCCGCGGGTGACTCGTGGAAGAACACCCGCGCGGCCTCGCCGCACAAACCCAAATCGACGCAGCCCCGTGCCACGGACGGTCCTTTCGACGCAGGATCGATGCAAAAGATGAGCCTGGAGCGTTTCCCGCCGCTCACCAGGGGCATTAGCTGAATCGTCCCGCGTTCCCGGCGGAGCGGTTCGCGGCCCCCGACTCGTCGACCAGCGCACTTGCATCTGGAGGACCCCATGGCTGACGTCCGTCGCCTACCCGGACCCACCACCGAACTGTGGGACTGGCAGCTCGAGGGCTCGTGCCGCGGGCTGGACAGCGCGCTCTTCTTCCACCCCGACAACGAGCGCGGTCCGTCGCGGGCGCGGCGGGAGTCGGCGGCGAAGGCGATCTGCGCGTCTTGCCCGGTGGTCGAGCCGTGCCGGGAGCACGCGCTGGCGGTGCGGGAACCGTACGGGGTCTGGGGCGGGCTGAGCGAGGCGGAGCGCACGCAACTGCTCGGCACCGGACGCGGCGACGCCCTGCAGCCGCCGCTGGAGGACGCCACCCCGGAGATGGCGCGCGCCGTCTGAGCGCCGAGCAGATTATTGGCCACTCAGCGACCGGTCCCGCGCCGGTGATACGTCGAAATGTGGCCAGGTTCCTCGGAGCACCAGGCACGGGCACCCCAGGCGTGGGCACTCGGCGGGCGGCCGGCGCGGTAACCCGGCATAAACCCCTCGCCTGCGGTGGTTCGCCGAGCGGCGTAGACAAAGGCCGGTAGGGCAGAAGCCCCACCGGCCTTTAGACGTACGACGACGGATCAGAAGCCCGGGCCGTGGCTGTGCGAGTGGCCGTGGCCACCGTGGCTGTGCGAGTGACCCGCGCCCTCCTCCTCGGCCGGCTTCTCGACGACCAGGCTCTCGGTCGTGAGCAGCAGACCCGCGATCGACGCGGCGTTGGCGAGCGCGTTGCGCGTCACCTTCACCGGGTCGACGACGCCCTGGGCGACCAGGTCGCCGTACTCGCCGGTGGCCGCGTTGAGGCCGGAGCCGACGGGCAGCTCGGCGACCTTCGAGACCACGACGCCGCCCTCAAGGCCGGCGTTCTCGGCGATGTTGCGCAGCGGGTAGGAGAGCGACGCCCGGACGATCTTGACGCCGGTCGCCTCGTCACCGGTGAGGCCGAGGTCACCGTCGAGCGACGGCGCGGCGTGCACGAGAGCGGTGCCGCCACCGGCGACGATGCCCTCTTCCACGGCCGCCTTGGTCGCCGAGATGGCGTCCTCGATGCGGTGCTTCTTCTCCTTGAGCTCGACCTCGGTGGCCGCGCCCACGCGGATCACGCTGATGCCGCCGGAGAGCTTCGCGAGGCGCTCCTGGAGCTTCTCGCGGTCCCAGTCGGAGTCGCTGGCCTCGATCTCGTTCTTGATCTGGGCGATGCGACCGGCCAGGTCCTCCGCGGAGCCGCCACCGTCGACGATCGTGGTGGTGTCCTTGGTGACCGTGATCCGACGGGCGGTGCCCAGCGAGTCCAGGCCGACCTGGTCGAGCTTGAGGCCGACCTCGGGGGCGATGACCTGCGCGCCGGTGAGCGTCGCGATGTCGCCGAGCATGGCCTTGCGGCGGTCGCCGAAGCCGGGCGCCTTGACCGCGACGACCGTGAAGGTCTTACGGATCGAGTTGACGACCAGGGTCGACAGCGCCTCGCCGTCGACGTCCTCGGCGATGATCAGCAGCGGCTTCTTCGACTCGACGACCTTCTCCAGCAGCGGGAGCAGGTCGGCGATCGACGAGATCTTCTCGGTGGTGACGAGGATGCGGGCATCCTCGAGAACCGCCTCGAGGCTCTCGGCGTCGGTCGCGAAGTACGGCGAGATGTAGCCCTTGTCGAGCTGCAGACCCTCGGTGACCTCGAGCTCGGTCTCCATCGCCGAGGACTCCTCGACGGTGATGACGCCGTCGGTGCCCACGACGTCCATCGCCTCGGCGATCAGGTTGCCGATCGTGGCGTCCTGGGCCGAGATCGTCGCGACGTGCGCGATCGACTGCTTGGACTCGACCGGGATGGCCTTCTCCAGCAGCGCCTTGTCGACGGCCTCGACCGCGGCCTGGATGCCCCGGCGGACCGCGATCGGGTTCGCGCCGGCAGCGACGTTGCGCAGGCCCTCGCGGACCAGCGCCTGCGCCAGCACGGTCGCGGTGGTGGTGCCGTCACCAGCGACGTCGTTCGTCTTGGTGGCGACCTCCTTGGCGAGCTGGGCGCCAAGGTTCTCGTACGGGTCGGTCAGCTCGACCTCACGGGCGATCGTGACGCCGTCGTTCGTGATCGTCGGGCTGCCGAACTTCTTGTCGAGGACCACGTTGCGGCCCTTGGGGCCGAGCGTGATCTTGACGACGTCAGCGAGCGCGTCGACACCGCGCTCGAGGCCCTTCCGGGCGTCATCGGAAAAGCTAAGAATCTTCGCCATCTGAGCGCATTCCCTATCTAAGTGGTAGAGACACGTACGCCCCGGTGGCGTGCGGCCGAGAGCTCGGCCGCCGCCACCGGGGCGTACGCATCAAGACAAGGCTTACTTCTCGACGACGGCGAGAACGTCGCGGGCCGAGAGCAGCAGGTACTCCTCGCCGGCGTACTTGACCTCGGTGCCGCCGTACTTCGAGTAGATGACGGTGTCGCCGACCTTCACGTCGACCGGCACCCGAGTGCCCTTGTCGTCCACCCGGCCGGGGCCGACCGCGAGGACGGTGCCCTCCTGGGGCTTCTCCTTGGCGGTGTCCGGGATGACGATGCCGGAAGCAGTCGTCGTCTCGGCCTCGTTCGCCTGGACCAGGATGCGGTCCTCGAGCGGCTTGATGGTGACCTTGGTAGCGGTCGTCACGTCGTTGTCCTCCCCCTTCGTGGGGTGCAAACCGTTGCAATCCACCGGTGCTTCACGGAGCGGCTCGCCGTCGCGGGGAACAAGACGCCCTCGTGCACGAATTGGCACACTCGATGGTCGAGTGCTAAAGCGAACCCTAGCAGTTGTTGGCACTCCGTCAAGCCGAGTGCCAGCCCCATCGGGCTGCTCCTACACCGATGGTTTCAGCTGCTCGTGAGCGCGGCATGAGTAGGGAGGTCACTCACGTCTTTCGCGATCTTTCTCGTAGACAGCCTCGCTGAGGAGCGTATAGTTGCCCGGAGCGATCGGGTGATTACTTTGAGTGCAACTATTAACAGATCGCTCTGTGACGCGGACCTCAAGAGTTCACGAACAGTTGACATCGCTACTCTTCCCCACTGCGGGGCGCAGGAGAAGAGTGGGACGTGGCCGAGCGTCCGGCAAGGGCCCCAGCGGAGGTGCGAAACGATGCAGGCTGCCATCGGTGACCGGGTCCACGTCCACGGCCACACGGTCGGGGTGCCGGACCTCTGGGGCGAGGTCCTGGAGGTGCGCGGGTCGGAAGGCCAGCCGCCCTACCTCGTCGCCTTCAACGACGGTCACCAGGGCCTGATCTTTCCCGGCCCGGACGCCGTGATCGAACACACCGGCCGGGAGTTCGCTCGCCGCTGAGCCGGTTTCCCGCCCCCGCTCACCGGGCATCGGGCCGACATGGGACGCATCCGGGTCGGAACGGCTTCGTGGACGGATCGCACGCTCATCGCGTCCGGTTGGTATCCCGACGGCGTGGAATCCGCTCAGGAGCGCCTCGCGTACTACGCCGGGCGGTTCGACATCGTCGAGGTCGACTCGACCTACTACTCGCCGCCCGCGGAGAACACCGCGGCGCTCTGGGCTGAGCGCACACCGGACGACTTCACGTTCAACATCAAGGCGTTCGCGCTGCTGACCCAGCACCCCACCCGCCCCGGTTCGCTCTACAAGGACCTGCGCGACAAGCTCGGTGAGGCCGGCGAGAAGAAAAACGTCTACCTCCACGACCTGGACGCCGCAGTGGTGGACGAGGTCTGGGAGCGGTTCCTGTCCGCGCTGGAGCCGTTGCGCGCGGCGGGCAAGCTCGGGGCGCTGCTGTTCCAGTTCCCGCAGTGGTTCCCGATCGGGCGGCGCAACCGGGAGTACATCCTCCAGGTCAAGGAGCGCTGCGGGCAGGACCGGATCTGCGTCGAGTTCCGGAACAAGACCTGGCTGTCCGAGGAGAACCAGGAATCGACGCTGTCGTTCCTCACCGACTACCAGGTGCCGTACGTGGTGGTCGACATGCCGCAGGGGCATGCGAGCTCGGTGCCTCCGATCGTGACGGCGACCAGCGACCTGGCGGTCGTGCGGTTCCACGGGCACAGCGACAAGTGGACGAGCAAGGACATCCACGAGAAGTTCGGGTACCTCTACTCGCCGGAGGAGATGGCGGAGTGGGCACCGAAGATTCGGGAGCTGCCCGCCAAGGAGACCCACGTCCTGATGAACAACTGCTACTCGGACTACGCGCAGACGAACGCGCAGCAGCTCGTGGACCTGTTGGACCTGGCGAACAAACCCTGACGGCGCTCAGTCACGCCGCCAGCGCTTCAGCGATCTCCTCGCGGCGCGACCACGGCTCGGCGCTCACGTCGTAGGCATGGAATGCGCTGATCATATCCGGGGATATCTCCTGGCGCGCATCATTCAGCAAGACATGATAGTTGATCGCCATACCCCGGGCAGCCCGCGTGTCAGTCGCCAAAAAAATGAGATTCTCTACCCTGTCCCGACGTGGATGATTGACCACTTGCAATACGCGCTCGGGCGCCGATCGAGATTTGGGAATGACGAAGTCGACCAGATGATCCAGCCCACTGCGACCGGAGAACTTAACCTGCGCGGTATACCGGATATCGTGGGCATCGAGGAACTTCGCCACCGTGTCCGTGAAGACCGGCTCGGACCGCGGCTGCGCCAAGACGAACATGTCGTCCAGGCCCAGCATTGCCTGCAGGAGACTGTGCGCCTTCTGGCCCAATTCGTGGGCCGAAGCTTCGACCTGCAGTTCATCGCCGACCAAGCGGACCCCGTGCCCAGCGAGCAACCTCGCGAAGAGCTCCTCCCGACGCCGACCTCGGCTCTCCACACCGGATGACTTCAGCTCAGCGAGTATGTAGCCGTCGTCCGTGAGTAGGTAGAGGTCGCTGGTCAGCTTCTCGGAGTAGATCTGAAGATGATCGTTGTGGCGATCCAGGAACGGCGTCGTCAACTCCGCCGTTGTCGAATTCAAGGCCTCTGCCGTCACCGTGCGTTGAATCCAGGAGAGGTAAGAATTAACCAGAAGAGTTGCATCGGCGTTCATACAACCCCTCCCTGGATGTCCGGCGTCGGCAAGTTTATTCGCTTACAGAAATCTTCGAGGGCCGCCCGATGGGTGGGGAATGGAGCTAGCCCTTCCGCCCACTTGGCTTCGTATCCCTCTCGAAACAAGTGCAGGTGTGGCGCACCGATATGCTCGCCGTCGGGATTGGTGTGCGGAATCGACGTGCAGAGGCGAGCAAGGACGATGCCACGGCGGTAGCGGAGCTGGAACCGCGCTTTGCGGGAGCTCCGTCGCGATCGCCAGACGTCCAACAAGAAGAACTCAGCCCCGTCCTCGCTCTCGATGGCAAGGTCATCATCCACCCCGGCGCTGAGATCTACGAGGGCGTCACGGCTGTAGATTTTGGGCATCCGCAGAAGATCGCGCGCCTGCCATTGCTCGAGCAACCGTCCTCCCGACGTCGCCGACGGCGTCGACCCTAGCGGCTGCTGGCAACGCGCTCGCGCTATCCACCGGCTCTCCCCTGGCGAACAAACCCTGACGGCGCACCCTTGGCATGGCACGATTCCGGAGGTGACCACACAGCACCTCCGCGACCTGGTCCGCCTGCGCAGGGTCCGCGACCGGATCGACCGGGAGTACGCGCAGCCGCTGGACGTCGAAGCGCTGGCCAGGGGTGCGCACATGTCGGCGGGGCATCTGAGCCGCGAGTTCAAGCGGGCGTTCGGCGAGTCGCCGTACGGTTATCTCATGACACGCCGCATCGAGCGGGCCATGGCCCTGCTGCGCCGCGGCGACCTCAGCGTCACCGACGTTTGCTTCGCGGTCGGCTGCTCGTCGCTGGGCACGTTCAGTACTCGCTTCACCGAACTGGTCGGCGTGCCGCCCAGCGTCTACCGACGTGAGGCGATCGGAAAGACGGCGGGGATCCCGGCTTGCGTCGAGAAGCAGGTGACCAGACCGATCAGGAATCGAGAAGCGTCGGCGCCCGAGCCGCACCTAGCGTGACGCCCATGGACGTCACCATTCACGCGAGCTTTCTCCCGCACGACGATCCGGACGCCATCCTGGCCTTCTACCGTGACCTCCTCGGCTTCGAAGTCCGCAACGACGTCGGCTACGAGGGGATGCGCTGGATCACGGTCGGCCCCGCCGGGCAGCCCGGCACGTCGATCGTCCTGCAGCCACCGGCGGGCGACCCCGGCATCACCGAGGACGAACGCCGCATGATCGCCGAGATGATGGCCAAGGGCACCTTCGCCGGCATCGTGCTGGCCACCAGCGACCTCGACGACATGTTCGCGCGGCTCGAGGCCGGCGACGCCGAAATCGTGCAGGAGCCGACCGACCAACCGTACGGCGTCCGCGATTGCGCGGTGCGCGACCCCGCAGGCAATCTCATCCGCATCCAGGAGCTGTGAATGACGCACGCTGCCGACAGGCACGACCTGATCCGGGTCCAGGGCGCACGCGTGAACAACCTCAAGGACGTCAGCATCGAGATCCCGAAGCGCCGCCTGACGGTTTTCACCGGGGTCTCCGGCTCGGGTAAGAGCTCGCTGGTGTTCGACACGATCGCTGCGGAGTCCCAGCGGATGATCAACGAGACGTACAGCGCGTTCGTGCAGGGGTTCATGCCCACGCTGGCTCGCCCCGAGGTCGACGTCCTCGACGGGCTGACCACCGCGATCATCGTCGACCAGCAGCGGATGGGGTCCGACCCGCGCTCCACGGTCGGCACCGCGACCGACGCCAACGCGATGCTGCGCATCCTGTTCAGCCGGCTCGGGCAACCACACATCGGCTCGCCGAAGGCCTACTCGTTCAACGTCGCGTCGATCAGCGGAGCCGGCGCGGTCAGCGTCGAGAAGGCTGGGCGCACGGTGAAGGAGCGACGCTCCTTCAACATCACCGGCGGGATGTGCCTGCGCTGCGAGGGCCGGGGCTCGGTGTCGGACATCGACCTGACCGCGCTCTACGACGACAGCAAGTCGCTGAACGAGGGCGCGCTGACGATCCCCGGCTACAGCATGGAGGGCTGGTACGGCCGGATCTTCCGCGGCTGCGGCTACTTCGACCCGGACAAGCCGATCAAGAAGTACACCAAGCGGGAGCTGAACGACCTGCTCCACAAGGAGCCGACCAAGATCAAGGTCGACGGCATCAACCTGACGTACTCCGGGTTGATCCCGACGATCCAGAAGTCGTTCCTGTCCAAGGACGTCGACGCGATGCAGCCGCACATCCGCGCGTTCGTGGAGCGGGCGGTGACGTTCGCGGTCTGTCCGGAGTGCGGTGGTACGCGGCTGACCGAGTTGGCGCGGTCGTCGAAGATCCACGGCGTCAACATCGCCGACGCCTGCGCGATGCAGATCAACGACCTGGCCGACTGGGTTCGCGGACTCGACGAGCCGTCGGTGGCGCCGCTGCTCGGCGCGCTCAGCCACACGCTCGACTCGTTCGTGGAGATCGGCCTCGGTTACCTCTCGCTCGACCGCCCGGCGGGCACGCTGTCCGGTGGTGAGTCGCAGCGCGTCAAGATGATCCGTCACCTCGGTTCCTCGCTCACCGACGTCACGTACGTCTTCGACGAGCCGACCGTCGGGCTGCACCCGCACGACATCCAGCGGATGAACGACCTGCTGCGCCAGCTGCGCGACAAGGGCAACACCGTGCTGGTCGTCGAGCACAAGCCGGAGGCGATCGAGATCGCCGACCACGTCGTCGACCTGGGGCCTGGCGCGGGTACGGCGGGTGGCACGGTCTGCTTCGAAGGCACGGTCGAGGGGTTGCGGGCCAGCGACACGCTGACCGGCCGCCATTTCGACGACCGGGCGAAGCTGAAGTCGGAGGTTCGCACGCAGTCCGGCGCGCTGGAGATCCGCGGCGCCGATACCCACAACCTGCAGGACGTCGACGTCGACGTGCCGCTCGGCGTGCTGGTGGTCGTCACCGGTGTCGCGGGCTCCGGCAAGAGCTCGCTGATCCACGGCTCGGTGTCCCGGCGGGAGGGCGTCGTGTCGGTCGACCAGGCGCCGATCCGCGGCTCGCGCCGGAGTAACCCGGCGACGTACACCGGGCTGCTCGAGCCGATCCGCAAGGCGTTCGCGAAGGCCAACGGGGTGAAGCCGGCGCTGTTCAGCGCCAACTCCGAGGGCGCCTGCCCGGTCTGCAACGGCGCCGGCGTCATCTACACCGACCTGGGAATCATGGCGGGCGTCGAGACGGTCTGCGACGAGTGCGAGGGCAAGCGCTTCCAGGCCGACGTCCTGACCTATCACCTCGGGGGCCGCGACATCAGCGAGGTGCTCGCGATGCCGGTGGCCGAGGCGGTGGAGTTCTTCGGCGACGGTGAGGCCCGGATCCCGGCCGCGCACGCGATCCTCAGCCGGCTCGCCGACGTCGGCCTCGGTTACCTCAGCCTCGGCCAGCCGCTCACCACGCTGTCCGGCGGCGAACGGCAGCGACTGAAGCTGGCCACCCACATGGCCGACAAGGGCGGCATCCTCGTCCTCGACGAGCCGACCACCGGTCTGCACCTCGCCGACGTCGAGCAGTTGCTCGCGCTGCTCGACCGGCTCGTCGATTCCGGTAAGTCGGTCATCGTGATCGAGCACCACCAGGCGGTCATGGCGCACGCGGACTGGATCATCGACCTCGGCCCCGGCGCCGGTCACGACGGTGGCCGGATCGTGTTCGAGGGCACGCCCGCCGATCTGGTCGCCGACCGGTCGACGCTCACCGGCCAGCACCTCGCGGACTACGTCGGCTGACCGAGCGAGCCCGGCTGGGTAATACCCGCAAACGACCGTTGCGTCGGGTTAGGTGAACGCATGAACCGGAGGATCAGGGTCCTCGTCATGGCCCTCGTTCTGACGCTCACCCCGTCCGGCTGCAGCCACGCGGCGGAGAACGACGGCACCGGTGCGAGCTCCACACCGCAGGCCGCCGCTCCCGCCTCGCAGGAACCCGTGCCGAAACCCCGGCCCGAACTCCCGCTCGGCGGCCGGACGATCTTTCCTCGTTACCGCGTCGTCGCGTACTACGGCAGCATCGGCGGCGGCACGCTGGGCGTACTCGGCGAGGAGCCACCGGACGCGATCGTCCCCCGCCTCCGTGCCGCCGCCGCGCCGTTCGCCACCCCGGAGCGCCCGGTACAGATCGCGTTCGAGCTGATCGTCCGCATCGCCGACCGGAAGCCCGGACCGCGGGGCATCTATAGCCACAGCATCAAGCCCGCGGTGATCCGGCAGTACATCGAGGCGGCCGAGCGGGCAAAAGCGCTGGTCATCCTCGATATCCAGCCGGGCAGGCTGAGCTTCCCGGACGCGATCCGGCCCTACCGGTGGGCGCTGGAGCACCCGAACGTCGGCATCGCGCTCGACCCGGAGTGGCGGGTGGCCTACGACGAGGTGCCGGGCAAGGTCGTCGGGCAGGTGTCGGCTGCCGAGGTCAACGAGGCCTCGGCGTACGTGGCGGACATCGTCCGGGAGAAGCAGCTGCCGGAGAAGCTGTTCCTGCTGCACCAGTTCCGGCTGCGCATGCTGCCCGACGTCGAGCGGATCCTCCCCCGGCGAGGGCTGGCGATGGTGCAGCACGTCGACGGTTTCGGTACCCGTAAGGCGAAGGACGCGACGTACGCCGCGGTGCGGCGTCCCGAGCAGTTCCACCTCGGCTACAAGCTCTTCTACGACGAGGACGTCGAGCCGTACGGCCCGTCCGAGGTACTGGCGTTCTCCCACCCCCCGGAGTACGTCAGCTACCAGTAGCGCGCTAACGGCGGCGGCGGGGTGGGACCTGTTGGCCGGAGCCCCAGCCGAGGGCCCGGACGGTGCCGGTGGTCTGGGTCAGCGCCCGCGAGTTACGCTCGTCCGACTCCAGCCGCGCCACCGCACCGTCCCGAATCTTCACCACGGCCATCACCAGCGTGTTCTCCACGGCGCGAGGCGCCGACTCCAGCACCCCGACGGCCTGCTCGGCGGCCGAGGCGGCGTCCTCCATCCGGCCCAGGGCGCCGAACGTCGTGCTCGCCGCAGCCAGCGAGCGCGCCAGATCCGCGAGGTGCGCGTCCGGGTCGGTCTCGGCGAGTTCCCGCCGGAGGTCGACGGCCTCGGCGACCGGCGACAGCGCCTCCAGCGGCCGCCCCAGCCGCACCAGCCGGTTGCCCAGGTTGTGCAGGGAGAGTGCCAGCTCCGGACCGTAGGCCGCGCCCTCGGCGTCGACCAGTCGCCGATACACCTCGACCGCCTCCTCGACCGGCGCCAGCGCCTCCTGCATCCGGCCGGCCTCGGCCAGCCGGATGCCGAGGTTGTTCAGCGACGCCGCGAGGTTCGGCAGGTAGGCGGCCGAGTTCGACGCGACGAGCCTGCGGTAGACAGCCACCGCCTCCTCCGCGGGCTGCAGCGCCTCGTCCCGCCGCCCGGCCTCGGCCAGCCGGTTACCGAGGTTGTTCAACGCGAGCGCCAGCGCGGGCAGGTGCGCCACCGAGTCGGCGGCCACCAGCCGCCGGTAGACGACAACCGCCTCCTCGGCCGGTTCGATCGACTCCTCCCACCGTTCCAGGTCCGCCAGGCTGATGCTGAGGTTGGTCAGCGAGAACGCCAGCTCGGGCTGGTAGGTGGCCCGGTCGATCACCGCCAGCCGACGGCAGACCGCCACCGCCTCCTCCACCGGCTCCAAGGCTGCTTCCCGGCGACCGGTCTCGGTGAGCCGGATCCCGAGCGTGTTCAACGCCCCGGCCAGCTCGGGCAGGTAGGCGACCGAGTCCTGGGCCGCGAGGCGGCGGTACGCCACGGCCGCCTCCTCCGCCGGTGGCAGGGCCTCCTCCGGACGACCGGCCTCCGCCAGCCCGGCGCTGAGCAGGTCCAGCGACATCGCCAGGTCGGGCAGGTACGTGGTGGGGTCCTTGACCGCCAGCCGACGCTGCACCGCGGCGGCGTCCTCGGCCGGGGCGAGCGCGTCCTCGGCCCGGCCGAGCGCGGAGAGCCGGATCCCCAGGTTGTTGAGGCACCGGGCGTACTCGCTCAACACGTCGGGCTGCGGGTCGGTGCCCGGACGCGCGGCCGCCACCAACCGCTCGGAGACCGCTGCCGCGATCGACGCCCGGCTCGGCGTGAAGCCGACCGACAGCACCAGCGAATCCAGCTGGCGCACGGTCTCCAGCGGAAGCTCACCCGCGGCCAGCAGGTCGCTGATCGCCTTCGTGTAGCGCACCGGGGCCAGCAGCGTCAGCGGCACCGCGTACCGGTCCGGCGCGGTCCGCAGCAACCACGGCAGCGAGACGTTGATCCGGTTCTTGGCGCGCTCCTGCCGCCGCGACGGGGTCGGAGCGGACAGGCAGCGGATCAGCGTGGTGGCCGCGTGCAGCGCCGCGAGCGGGTCGGCGTCCCCGCAGATGCTCGACATCACCGCCGACCACTCCGGGTCGGACAGGCTCCCCGCCAGGTCGAGCAGGTGCGCGTCGGCGAGCCGCGCCGGCCGCGGCGGTGACCAGCCCTGCTCGGCGTTGCCCCGGTACAGGCGGGCCAGCGCGATCGCGACCTCGGCCCGCCGGTCCGGGGGCACCTGCCAGGGGGCTGGCACGGTCCGCAGCGCCCGGACCGCCGCGTCCGGGCTGGCCGCGGGCAGCAGGCTGACGACGGCCATCGCCCAGTCGCGCTGACCGTCCTCGATCGCGCAGCCGGCGGCGGCGAGCACCGCGGAGACCTGGCGGCGTTCGTAGGCGAGCACACCGCCCACCGGGTCGGGTCCGCCCCCGTCCCGCCGCGTGTGCCGACGGAGTGACGGCGCGGTGGCGTCCAGAACCCGTAGCGCGGCGTCGGCGTAGAAGTCGAGCGTCGTCCCCCAGAGACCGGCAGGTGCCGGTGACGTCAGCCGGGCGAGGTCGGCAGACGGGAGCACGCCATCAGCCACCGCCCGGTTCGCGAACGCGGCGACGGCGGCTCGCCAGACGGCCGCCGACTGCTCCGGACCGAGTTGCTGCGGCAGCGGCGGTAGCCAGACCGGCGTCGGCGAGACCCAGGAGCGCAGCCGATGCGCGTCGGAGAGGTCGGTGAACCACCCGTCAGGCGACCGTGCGAGCAGCAGCACGCGGATCCACGGCGCGGCGCCGTACTCGTCGATCGTCGCGAGCAACTCGCCGACCAGCGGCCCGACCGCCTCCGCCTGGTCGACGACCAGCAGCGTCGGGATCTCCAACTCGGCGACGGCCCGGATGCCTGCGATCACCTCCGGGGCGCGCCGCAGCTGCTGCTCCCAGTACGGCTGGTCCGGCCCGGTCATCGCCAGGTCGGCCGGGGTCGTCGTGCGCCAGGTCACCGGCGGCAGCGGGAGGAAGCCCGCCACCCAGCCCCGCGCCTCCAGCGTCGCGCAGATCTGCCGCGCGGCGTGCGTCTTGCCCTGACCACCCGCGCCGCACAGCAGCCGCAGCAACGGGCCGCGGTCGGCCTGAACGGCCCAGGCGACGAGTTCGTCCACCTCCGGCCGGGGCTGGGTCGGGACGATGTTCGCCTCCGGCCGCAGCCACTCCGACGCCAGCCCGACCGGGACGACGCTCACCTCGTCGAACAGCAGCGCCCGGACCTCGCCGAGCGTCTCGGGTACCGGGGACGGTGTCCGGACGCGGTCACGCAGGTCGGTGTCGTGGTGCACCGGGACCGGGAGGTAATCGGGCTCCGGCTCGGGGTCCCGGCTCGGTCCGCTCTCGATCGCCAGCAGCCCGCCGTAGCCCGATCCGCCGTAGTCGTACGTCGTGTTGGGGTCGTACGCGGACACCGACCCGAGGCCGGCCTCGAACGGGTCGTACGCGGGCGAGCCCGGCCCGTGCCCCGGTGGTGCGCCGTAGGCGGCCTCCAGGTAGTCCGAACGCCCGCCTCGGTCGTCGCCGAACCCGTAGTCCTCCGGAGCGCCGTACCCCAGCAGCCCCCCGTACTCGTGTCCGGGCTTGTCGACGCCTTCGGACCGGACCTCGAACTCGACCCAGCCGCCCGACGCCCGCCGACGATCAGCCACCGCAGGTTCCCATGGCTCGTGCGGCTCCTTCGGCTCCCCGGCTACAGCAGCGTCGTGAGCTCCGTCGCTCGCCACCCACTCGTAGCGATCACGGGGGTGAGCGCCGCTCGGTTCAACGCGTTCACCACCCGTCTCGTGGGTCAATTCGCTCTGGATGGGAAAACCGCAGGCGGGCGCTCGACTCGAGGAGGAGACGGCATGCCGGCGTGGGTGGGAACCTCCGGATGGCAGTACCGCGACTGGCGCGAGCGGTTCTACCCGACCGATGTGCCGCAGCGGTCCTGGCTGGAGTACTACGCGACGCGGTTCCCCACCGTCGAAGTGAACAACGCGTTCTATCGCCTGCCGGAAAAGTCCACGTTCGCGGATTGGCGCGCCCGAACCCCGGACGGTTTTGTCGTCACGGTGAAGGCCAGCCGGTACCTCACTCACGTCAAGCGTCTCGCCGAGCCGGAGGAACCGGTGGCGCGGTTGATGGACCGCGCCGCCGCGCTGGGTGACCGGCTCGGGCCCGTGCTGCTGCAACTGCCACCGACGTTGCGCGCCGACGCGTCCGTTCTCGACGCCTGCCTGGCCGCGTTTCCGCCGTCCACCCGGGTCGCGGTCGAGCCCAGGCACGAGTCCTGGTGGAGCACCGAGGTCAGGGAGGTGCTGGAGAAACACGGAGCGGCGCTGTGCTGGGCCGACCGGCTCGGCCGCCCGGTCACGCCACGGTGGCGCACGACCGATTGGGGTTATCTGCGGCTGCACGAGGGCCGCGCCAACCCGCGTCCCCGGTACGGGCGGCAAGCACTGCAGACCTGGGCGGACCGCCTCACCCACACGTACACCGCCCGCGAGGACGTCTACGTCTACCTCAACAACGACCCCGGCGGCGCGGCGATCGTCGACGCCGAAGCGATCGCCCGCGCGCTCGCCCGTCGCGGAACTCCGGTGGTCGGCGTGTGAGGATGTCCTCCCGTGGAGGTATCGGACATCGAGGCGCTGCGGTCCGCGGCCGGTGAGGCCGCGCTGTCGGCCGCGTCCGCCGAGGGTGACCCGCTCGCGTTGGCCACTCGACTACGCGCTGCCGGCCACGACCCGCACCTGGTCTCGCTCGCGCTCACCCAACAGCGGCTACGCCGCTCCGCCGCGATCAAGCTCGGCTCCGACGCTTCCGCCATGTTGTTCACTATCGACGCCGTCGAGCAAGCCACCCGCAACACGGTGGCCACCCGTCGAGCGAGCCATCTTGCCGCGAGCGGCGCGACACGCGTGATCGACCTGGGCTGCGGGGCCGGGTCCGACCTGCTCGCGATGGCTCGGGCCGGTCTGGACGTGACCGGCGTCGAGCGGGACCCGGTGACCGCCGCGGTGGCGGCCGCGAACGTCGAGGCGCTCGGGCTCACCGACCACGCGCGGGTGATCTGCGCCGACGCGACCGAGATCGACCTGAACGGGTACGACGCCGCGTTCTGCGATCCGGCGCGCCGGTCCGGTGGGCGCCGGGTGTTCGATCCGGACGCGTACTCGCCGCCGTGGTCGTTCGTCCTGGCGCTCGCCGAGCGGATCCCCCGGACCGTGGTCAAGATCGCGCCGGGGATCGACCACGACCGGATCCCGGCGGGCACCGAGGCGCAGTGGGTGTCCGAACGCGGCGAGGTCGTGGAGGCCGCGCTCTGGTTCGGTCCGCTCGCCGACGTACCGCGCCGGGCGACGCTGCTGCCGGGCGCCACCGCCCGCGACCTGACCACCGCACGGGGGGCCGAGCTCACCGGCACCGGCGACCGCGAAGCACCCGTCGGGGCGATCGGCGCCTACCTCTACGACCCGGACGGCGCCGTCGTGCGCGCCCATCTCGTCGCCGAGTTGGCCGACCAGCTCGGCGGCCGGCTGCTCGATCCGGCGATCGCCTACCTGACGACCGACGAGCTGCGGGTCACGCCATTCGCCCGCGCCTACCGGATCGACACCGTGCTGCCGTTCGGCGTCAAGCGGCTCCGCGCCGAGCTGGCCCGGCGCGGCGTCGGCCGCCTGGAGATCAAGAAGCGCGGCACCGCCGTGACACCGGAGCAGCTCCGCCCGCAGCTGAAGCTGTCCGGCCCGAACGCCGCCACGCTGATCCTGACCCGCGTCGCCGGAAAGCCCCTGGCCCTCCTCTGCGAGCCGTCCGCAGACTGACCACCGCCCAGGGTCAGCTGACCGTGTCCCCGAAGAGCGCCGCGTACCGCTTCGCGTCCACGCCGAGCGCGACATCCACCACCGCCGCCGGATGGTGACGGTGCGGATCCCAGTCCCGGTCGCCCGCCGCGTTGAACTCGGCGGCCGCGGTCACGTTGCCGCCGTCCACCGCGCCGCCACCGGCAGGTCGTGCGGCGCCCCGGCGACGTCGAGGACGCGCAGGGTGTTCTGGACGACCGGCTCCAGCCCGGTATTCCCGGCGACGCAGGTCGCCCCGCGCACGTCCAGCGCCGGTGACCGCACCGCGAGCAGCAACGCGAGCGCGTCATCGACGCCGGTGTCGACGTCGAGGATTACCGGTCTACCGGGCTGAAGTCCCATGAGTGAGCCTCTCGTCGGAGCCAGTGCTTCGGCGGGTCCGCGAGCGCCACCGGCTCCGAGCGCCAGCGGGAGATCACGACCAGCCGGTTGTCGGCCGACGTGAAGACCTCGGAGCTGACGTGGCCGAGTTGACGCTCGAGCTCGGGCACGGCGACCGCGCAGGCCCAGTCGACGAGGTCCTGGTGCGCCTCGGGATGCGCCGCCATCTCCACCATCCGCACGATCACGTCCCTACACCCCCACCCGCCCCGCCATGACGACCTCGGTCACCGGGAGGGACGAGTCGGCGGGCAGGTCCAGGGGTGAGGGCGCGATTCCGGCCGCGACCAGCCGGGAACCGAGCGCCGCCACCATCGCGCCGTTGTCCGTGCAGAGCTTCGGCCTCGGCACCCGCAACTGGATCCCGGCCTTCTCGCAGCGGTCGGCGGCCAGCGCCCGCAGGCGGGAGTTCGCCGCGACCCCGCCGCCGATCAGCAACGTCTCCACGCCGTGTTTCCGGCAGGCGTCGATCGCTTTCGCGGTCAGCACGTCGGCCACCGCCTCCTGGAACGACGCCGCCACGTCGGCCACCGGTACCGGCTCGCCGGACCGCTGCCGGGTCTCCACCCAGCGCGCCACCGCGGTCTTCAGGCCCGAGAACGAGAAGTCGAACCGGTGCTCGGCGAGGTCACGCGGCCCGGTCAGCCCACGCGGGAAGCCGATAGCGGCCGGGTCGCCCTCGCGAGCCGCCTTGTCGATCGGCGGCCCACCCGGGAACGGCAGCCCGAGCACCCTCGCGACCTTGTCGAACGCTTCGCCCGCCGCGTCGTCGATCGTCGCGCCGAGCGACTCGACGTCGCCGGTGAGGTCGTCGACCAGCAGCAGCGACGAGTGTCCACCGGAGACCAGCATCGCGATCGCCGGCTCGGGCAGCGGACCGTGCTCCAGCGTGTCGACCGCGACGTGGGCGGCCAGGTGGTTGACGCCGTACAGCGGTTTGCCGAGTGCCAGCGAGTACGCCTTGGCCGCAGCGACGCCGACCAGCAGCGCACCGGCCAGGCCCGGCCCGGCGGTCACCGCGATCGCGTCCACGTCGGAGAGCGTGACGCCCGCGTCGTCCAGCGCCCGGTGCACGGTCGGCACCATCGCCTCCAGGTGGGCGCGGCTCGCCACCTCCGGCACCACGCCACCGAACCGGGCGTGCTGGTCGACGCTGGACGCGACCGCGTCGGCCAGCAGCGTGTACCCGCGGACGATGCCGACCCCGGTCTCGTCGCAGGACGTCTCGATCCCCAACACCAGCGGTTCGTCCGCCATCATCCCGCCCCCATCGCGTCCCAGCGCATCACGACCGCGTCGGCGCCGCTGGGCTGGTAGTAGCCGCGGCGAAGGCCGATCGCCTCGAACCCGCGGCGAGCGTACAGCCGCTGGGCGGGGCCGTTGTCGGCCCGCACTTCCAGCAGCACCTGCTGTGCGCCGCGCCGGACCGCCTCGTCGAGCAGCTCGTCCAGCAGCCGCCGTCCGAGGCCGTGGCCCTGGCGGTCGCGGCGTACCGCGATGTTCTGCACCCAGGCCTCCTCCGGGCCGTAGACGCAGAGCCCGGCGTAACCCACGAGTTCTTCTCCGTCGAGCGCCACCCGGTACCAGCGGGTCGCGACCTGCGCGAGCTCGGACCAGAACATGCCCGGCGACCACTCTTCGTCGCCGAACAGGTCGCGTTCGATCGGACCGGCCGCTTCGATGTGCCACCACCGCATCGGCGCCAGCACGATCTGCCCGGGCGGAGCCGCCTGTCGGATCACCGCAGCACCGACTTGGCCGCACCGGGCTCGACGGCGTCGGGCCGGCGCAGGTACAGCGGGGTGAGCGGCTCGGCGGGTGCCCCGGAGAGGATCCGGGCGGCGGTGATCCGGGCCAGCACGGCCACGTCCGGGTAGAGCGGCTCGCCCACCGGGAGCCCGAGCTGGTCAGCGTAGAGCGCGGCGCCGTTCCCCACCGCGAGCAGGCCCTCACCCAACTCCCCGGTGTCCAGCCGGACCCGGAGGTCCGCGGGTTTGGCGACGTCAGGCCCGTGGACGCGAGCACCGGTGGCGTCGTACGTGGCCCAGTACACCTCGCGACGCCGCGCGTCGGTGGCCACCAGCGTCGGCCGGCCAGGCGTCACCAGGCCGTCCAGCGAGCACACCGGGTACGCCGGGATCCCGAGGGCGTCGGACATCGCGGAGGCGGTGACCAGGCCGACCCGCAGGCCGGTGAACGGTCCGGGACCGACCCCGGCGACGATCGCGCTCAGCTGACCGGCGGTGACGCCCGCGTCGGCCAGCGCCGCGGTGATCCCCGGCGCCAGCGCTTCGCCGTGCCGCCGGGCGTCGACCACGACGTGGCGGGCGCGGACCGTGACGTCGGACGGAGTGATGATCTCGGCCACACCGACGGTCACGGCCGCGGTGGCGGTATCAACAAGCAGAGCCAGCACCCGCCAAGCCTAGGCCGTGCCCGACGGATCCCGCGTTCGCCGGGCGCCCGGTGACCCGCGCGTTCGCAAGCGGACACGTGCAGCGTCGGCGCCGACACGGTGAGTATGCAGCGTGCTGATCACGCTGTCGGGTGGACCGTCCACCGCGCGGTCCACCCGACGGACGGGCACCGGCCGGTCGGCGGGGACCGACGCCAGACGGGCAGGCCGACGTGAGTTACGAGCTCTACGATCCGTACCCCGAGCAGCCACAGCAGTACGCCCCGCCGGCGTATCCGCTGGTGGAACCGCCGATCCCGCCGCCACCACCACCTCCACGCCGGAGCAACAGAGCGTGGGTCGTCGTGGGGATCGTGGCCGCGGTCCTGGTACCGATCGCGCTCGTCGCCGCGTGCGGATTCGGAGGCGTCCTGGTCGCGATCGGCGAGCAGAGCCGTTCCGCGACTCCGTCCACGTCGGCCACCCCGTCGAGCAGCCCGACGCCGTCCGCGACCCCCTACCGCCCGACGGTCCGTCCCGCCGGAGCCCGGTACGACTGGCAGGTACCGACCGGCTACGTACAGGTGGCCGCGCCGAGCGACCTCCGCAACTCCGAGCCGCACACGGCCGCCGCGGGCCTGAACACCGCCGACACGACGAACATCCTGGTCACCAACGGCGTGCCGCTGGCCGTCGACACCGGAACGCTGAGCGCGGAGACGCTCCGCGACGAGTTCGACAAGGTCGTCACCACGCTGGGCCACGACGCGAAAACCCGGACCGAGGTCACGGTCAACGGCTACTCGGCGTTGCGGTACGACTTCAACTTCGCCACGGCGCAGGCCTACAGCTACTTCGTCTTCAAGGGCACCGACGCAGTGCAAGTACTCTGCCGATGGGCCGACCACAAGGTGGAGATCATTCGTGGATGCGACGACTTGCTCGCAACGCTCACGATCGGCTGACACGCACCACCGACGATCGGTCTCGATTGAAGGTCGGGACAGCCCCTGGTGCTTGACCGACTGTGCGACAACTGTGTCCGGTACGCGACACTGTTTGCGTCGGCATCGGCACACCGGAAAAGTCGCCGACACAGCATTCTTGGTGGGAATCGGGGCTGGTGAGCCCAAAGTACGAGTGGCCTCTCGGTTTCCACCCAGCGCCCCCCATGAGCGCGCTGGACAAATCAACCGGAGAGAACGGAACGAGGTAGGGATGATGATCGGCTGGCTCGAACCGGGTCGGATGACCCGGGGCGTCGACAACAGCGTGAGCGAGGTCGTCGCATGAGCTACGACCCGAACCAGCCCTATGGGCAGCAGCCGTCCGACCCGTACGGACAGCCCGGCAACCCGTACGGCACGCCGTCGTCCGGCACCCCGTACAACCAGCCCCAGTCCGGCTCTCCGTACAACCAGCCGGGCTCCGGTGGCCCGTACGGCCAGCCCACCTCTGGAGTGCCGTACGAGCAGCCGCCGGCGAACCCCACCTCCCAGTTACCCCCGGGTGACCCGTACGCCAACCCGAGCGCAGGCGCCTACGGCAACCCCAGCGCCGGTGCGTACGGCGCGGACCCGTACGCCCCTCCGGCGGACCCGTACGCGAACCCCGCTGCTGCCTACGGCGCCCCCGGCGGCTTCCCGCCGCCGGCCCCGCCGAAGAAGAGCAAGACCGGCATCATCGTCGGCGGCATCGTCGCGGTGGTCGTCATCATCATCGCGGTCTGCAGCGTCAGTACCTGGCTGATCTCGAAGACCGACACCGACGACACCGCGGACCCGACGCCGAGCGCGCCGATCTCCGGCCTGCCGTCGAGTGGCCCCACCTCGGCGGCCCCGAGCGCGGGCCCGTCGATCGACACCAGCCGTCCCGAGGTCGCCCCGGCCGGCGCGCCGTTCACCACCCGGCTGCCCGCGGGCTTCCAGGAGGTCACCGCTCCGAGCTCGGAGTCGACCGGGGCGAGCAGCGAGTACACGGCGGCGATGGCGACGACCGCGACCGAGGAGAACGACTTCTTGATCCTCGACTCGTACACGCTCCCGGCGGACACCAGCACGGTCAGCGACTCGCAGCTGGAGACCGAGTTCGACGGCCTGGTCCGGCGAATCGGGCAGGACCCCTCTACCCGGCAGAACGTGACCTACAACGGGTACAAGGGGTACTTCTACCAGTTCGACTTCGGTACCGCGAAGGCCTACAGCTACTTCATGTTCAACGGCACCAAGGAGATCCAGGTTCGCTGCCAGTGGGCGGACCAGGAGTCGCAGATCAAGACCGGCTGCGAGTACGTCCTGAACAACCTGCAGATCGAGGCCTAGGCCTCACGTAACCAGTGGAGCTTCGTACCGGTCACTCCGGTACGAAGCTCCACTGTTTTGTCAGACGCTCAGCCGGGGCCGCATCACTCTTCGATTACGGATCGGCAACCATCGTCCGGATCAGGCGCCTCCACCTGCACCATCGACCCACACCGAACGCCGCCGACTAAACCCCTGGTCGGCGGCGTTCGCGGTGTTTATCAGCCGAATTGGGTCTTCAGCTCGCGCTTCAGGACCTTGCCGCTGGGCCCGAGCGGGAACGCGTCCACGAACTCGACGATCCGCGGGTACTTGTGGCCGGCCAGGTGCGTCTTCGCCCACCCGATGATCTGCTCGGCGTCCGGCGTCGAACCGGCCGTCGGGACAATCACCGCGCAGACCTCCTCGCCGTGCGTCGGGTGCGGAACCGCGATGACCGCGACCTGCGCGACGTCGGGGTGGCGCATGAGGACTTCCTCGACCTCGCGCGGGTAGACGTTGAACCCGCCGCGCAGCACCATGTCCTTCTTGCGGTCGACGATCGTGATGTAGCCGTCCCCGTCCTTGGTGCCCAGGTCACCGGTGCGGAACCAGCCGTCGACGATCGCCTCGGCGGTGGCCTCCGGACGGTTGAGGTAGCCCTTCATGATGTTGTGGCCGCGGATCACGATCTCGCCCAGTTCGCCGGTGGGCAGCAGCTCGATCCGCTCCTCGATCTCGGGCCGCGCGATCTCGGCGTCCACACCCCAGATCGGCCGTCCGACCGTGCCCGGCTTCGTCGGCCAGCCCTTCTGGTTGAACGTCGCGACCGGCGACGTCTCGGTCAGCCCGTAACCCTCGTAGACCGGGATGCCGAAGACCTGCTCGAACTCCTCCAGCACGGTCAGCGGCAGCGACGCGCCGCCCGAGATCGCCAGGCGCAGCGGGGGCTTCTCGTCGCTCTCGGACTGCTTCATCGCGTCCAGCAGCCCCATGTACATGGTCGGGACCGCGATGAAGTTCGTGACTTTCTCCTTGAGCATGAGCGCCAGCGCACCCGGGCCGTCGAAGCGCGGCATGAGCACCAGCGTCCCTCCCGCGCGGAACGTCACGTTCATCGAGACGGTCTGGCCGAACGAGTGGAACAGCGGGAGACAGCCGAGCACGACGTCGTCCGGGCTGGTGTCGAACGAGGAGATCACGCTCGAGTCCACGTTCATCACGATGTTGAGGTGGGTCAGCATCGCGCCCTTGGGCTTGCCGGTGGTGCCCGACGTGTAGAGGATCACCGCGACGTCGTCCGGCTCGGCCTGCTCGTACGTGCGGACCGGTTCGGTCTGCTGGGCGAGCTCGTCGAGACGCGGAGCGTCGGTCTGCGGGCCCATGTCTCCCAAAACGGTGAGCAGCGGGACCTCGGCGAGTTCCGCACCCTTGGCGCCCTCACCGAGCAGCGGGCCCGCGCAGACGAACAGCTTGGATCCGGAGTCACGCAGGACGTACTCGATCTCCTCGGCCCGCAGCAGCGCGTGCACCGGGACGACGACGGCACCGAGCGCCGCCGCGCCGTAGTACGCGAAGACGAAGTGCGGCGTGTTCGGGATCAGGATCGAGACGCGGTCACCAGGGCCGATGCCCTGGGCGCGGAAGACCGCTGCGTACCGCTTGGCCTGGTCCCAGACGGCGGCGTAGGGCAGCCGCAGATCGCCGAGGACCAGCGCGGGGTGGGTCGGACGCCGAGCGGCGGTCTCGGCGAGGATCGAGGCGACGGTGAGCGGCAAGGGGGACCTCCGGACGGCGGCGGCGACGGCGAGGAATCAATGACCGTGTCATCAGTCATTGACAGCATGGTGCCATCGCGCCGCGCCCGGCGCAGGAGTTTGCCCAGCTAGGCGGGCACCTCCGCGAGCTTGCCGGTGGCCACGTCGTAGACGAAGCCGCGGACGGACTCCTTACGGGGGATGAACGGGTCGGCCTTGATCCGGGCGATCGACTGCCGGACGTCGTCCTCGAGGTTGCTGAACGCCTCCGCGGCCCACGCGGGCTTGAGCCCCGTGTCGGCCTGGATCGACGCCTTGAACTCGTCGTCGGTGAACGTCAGCATGCCGCAGTCGGTGTGGTGGATCAGGATGATCTCGGTGGTTCCGAGCAGCCGCTGGCTGATCGCCAGGCTGCGCAGTTCGTCGGCGGTCACGACGCCACCCGCGTTCCGGATGACGTGCGCGTCGCCCTCCTTCAGCCCCAGCACGCCGTACGGGTTGAGTCTGGCGTCCATGCACGCGAGCACCGCGACGCCCAGGGCGGGCGGCAGCGGCAGGTCACCTTTGTCGAAGTTCGCGGCGTAACGCTCGGCGTTGGCCAGCAGATCGTCGGTCACGCTCATCGTCAGATCCTCCCTACTGAACAGATAGGGAAACTCTAATGAGTGGCAGCCCTCCGCCGATACGGCATACTCGCGGCATGCGTTCGCTCGAGGTCCAGTTGCCGCTCTACGGCGACGACCGCGAGCGCGGCGACTTCCCAGGAGCAGCGGGTCTGTAGACCCCTGCCCCTTCGTCTCCCCGGGAAGCCCGATGTCGCAGACTGCTGTCCCCACGTCCCCGTTCGCGCTGCTCCGCCGGCCCGTCGTGGCGCGCCTGCTCGCGTCCAGCCTGCTCGGACGCCTACCGACCGGCATGGTGCCGGTCGCGCTCGTCCTCTTCAGCCGCGGCGAATCGGCCGGCTACGGGGTCGCGGGCCTGCTCGCCGCCGCGTACACCGCGGGCTCGGCGATCGGCGGGCCGGTCCTCGCCCGCTGGATGGACCGCACCGGCCAGACCCGGGTGATCGTCGGCGCGGGGGTCGCGTGTTCGGTCGCCCTCGCGCTGTTGCCGTTCGTCGGCACGGTCGGCGGCATCGTGGTCGCCGTGGTCGCGGGCGTCGCCACACCGCCGGTGGAACCCGGGCTCCGGGCGATCTGGCCGACCGTGCTGCCCGCGCCGGATGTTCCCCGGGTCTACGCGCTGGACGCCGCCTCGCAGGAGCTGGTGTTCGTCACCGGCCCGCTGCTGGTGCTCGTCGCCGGGAGCTTCGGCTCGGCAGGCGGCCTGTACGCGGCCGCGGCGATCGGGCTGGTCGGCACGCTCTGGTTCGCGGCTGCTCCGCAGTCACGGGGCTGGCGTCCGGAGGAGGTCGAGGAGCGGCACTGGGCCGGAGCACTGCGTCCGCCCCGGTTGCGCCGCGTCTACCTCGGCATGCTGCTGGTCGGCCTGACCGTCGGGACGTTCCCGGTCGCGGCGGCCGCGTTCGGCGAAGCATCCGGGGACCGGGGCTGGGCCACCTGGCTGGTCGCGGCGAACGCCAGCGGTGCGCTGATCGGCGGCGTCTGGTTCTCCGGCCGGTCCGAGCGGGTGTCGCCGGGCCGGGTGTTGCCCTGGCTGCTCTGCGGGCTCGGCGTCGGCTACCTGCCGCTCGCCTTTGTCCCGACGACGTCCGGCGTGTTCCCGCTCGCGCTCGTGCTGAGCGTCGTCAGCGGGTTGTTCCTGCCGCTGATCATCACGCTGGTGTTCCTGGTGATCGACCGCCTCGCGCCGACCGGCACGGTGACCGAGGCGTTCGCCTGGCTGATCACCGCGTTCCTGGTCGGCAGCTCGATCGGGGCCGCGATCGCCGGTGCGCTGATCGCTGCCGTGTCGGTCGCCGCGGTGTTCGCGGTGGCCTCGGCCGCCTCGCTGCTCGGCGCGGTGCCGATGATCCGGCTACTTCCCCGAGAGAGCGCCTAGCTCGGTCAGCCGCGAGGCCCAGTCACCGCCGTGCGGCACCAACGTGGCGGTGCGGACCTCGGTCTCGTCGTCCCGGTCGAGGCGGATCTCCAGGTAACCGTCGGTCAGCTGCTCGACGAGCCCGGCGCCCCACTCCACCACCGTGACCGCGGAGTCCACGTCGGCGTCCAGATCGAGGTCGTCGACCTCCGCGACACCGCCGAGGCGGTAGGCGTCCACGTGGACAAGGGGAAGCCGACCGCCGCGGGTCGGGTCGGGGGGGTGCACTCGGGAGATGACGAACGTCGGGCTGGTGATCGCACCGCGGACGCCGAGCCCGGCACCGATCCCCTGCGCGAGCTGGGTCTTCCCGGCCCCCAGCGGGCCGACCAGCACGATCAGGTCACCGGCGCGGAGCAGCGGCGCCAGCGTACGGCCCAGCGCCCGGGTGTCGTCGGGCGTCGTGAGTTCCATCAGGCACCCTTCCGGCGGAGGATCCGATCCAGCGCACGCCGCTGCTGCTTCCCGGCCCGACGCGCCCACCCACGGCGCTGCTTCGCGGCCGAGACCTCGGTTCGCTCGGGCGCCGTCGTGGGACGCCGCCCGGCCGCCACCGCCGCGGCGCGCTGGAACAGCTGGGCGAGCGCGTCGTTAGTGGCGTCGGCGTGCTCCATCAGCGTGCAGTGGCCGCCGTCCGGGATCTCCAGCAGCGCCGCCTTCGGCAGCAGGTTCGCGATCTCGCGGGTGTGCTCGACCGGGGTGAGCTGATCGCGGTCCCCACAGACGACGAGCGTTTCCAGGTCCGCGAACGCCTCCAGCGCCGCGTACCGGTCGTGCTGCGACAGCGTGGCCAGGTACCCGGCGATGACCTCGACCTTTGTGCCGTCGTTCATCCGCTCGACGTACTCGACCAGCGCCGGGCTGGGGTTCGAGGTGCCGAACCCGTAGCGCTCGGTGAGCAGGTAGGCCAGGTCGCTGCCGGACCGGCGTCCGCGCTCGGCCATCGTCGGCTGCCAGCGCAGCACCTTGGCCAGCGTCGGGGTGAGCGCACCGCGCAGCCACGCGACGATCGGCGGGAACCCGAGCGCGACGTCGTCGAGGTGACCGGCCGACGTGGAGATCAGCGCGACCCCGACCACCCGGTCGAGCACCAGCTCGGAATGGCGTTCGGCGAGCGCCATCAGCGTCATGCCGCCCATCGAGTGGCCGGCCAGCACCAGCGGCCCGTCCGGCGCGACCTTGGCGATCACCTCGGCCAGCGAGTCGGCGAGCTGGTCGATCGTGTAGTCACCGTCCGGGCGTGGCCCCGAGTGGCCGTGGCCCGGCTGGTCGTAGAAGACCATCCGCAGCCGCGGGTCCTCGTGACCGGTGAACACCCGCCGCTGGAAGTGCCAGGTCCCCATGTCCAGCGCGAAGCCGTGCACGAAGATCACGGTCAGATCCGGCTCGCCGTCGGCCTCGACGATCTCGACGTAGAGGTCGACGCCGTCGGCGGTGACGACCTGCGCGCTGTCGTACGGCAGCGCGCCGAACGGCTCGTCGGCGTACGGATCGCCAGCCCTGCGGCGTCGGCGTACCGCGAACCGCTCCGCGGCGACGCCGGCAGCGGCACCGGCGGCCAGCGCCCCGACCAGCGCACCGGCCAGGCCGAACGCGGCCGTCATCCCGCCCTTGGCCAGGCTCTCGGTCGCCACCTTGGCGGCCGCCTGCGCGGCCTTCGGGTCACTCTTCGCCACGCTTACGCTCCTGCCCCGACGTATGTGCGGGGCACCCGCGCACCGATTCGGGTGACGATCTCGTAGTTGATCGTGCCGACCGCTTCCGCCCAGTCGTCGGCGGTGGGTTCGCCCCGGTCGCCGGGACCGAACAGGACGGCTTCGTCGCCGTCGGACACCGGGTCGTCGCCGACGTCCACGACGAACTGGTCCATGCAGACCCGGCCAGCGATACGGCGGCGAACCCCGCCGAGCAGCAGCGGGCCGACGCTGCTCGCGTGCCGTGGGACGCCGTCGCCGTAGCCGAGCGGGACCACGGCGAGCGTGGTCGGCGCGCTCGTGTGGTACGTGTGCCCGTACGAGACGCCATGTCCGGCCGGTACCCGCTTGGCGATCAGCACCCGGCCGCGCAGCGTCATCGCGGGCCGGAGCGCCTCGGCCGGCACGTGGCCCGGGTTCGGCGAGAGCCCGTAGATCGACACCCCGGGCCGCACGAGGTCGAAGTAGGCCTCCGGCAGCGTCAGCGTGCCCGCCGAGTTCGCCATGTGCCGCAGCTGCGGGTGGACGCCGTGCCGGTCAGCGACCTCCAGCGCCTCATGGAACACACCGATCTGTGCGGCGATCGACGGGTGGCCCGGCTCGTCGGCGCAGGCGAAGTGGCTCCAGACACCGACCACCTCGACCGTGCCCTCCGCCGTCGCCTTCGCCGCCGCGGTGAGCAGATCCGGCCAGTCGGCCGGGGTCGCCCCGGAGCGCCCGAGTCCGGTGTCGACCTTCAGGTGCACCCGGGCCGTCCGGTCGGCTCGCTTCGCGGAGGCGACGACGTCGTCCAGCAGCGGGATGCTCGGCACGCCCAGATCCACGTCGCTCACCACCGCGGCGGTGAAGTCGGTGCCCGGCGCGTTGAGCCAGCTGAGCAGCGGAGAGTCGATGCCTGCGGCCCGGAGCTCGAGCGCCTCACCGACCGTGGACACGCCGAGCCAGGTCGCACCGCCGGCGAGCGCCGCGCGGGCCGACGGCACCGCGCCGTGGCCGTAACCGTCTGCTTTGACCACGGCCATCGTCGCCGCCGACCGGGTTGCCGCGCGCTCCGCCAGGTAGGCGGTGTTCGCGCGGATCGCATCGAGGTCGATCACCGCTTCCGCTTGCACCATGGAACCCAGTCTCCCAGGCGCTCGCAGCGGTCGCGGGGCAGCCCACGGCCGCGGGTTGGCCGCAAGGGCTGCTCCGCGCGCCGTGGGGCGGGCTAGACGCGGACGTCGGGCGGGATCGTCGGCGTCGGGCTCGGCGTGGGTGTGGGCGTGGGTGTGGGGCTGGGGGACGGCGCTTCCGGCGTCCTCGGCGCCGGGGGCAGCGGCGGCTGGTCACACATCCGGCGCAACTCGTCGGCGGCGGCGCGAGCCTCCGCGATCTGGATGAACGGGTGTGGGTCGCTGGTGGCGAACCAGTACAGCGCCTGTGCGACGGCCCGGTCGACGATGCGGATGTGCGGCCGCATCGCCAGGGGAGCCCGCTGTGCGTCGAGTTGAAGGTCGGCGTGGACCTGCTTCCAGGCCGGCATGTCGGGGTTGATCGTCGGCAGCGTGTCGAGCAGCGCGATGGCCTGCTCGACGTGCGGGATCACCCAGGTGCAACCCTCCTTGATCGGGGAGGGCGGCACGACCGGGGCGGGTGCCGGTGGCAGGTTCGGCGGGAAGGAACGCGCGTGGCCGCCGGTGTCCTCGCGGGGTGACGAGTCACCGCCGGGGAGGGCGAGCGGCTTCTCCGCCCCCAGCCATTGGAAGAACAGGACGACGAGCACCACCACGAGCACGGCGGCGAGGCCCGTCGCCAGGCCCGCGAAGTAGGAACGCCGCATACACCGAGGGTAGGTATCAACACCACCGGTCGATGGGGAGATCCGCGATCGTTACCCCACGGCTGTCCGTCCGTTATGACACGACGCGTCCAACCGCTTCCGGGAGCCGCCCGAGTACCCGGGACGCGACGACCGGGCCGGCTTCGCTCGCGAGGCGCCCGGCGATGCCGTGGACGAACGCGCCGGCCGCTGCCGCCTCGGCAGGGGCGAGCCCACCGGCCAGCAGCGAACCGATCACTCCGGAGAGGACGTCGCCGGTGCCTGCGGTGGCGAGTTCCGGGACGCCGGCCGCCACGACGTACGCCGGACCGTCGTCCGGGCCGGCGATCACCGTGCGGTAGCCCTTGAGCAGGACGGTGGCGCCGAGGTCCCGCGCGGCGCGGCGGGCGGCGTCGATGCGGTCCGGGCCGACGTCGCCGGCGAGCCGCGCGAACTCCCGGTCGTGCGGCGTGAGGACGGTCGGCGCCCTACGGTCGCGCAGCAGGTGCAGATCACGGGAGACGATCGTCAGCCCGTCGGCGTCCAGCAGCACCGGTAGGTCCGTGGAAAGCACCCAGCGGACGGCGTCCGCCGCGTCGTCGTCAGTACCGAGGCCCGAGCCCACCACCCAGGCCTGCGCCCGACCGGCCTCGGCCACCGACCGCGCCGAGACGACCTCGGGGTGCGCCGTGCGGACCGCATCGCGGGCCGCACCGGCGTACCGGACGTATCCGGCCGGGCCGGACAGCGCGCCACCGGTGCTCAGGATCGCCGCTCCCGGGTACTGCTCGGACCCGGCCGCGATGCCGACGACGCCGCGGGTGTACTTGTCGTCGTTCGGGCCGGGGCGCGGCCACCAGTCGCTGACCGCCTCGGCGGTGACCAGCCGGGCCGCGGGCGGTTCCGGAAAGCTCAGGCCGATGTCGACGACCTCGACCAGACCGGCCCGCACCGCGCCGTCACCGGCCAGCAGCCCGGTCTTCAGGCTGCCGAACGCGACCGTGACGTCGGCGGTAATCGCCGCGCCCGCGACCTCACCGGTATCGGCGTCGACGCCGCTGGGCAGGTCGACCGCGACCAGCACCGCCCCGTTCGCGCGCCACTCGTCGGCGGCGGACGCGAGCCGGGCCGCGTCCGGGCGCAGTCCCCCGTGGCCACCGATGCCGAGCAGCCCGTCGACGACAAGGACCGGCGGCCGGTCGCGGAGATCGGTGAGCTCGACCAGCCTGCCACCGGCGGCGCGGAGTGCGGCGAGCCCGGCCCGGTGCACCCGCTCGTCCTGCACACCAGCGACCGCACGCACCACCGCACCCCGGCGGGCGAGCGCGGCCCCCGCGTACAGCGCGTCACCGCCGTTGTCACCACCGCCGACCAGTAGGACGACCCGCGCTCCGTAGACGCCGCCCGCGTCGGCCAGCAGAGCCGCGCAGCGCCGCGCCAGCCCGGCGGCGGCGCGGCGCATCAGCCCGCCGGACGGGAGGTGCGCCATCGCTTCGCGCTCGGCGGCCCGGATCGCCTTCACCGGCCAGGCGCCGGTCAGCACGTTCTCGCTCACGCTGCCTCCGCGACGACCATCGCCGACGCGATGCCGCCATCGTGCGAAAGGGACAGATGCCAGCGGGTGATCTTCATCCGCGCGGCCACCTCGGCGACCGTACCGGTCACGGTCAGCCACGGGCGGCCGTCGGCGTCCGGGACGATCTCGCAGTCGTGCCACGCCAGGCCGCGCGGCGCGCCGAGCGCCTTCGCGACGGCCTCCTTGGCGGCGAACCGCGCCGCGAGCGACTCCGGCGACCGCGGATGGCCCGACCGACTCAGCCGTTCCCCGGCCGTGAACAGGCGATCGAGGAGGAGCGGCGTGCGCGCCACGGCCGTGGCGAACCGCTCGACGAGCACCACATCGATGCCGACGCTGACAATCACGCCTACACCCTGGCATGTCGGCCGCGGTTGGTGGCACGGTGGCTGGCGTGGCACCTCTCTCTGGACGCGTAGCCCTGGTCACCGGCGCCAGCCGCCGAGTCGGCATCGGCGCCGCGATCGCCCGCCGGTTGGTGGCTGACGGGGCCGCGGTCCTGCTGCACGGGTGGGAGCCGCACGACGCGGAGCAGCCCTGGGGTGCGGACGCCGACGGGCTGCGTTCGCTGGCGTCCTCGCTGGCCTCGGACGGCGCCCGCGTCGCCGTCGCGGTGGCCGATCTGGTGGACCCGGCGGCGCCGCGCGCGCTCGTCAGCTCGGCGCTGGACGAGTTCGGCGGCCTGGACATCGTGGTCGCCAACCACGCGCGGTCGGTGCCGTGGGCGCCGCTGTCCGAGCTGACCGCGTCCGAGATCGACCTGTCGTACGCGGTCAACACGCGCTCCACGCTGCTGCTCGTGAAGGAGTTCGCCGCGGTTCGCGCAGCGGCTGCGGAACTGGCCACCCCGGGTGCGGACACCACCGGACGGGTCGTGCTGCTCACGTCGGGGCAGGTGCACGGGCCGATGCCCGCCGAGATCCCGTACGCGGCGAGCAAGGCGGCGCTCGCCGGCATGACGCCGAGCCTCGCCGCCGCACTCGCCCCGCACAGCACCGTGAACTGCGTCAACCCCGGCCCGACCGACACCGGGTGGGCGTCCGACGCGGTGCTGGACGACGTGAAACTGCCGTTCGGGCGCTGGGGACGCCCCGAGGACGCCGCGAACCTGATCGCGTGGCTCGCGGGGCCCGAGGGCGGCTGGGTCACCGGCCAGGTGATCAGCTCCGACGGCGGCTGGTCCCTAAGGCGCTGACGCGCCGCGGGCCGGGCGCGCCGCGGGGCGGCGCGATCGCGCCGTAGGGCGCGCCGCCCTCGACCGACATCAAACCGGCTTTTACGGGCCCGTAAAAGCCGGTTTGGTGTCGAAGCGCGCGCCGACTACTCGACCGTGACCGACTTCGCCAGGTTGCGCGGCTGGTCGACGTCGTTGCCGCGGGCAGCGGCGATCTCGCACGCCAGCACCTGCAGCGGCACCACCGTCGTCAGCGGCGCCAGCAGCGTCGTCGTCCGCGGCACCCGGATGATGTGGTCGGCGTACGGCTCGACCGCGTGGTCGCCCTCTTCGGCGATCACGATCGTCCGCGCGCCCCGGGCCCGCACTTCCTGGATGTTCGACACGATCTTGTCGTGCAGCAGGCTCCGGCCGCGCGGCGACGGCACCGTGATGACCACCGGTACCCCGTCGTCGATCAGCGAGATCGGACCGTGCTTCAGCTCGCCCGCCGCGAAGCCCTCGGCGTGCATGTACGCGAGCTCCTTGAGCTTGAGCGCACCCTCCAGCGCCACCGGGAACCCGACGTGCCGTCCGAGGAACAGCACCTGCTGCGACCCGGACAGGTCCCGGGCCAGCTTCCGCACCGGCTCCATCGTGGTGAGCACCTCGGCGACCGCGTCCGGCGTCGCCTTGAGCTGGTCGACGATCGCCGCGACCTCGTCGGAGTACTTGATGCCACGGATCTGCGCGAGGTGCAGGCCCACCAGGTAGACCGCGATGATCTGGGTCACGAACGCCTTCGTCGAGGCGACCGCGATCTCCGGCCCGGCGTGCGTGTAGAGCACACCGTCGGACTCACGCGGGATCGTCGAGCCGTTCGTGTTGCAGACCGCCAGGACGCGCGCCTTCTGCTCCTTGGCGTGGCGCAGCGCCATGATCGTGTCCATCGTCTCGCCGGACTGGCTGATCGCGATGACCAGCGTCGAGCGGTCGAGCACCGGGTCGCGGTAGCGGAACTCGCTGGCGAGCTCGACCTCGACCGGGATCCGGGTCCAGTGCTCGATCGCGTACTTGCCGACCAGCCCGGCGTTGTAGCTCGTGCCGCAGCCGATGACGAAGATCTTGTCGATGTCGCGGAGGTCCTGGTCGGAGAGGCGGACCTCGTCCAGCGAGATCTCGCCGTGCTCGGTCAGGCGTCCGCGCAGCGTGTCGGCGATCGCCTGGGGCTGCTCGGCGATCTCCTTGAGCATGAAGTAGTCGTAGCCGCCCTTCTCGGCGGCCGAGACGTCCCAGTCGACGTGGTAGTCGCGCACCTCGGCGGCGCCACCGGCGAAGTCGGTGACGACGATCCCGTCCGCGGTGACCTCGACGACCTGGTCCTGGCCGAGCTCGACGGCCTCGCGGGTGTACTCGATGAACGCGGACACGTCGGAGGCGAGGAAGTTCTCGCCCTGGCCACGGCCGGCGACCATCGGCGAGTTGCGGCGCGCGCCGACGACGACGCCCTGCACGTCCCGGTGGACGACGAGCAGCGTGAACGCGCCCTCCAGACGGCGGCAGACGATGCGCATCGCCTCGGCCAGCCGGCCCGGGGTGTCGTCGGTGCTGGTGTGGCCGAGGTTCTGCCCGTCCAGCGACCAGTACGCCTCGGCCACCAGGTGCGCGGCGACCTCGGTGTCGGTGTCGGAGCGGAACTCGACGCCCCGGTCCTCGAGCTCGGTACGGAGCGCGGCGAAGTTCTCGATGATCCCGTTGTGGATCACGGCGATGCTGCCGTCGGCCGACAGGTGCGGGTGCGCGTTCCGGTCGGTCGGCCCACCGTGGGTGGCCCACCGGGTGTGACCGATCGCGGTGCCCGCGTCACTCGGCCCCACCGGGCTGTCGGGCTCTGCCAACGCCGCCGTCAGGTTGGCCAGCTTGCCGGCCTTCTTCTCCAGGCCGATCCGGCCCCCGCCTCCGGCTGCGGAGTCGACCACCGCGACACCGGCGGAGTCGTACCCCCGATATTCCAACCGACGGAGGCCTTCCACCACGATGTCCACCGCACGACGCGGGCCCGTGTAGCCAACGATTCCACACATAGGGCCGAGGTTACCCAAGTGACTACTGCAGTACTGACGTCGGCATGACAGAGAGCTACGTTCGGCGCTAAGTGCTGACCTTTCGGACAGTAAACCCCTCGGGCTGAGGTGATTTCCGCAACAGGACCACCACGACGATCGTCAGCCACACCGCGCCGTACGCCGCTCCGGCCACGACGTCCGTCGGATGGTGCATGCCGCGGTAGATCCGGCAGACCCCGATGACGACGGCCGCGAGCGCGACGCCGGCGAACAGCCAGGGCCGCGGAACCCGGGTCCGGCGCGCGGCGAGCACCGCCAGCACGCCGTAACAGGCGACGGTCGCCGCGGTGTGCCCGGACGGATAACTGCTGGTCGGAGGCGCGATGTCGAGCTGCGGCACCGGCGGGCGCGACCGGTCGACCAACCAGGCCACCAGCACGAAACCCCACACTTCGCCGACCACCGCGAGCAGGATGACAACCGGCTCCAGCCAGCGCCGGTAGAGCAGCCGGGCGAAGAAGAACGCGACCGCGGTGACGATCGTGATCGTCGTGGTCTCGCCGAGCAGCGTCCCGAAAGCGGTCAGATCGTCCAGCGTCGTCGTGCGGTGGTCGGAGAACCAGACCGGGAGTTCGCGATCGACGTCGCCCAGCACGGACTCACCGAAGACCTTCGTCACCAGCCACCCGACACCCGCAGTGACCACGACCAGGCCGATCCAGAACGGCACCAGGCGAGGCAGGGCCCTCGCGATCTCCGCCGGCGCCGCCCGCCAGCGCGGCAGCGGCCGGTTGTCGACGTCCTTCTCCGCGCGTTCGGGCTCGATGCCGGTGTTCACCACGTCCGCCGCGGGCAGGCCGGACTCCCGGCGCCACACCTGGAACACGATCGTCGTCGCGGCCACCCAACCGAGGCCGACGACGCAGCCGCCCACGACGTCGCTGAAGTAGTGCACGCCCAGGCCCAGGCGGGAGAAGCAGACCGCCACCGTGCCCAGGCAGGCCACCACCCACGGGATCGCCTTCCGCTCGGGCCGCTCCGCGTCCAGCCACAACAGCAGTAGAACCGCACAGCCGACGAACGCGCCGAGCGCGTGCCCGGAGGGGAACGAGTAGCCGTCCGCGTGTGCGACTGCCTCCGGCAGGACCGGCCGCGCCCGCGCGACCAAGAGCTTGAGCAGGACGCCGAGCAGCGCGCCACCCCACGTCGTCACCAACGTCCAGAGCGCGAGCCGGGGCCGATCCACCGCGAGCAGCCAGAGCGCGGCCACGGTGGCGCCGATCCGGAACGAGGCCGGGTGCCCGACCGTGGAGATCCAGTCCAGGACGTCGACGAACCACGGGTTGTCCGCGGCGTACTCGTTCAGGCCGCGGGCGATCGACAGGTCGAGCCGCGCGACCGGCCAGTCGACGTTCTTGACCACGATCGCGAGCAGCGCCACCGGCACCGCGGCCGCGCACGCGGCGACCAGCGCGAGCAGGAGGCGCGTCAGCAGCCTGCGGTCCGCCGACGGCTGCCCCGTCGTGCTGCGCTCGATGACCTGTTGTTCCGACTGACCCATACGGGTCATGTTTACCGCCGGGCGCCACTTTTATCCGGACGCCGACCTCCCCTTTGTGAAGGGCGGATCAGCTCACGTCGGCGACGACCTTGGCGATGCGGTGGGCGACGGCCTCGGCGTCCTCCTGGCTGGCAGCCTCCACCATGACGCGGATCAGCCGCTCGGTGCCGGAGGGGCGCAGCAGCACCCGGCCGGTCTCGCCCAGCTCCCGCTCGGCCTCGGCCACCGCCGCGGCGACCGACTCGGCGTTCGCGACCGCGGCCTTGTCGATCACCCGGACGTTGACCAGCACCTGCGGCAGCCGGGTGACGGCGCCGGCCAGCTCCGCGATCGACGCTCCGCTGGACGCCATCCGCGCCATCAGGTGGAGGGCGGTCAGCAGGCCGTCGCCGGTCGTCGCGTGCGCGGGCATCACGACGTGGCCGCTCTGCTCGCCGCCGAGTGCGAGGTTCCGGGCGCGCAGCGCCTCCAGCACGTACCGGTCACCGACACCGGTGGTGACCAGTGCGATCCCGGCTTCCTTCATGGCCAGCGTCAGGCCCAGGTTGCTCATCACGGTGACGACGAGCGTGTCGTCGATGAGCGTCCCGGCGTCCTTCATCGCCAGCGCGAGGATCGCCATGATCTGGTCACCGTCGACCGTGTTGCCGTCGGCGTCGACCGCGAGGCAGCGGTCGGCGTCACCGTCGTGGGCGATGCCGATGTCGGCCTTGTGCTCGAGCACGGCGGCCCGCACCACGTCCAGGTGGGTCGAGCCGACACCCTCGTTGATGTTGAGACCGTCCGGGTCCGCCGCGATCGGGATGACCGTGGCGCCTGCCCGGCGGTACAGCTCCGGAGCGACGGCGGACGCCGCCCCGTTCGCGCAGTCGACGACGACCGTGACGCCCTCGAGCCGGTGCGGAAGCGTGGTCAGCAGGTGCTCGATGTAGCGCTCGCCGCCGTCGGTGAGGTCACCGATGCGGCCCACGCCGGCGCCGGCCGGCCGCGTCCACTCCCGGGCCGCGTTGTGCCGGATGGCCTCCTCGATCGCGTCCTCGATCTCGTCGGGGAGCTTGTGGCCACCGCGGGCGAACAGCTTGATGCCGTTGTCGGGCATCGGGTTGTGGCTCGCCGAGAGCATGACGCCGAGGTCCGCGCCGAGCTCGGCGGTGAGGTGGGCGACCGCGGGGGTCGGGAGCACCCCGACCCTGGTCACGTCGGCGCCCGCGCTGGCGAGGCCGGCGCACACCGCCGCTTCCAGCATCTCACCGCTAGCGCGCGGGTCACGACCCACGACGGCTCTGGGGCGTGGCCCCTCAACCCCGGCCAGCACGTGTGCCGCAGCGACGGCCACCGCCATCGAGAGTTCCGGCGTGAGGTCGCCGTTGGCGAGGCCTCGTACTCCGTCGGTACCGAACAGACGACCCATCAGTCCCGCCACTCCGCGGAGGTCACGACCGCTCGTCCCGAGCGGTACAGGTGAACTGGCGTTGTGCGCCGTACCGGCGCTTTCACGGGGGTGACGGTAGCGGGTAAGGCAACGCATCCGGAGTCGGGCACGCGACGCTGCGGCGCACCAAAACCAGGCCGCCCCCCGTGTGGAACACACCGGCCGGTGGCGAGACCGCCACCGGCCGGGTCGAGCCGAAATGTGCCCTGTGTCAGCGCTTGCTGTACTGGGGCGCCTTGCGGGCCTTCTTGAGGCCGTACTTCTTCCGCTCCTTGACCCGGGGGTCACGGGTGAGGAAGCCGGCCTTCTTCAGAGCCGGACGGTCGTCCGGCTCGATGGTGATCAGCGCACGGGCGATGGCCAGCCGCAGCGCACCGGCCTGGCCGGTGATGCCGCCGCCACGCAGGCTCGCGACGACGTCGAACTGCTCCGTCTTCTCGAGGGTCACGAACGGCTCACGGATGAGCTGCTGGTGCACCTTGTTCGGGAAGTACTCCTCGAGGGTGCGGCCGTTGAGCTTGAACTGGCCGGTGCCCGGAATGATCCGAACCCGGACGATGGCCTCCTTGCGGCGGCCGACCGTCTGGATCGGCTTCTCCGCGACGACAGGGATGGTCACGCTAAGAATCTCCTACTGCTGAGTGCTGCGGGCGTCCGGCGCGCTTACTGCGCGACCTGGCTGATCTCGAACGGCGTCGGCTTCTGGGCGCTGTGCGGGTGCTCGGGGCCTGCGTAGACCTTGAGCTTGCTCAGCAGCTGGCGACCGAGCTTGTTCTTCGGGAGCATGCCGCGGACGGCGAGCTCGATGGCTCGCTCGGGCCGCGTCTCGAGCAGCTCGTTGTAACCGACGCGCTTGAGGCCGCCCGGGTACCCGGAGTGCCGGTAGGCGACCTTGGTCTCGCGCTTGTTACCGGTCAGTGCGACCTTGGACGCGTTGACGACGATGACGAAGTCACCGGTGTCGACGTGGGGCGCGAAGATCGGCTTGTGCTTGCCTCGCAGCAGCTGGGCTACGTGGCTCGCGAGCCGTCCGAGGACGACGTCGCTCGCGTCGATGACGTGCCACTGACGCTGGACGTCTCCGGCCTTCGGGCTAAACGTACGCACGGGTCTACCTTGTCTCGTCAGTACTCTCGGATCCGCTGGCCGCTCACCGGCGGTTGGAGCGCGCCACGCTTGAGTTCATACAAACGCGGGGATGACTAACCCCGCGAAAGGATGGAGCGCGCAACAGCAACCAAGAATACCCGGCAGATTCGGGCATGGTCAAAAACAGCGTGTGCCGCGTGCTACGCGTCCGGTTCCAACCAGTCTGCCGGATCGCTGCGGCCACGTGGTAGCTCTTCGGTTAAGAGGTGGCTGATGGGGGCCCGATGCAACTCACGGTTGCAGCGCAGGCTAGCTAGGCTCGGCCCATGACCACGCCGCCTCCTGGCCAACCGGGTTGGGACAGCCCACCCCACGGTCGGCCCGGTGCCGACGACTCCGACCCTGCCGGTCCCGCGCAGTCCGCGCCCCACCCGCCGGCAGGTGATCAGTCGTACCCGCCGCAGGGTCAGTACGACCCGCGGTACGCGCAGAGTTATACGCCGGAGGGGCAGTACGGCGGGCCCCAGTACCCCGAGCAGGGGTACCCAGAGCAGGGGTACCCAGAGCAGGGGTATCCGGCGCAGGGATCTCCGGAGCAGGGGTACGGGCAGGGAGCCGGGCAGCAGCCCGGGTACCAGGGGTATCCGGATCAGCAGCAGGGCTACCCGGGGTACTCCGAGCAGCAGGGTTACCAGGGGTACCAAGGTCGGCAGGGGTACGAGGCTCAGCAGGGGTACGAGGCGCAGCAGGGCTACGGGGCTCAGCAGGGGTATCCGGGGCAGCAGGAGGCGTACCAGGGCGTGCAGGGGCACCAGGCCGGGTATCCGCCGGCGCCGCCCGCCGACGACCAGGCCGGGCGTAGCTGGTTCGAGCCCTCGGCGCCGCAGGATGCGCCGCAGGGTGCACCGCAAGGCGCCCCGCAGGGTGCGCCGCCTCCGCAGAACAACCAGCCGCCGGCGGGCGCGGACTACCCGTACCAGGGGTACCAGGCGCAGACGCCCGGCTACGGCTACCAGGAGTCACCGTCCGGGCAGCACACTGCCCCGTCCGGGTACCAGGAGCGTCCGTCGGGGTACCAGGAGGGTCCGTCGGGGTATCAGGAGGGTCCGTCGGGGTACCAGCGGCAGCCGGAGAGCGGCGGGCCGTACGACGGTGGGCAGCGTGGGCAGTACGAGGGTGGGCAGGCCGGCGGCGGGCAGTACGGGACTAACCAGTACGGGGACAGCCAGCCGGGCGGTGGGCAGTACGGGGCTGGGCAGTACGACGGCGGGCAACAGGGTCAGTTCGCCGGCAGCCAGCCCGGCGGTGGGCAGTACGGGGCTGGGCAATACGGGGCTGGGCCGTACGGGGCTGGGCCGTACGGAGACGGGCAGCACGGGGACAGCCAGCCGGCGGGGGGCCAGTACGGAGACGGGCAGCACGGGGGCGGGCAGCACGGGGGCGGGCAGCCCGGCGGGCAGCCTGGAGGCGGGCAGCCCGGCGGGGGGCAGCCCGGCGGGGGGCAGCCCGGCGGGGGGCATGCGGGCAGCCAGTACGGCGGCGGCGGCCAGTACGACGCGGGGTACGACGCCGGCCAGTACGGGGGCGGGCAGTACGCGCCGCAGTACGCCGAGCCGCAGTACCAGGATCCGCAGCAGGCCGACCCGCGCCAGACCGGCGATCCCTACGGCCAGTACGGCAGCGCCTCGTACGGCGACCCCCAATACGGTGGCGCCCAGCAGACCGACCCTCGATACGGCCCGGGAACGCCGTCGAGCGGCGCGCCGTGGAGCGGTGGTGCGCCGGCGAGCGGACCGCCTGCCGGAGGAGCCCCCTCCAGCGGCGGCCCGACGGCCTACCCACCGCTGGAAGGACCGAGCGGCGACCCGTACGGCGCCGCGTACTCGCACGGTGGCGGTTTACCGGCCCGCGCGGGCGGCGACCGCACGACGTCGCTGACCCCGACCCGGCGGCGGCTCGACGACACCCCGCCCGCGGAGAACGGCGGGCGCGGCAAGCTCATCGGGATCATCGCCGGCGTCGTCGTCGTGGTGCTCGCGCTAGGCGTCGGCGCGTTCGTGCTGTTCGGGGGCGACGACGACAGCTCGACCGACAAGGCCGCAGCGCCGAAGCCGTCCGCGACGACCGGAGCCGCGACGCCGAGCGAGAGCGGTAACCCGTCGCCGTCGGCGACCGGCACCACCGACAAGCTCGCGTCCCGCGCCACCGACCCGACGCCACTCGAGCTGACCGCGATCAGCCTGCCGAAGTACACACTCTCGACCAGCGGCAGCTACACCCGCACCGGTCAGGACAAGGGCGCCGACTGCGGCAAGGCCGTCGACGGCGGTGCCGTGGCGCTGGTCAAGAAGCTGAAGTGCTCCGAGGTGACGAGTGTCACTGCGGTGAACACCACCACCAGCTGCGCGGTGACGTTCGGCGCGCTCAACTTCCCGGACGCCGCCACCGCCGCTCAGGCCGAGACCGCGATCAAGGGCAGCACCGCGGGCAGCTTCGTCCCGCGCCGCCACAACGTCGCGGCGGAGGGCCAGTCTGGCAAGAAGGACTGGTGGTTCTACCGCAAGGCGTACGGGCACTGGCTGGTGTTCTCCAGCGGCGCCTACACGTCGGGCAAGAAGGCGGAGAAGGACCCGGTCATCGACACGTGCTCGCAGGACTTCCTCTACTACGTGATCGACGCCCTGGACAAACGCCGCTGACGCCCGAGCGGATTGCATTTGGAAGGGCTATACGTCTTCCAAATGCAATCCGCTCGGGCGCGCGTGCTCTAGCCGGCGTCTCTGACGAGCAGGGCGACCTGCACGCGGTTCTCGCAGCCCAGCTTGGTCAGCACCCGGCTGACGTAGGTCTTCACGGTCGTCTCGCTGGTGCGCGACCGACGGGCGATCTCCGCGTTCGACAGGCCCTCGGCAACAAGGCCGGCGACCTCACGTTCGCGGCCGGTCAGTGCGGCGAGCCGCCGGATCGCGTCCTGCCTGCGGCCGATGTCGTCGGGCGCCACCAGGCCCAGCACGATCCGGGCGGCGGCCGGCGAGAGGTACGCCTCGCCCGCGTGCGCCGCCGACACGGCGCCGATCAGCTCCGCCGGGGTGCAATTCTTGAGCAGGAACCCGGCTGCCCGGTGCTCTACCGCGCGTAGGACGTTCGGCTCAGCTCCGAACGAGGTCAGGACGACGACCGGCAGCTCGGGCCTGCGGCGATGGAGTTCCTCGACCACGCCCAGCCCGTCGAGCACCGGCATCCGGATGTCGACGAGCACCACGTCGACGTCCGGGCGTGACGCCCGCTCGACCGCTGCCCGCCCGTCCTCCACCTGGGCCACCACGCTGATCCCGGGATCGGACTCCAGTACCGCGACGATCCCCGCCCGGATCAGCGGCTCGTCGTCCGCGATCAGCACCCGGATCACGTCAGCCGGCTCCCACCAGCATCGCGGCGGGCAACGCGCCGAACAGCAGCACGGCGGTCGCCACCCCGACCGCGGTCGACCGCCCCCGCCCGACGCCTGCGACCGGCTCAGGCTCCCGGACCAGCGTCGGGACGAGCACGGTGAGCCGGGCCTCGCCACGGTCGCGGCGCAGCGTGGCATATCCACCCACGGATTCGATCCGTTCCCGCACCCCGACGAGCCCATGCCCGCCCCGAGCAACCGCCACCGCGCCCCCAACGCCCACCGAGCCCACCCCCGCCCGACCCGCGTCAGCCAAACCCGCCGCCCGCCCTGCATCGGCCGAGCCAGCCTCCACCCGACCCACGCCGGCCAAGCCTTCGTAGCCCGGGCCCAAGCCCGCCCCGCCCGCCTGGGCCGAGCGCGTCCCCACCAGACCCGCGTCAGCCATGTCCGCGTGCCCCGGCCTCAGGCCCGCCCAGCCCGGGCACGCACCCCTCCGACCCATGGCAGCCGCGCCCGCATCCGCCCAGCCCGCGTCAGCCGAGCCCACCCGGCCCAGGCCCAGGCCCACCTCGCCCGCCTGGGCCGAGCGCACCCCCACCCGACCCATGTCGGCCGCGCCCGCATCCGCCCAGCCCGCGTCAGCCGAGCCCACCCGGCCCAGGCCCGCCCCACCCACATCCGCCGCACCCACCTGGCCCGGACCCAAGCCCGGCCCGCCCGCAGCGGGCCGAGCCGGGGACGGGGCGGGCGTTGGGCGGATCGGGTTGACGACCGTGAGCAGCAACGCGTCGTCCTCCCAGCCCAGCGACACGGTCACCGCGCACGTCGGCGCGTGCTTCGTCGCGTTCGTGAGGCCCTCCTCGACCGCCCGGTACACGGCGCGGTCGGCCTCGTCGGTCAGCAGGCCCGGTTCGCCGCGGCGTTCGACCGTGACCGGCACACCGGCGCGCACGTACCCGTCGACCAGGGCGTCGAGGCCGTCCAGCCCCGGCGCGTCGATCTCGTCGCCGTGCCGCAGCGCGCCGACGACCTCGTGCAGACCGTCGACCGCCTCGCGCGCGGAGCCGGCAAGCCTGCCGATCGCCTCCCGCTGCCGCGGCGGCAACTCGTCGACTTCCAGCGCCGCGGCCTGGATCGACACCAACCCGAGGCGGTGGCCGAGCGCGTCGTGCATCTCCCTGGCGATCCGCAGCCGTTCGCGCAACCGCTCCCGTTCCGCCGCCAGGTCACGCGCGCGCCGCAACTCCTGGTTGCGGTCGGTCAGCGCGTCCACCAGCCGGGCGTGCTGATGCAAGTAGCGGCCCGCGGCCAGCGGCAACGCGACGAAGACCAGGTACGCGGCGGCGTACTGCGACCAGGCCGCCGGATCGGCGACCGCCGCAGCGATCGGAACTCCGAGCGCGCCGATCGCCGCTCCGGCCACGACCACCGACGACGACGCCCGACCGGCCCGGAACGCGACCCACAGCAGCAGGACGTACCCGAAGCCGCCCACCGCAGCGAGCACCAGCGCGGCGAAGAACGCGGCGGCAGGCCACCGCAGCGAGGCCAGCACCACGGCGCCGACGGCCACCGCATACCCCGCCAGGACGATCGGCGCCGGATGCGCCGCCGCGACCGTCACCAGCTCCCCCGCCGTCACCAGCACGACGAGCAGGATGACGCCACCGACACGCCTTCGAGTGCCCATGGCCAGCAGGCTACGTCCCCGCGGCACCGTCAACTTTGGTTCGCACAGGCGCCAACTTTCGCGAGCTGACTTGTGGACAGCTTGCCGCCTAGCGTCCAACCCGTGCTCGAAGTGCAGAACCTCTCCAAACGCTACGGACCCATGCTGGCCGTCGACGACCTCACGTTCACCGTGCGGCCGGGGCGCGTCACCGGCTTCCTCGGTCCCAACGGAGCCGGCAAGTCGACGACGATGCGGATGATCCTCGGCCTCGACCGGCCGTCCGGCGGGCGTGTGCTGATCGACGGCGTGCGGTACCGCGAGCTGGAGTACCCGCTGCGGCGAATCGGCGCTCTGCTGGAGGGCTCCACGGCCCACCCGGGGCGGAGCGCGCGTCACCACCTGCGGTGGCTCGCACAGACCAACCGCATCCCGGCCCGCCGCGTCGATGACGTCCTGGGCCAGGTGGGCCTCGACGGCGTTGCCGGACGCCGGGTCCGCGAGTTCTCGCTCGGCATGACACAGCGGCTGGGCATCGCTGCGGCGCTTCTCGGCGACCCGCCCGTGCTGCTCTTCGACGAGCCCACGAACGGGCTGGACCCGGAGGGGATCCGGTGGTTACGCACGCTGCTGAAGGGCTTCGCCGCGGAGGGTCGCACGGTGCTGGTCTCCAGCCATCTGATGAGCGAGATGGCGCTCACCGCCGATCACCTGCTGGTGGTGAGCCGGGGTCGCCTGCTGGCCGACAGCACGCTCGCCGACTTCGTCGCGGCGCACCCGGCGGGGTCGCTGGAGGATGCGTTCCTCGACCTCACCGGCCGAGCCTCTGCGGGTGGTGACCGATGAACCTCGTCCGGGCCGAACTGACCAAACTGTGGACGCTGCGGTCGACAGCAGTCACGCTGGCGGCAGCGCTGGCGGTGGGCGCCGCGCTGAGCCTGCTGGTCAGCAGCTCTCTGCGCAGCGCAGACGACGACCAGTTCGACGCGTTGTTCGCCGCGTTCTACGGGCTCACCGTCGCGCAGATCGCGCTGGTGGTGTTCGCCGTGCTGGCGATCGGGTCGGAGTATCGGTCGGGCACGATCCGCGCCGCTCTGGCCGCGGTGCCGCGTCGCGGGACGTTCTTCGCTGCGAAGATCGTCGCGGTGCTGGGGCACCTCGGTGTGAGCGCGCTGGTCACGGTGGGGGCCGCGCTCCTCACCGCGCAGGTCGCGTTGGGGCAGCGCCGAGCCGACGTCGGCGAAGCGGTGCCCGCAGCCATCGGCGCCTGGCTATACCTCGTCCTGATCGGGTTGTTCGCGCTCGGCGTCGCGACGGCCCTGCGTAGCTCGACGATCACGCTCGGGATCCTGCTGCCGTTGCTGCTGCTCGGCTCGCAGGGGCTGGGCAACCTGCCGGGGGTCCGCGTCGTCACGCAGTTCCTCCCCGACCAGCTGGGGTGGGTGGTCATGCACCTGGCCGGGCCGCAGGACGACCCGCGCTGGGCACGGGACTACGGCCCGTGGACCGGGCTCGCCCTGCTCGCCGTGTGGACGGCAGCGGCCCTCCTCGTCGGCTACGCCCGCCTGCGCCGCCGCGACCTCGGCCAGACCCCTTGACAGTCACACGACGCCAACCCGCGCCAGCCCCATGCACACCCCGCGCCAGCCCCATGCACACCCCGCGCCAGCCCCATGCACACCCCGCGCCAGCCCCATGCACACCCCGCGCCAGCCACGCCGACCCGGGCGGCGCCAGCACCCGGCGGACGTCAGCGCGAGCGACGTCAGCGCGAGCGACGTCAGCGCGGGCGACGTCAGCGCGGGCGGTCGACGCGGCCGGCGTCCCAGACCGGGCCGTCGGTCTCGCGGACCTCGCCGTCCGCGGCGAACGAGAGGAACCGGTCGAAGCTGCGAGCGAACCACCGATCGTGCGTCACTGCCAGAACCGTGCCGTCGAACGCCGCGAGTCCCTCCTCCAGCGCCTCCGCCGACTGCACGTCGAGGTTGTCGGTGGGCTCGTCGAGCAGCAGCAGCGTGCAGCCTGACAGCTCCAGCAGCAGCACCTGGAACCGAGCCTGCTGGCCACCGGACAGCGTCGCGAAGTCCTGGTCGGCCTGCGCCTGCAGCCCGTACCGCCGCAGCGCGGAGATCGCACGGCCCCGATCGAGTCCGCGCCGGGTTCCCGACCCGCCCCACAGGATCTCCACCAGCGGCTTGCCGACCCACTCCGGATGCTCGTGTGTCTGCGCGAACAACCCCGGCACCACCCGGGCTCCGAGCCGCCACGAACCGGCCGACGCCACCGACTCGTCGCCACCGAGCAGCCGGAGGAAGTGGCTCTTGCCGCTGCCGTTCGCTCCCAGCACCGCGACCCGCTCGCCGTAGTAGACCTCCAGGTCGAACGGCTTCATCAGGCCGGTGAGCTCCAGGCCGGAACAGATCACCGCACGGACGCCGGTGCGCCCGCCGCCCAAACGCATGCGAACCGTCTCCTCGGTCGGACGCTCCGGCGGCGGACCGGCCTCCTCGAACTTGCGCAGGCGGGTCTGCATGGCGTGGTACTTCGCCGCCATCGCCTCGCTGTTCTTCGCCTGCTGCTGCAGCGTCCGCACCAGGTCCTTGAGCCGCTGGTGCTCCTCGTTCCAGCGGCGGTGCAGCTCGTCCAGGCGGTCCAGCCGCGCGGTGCGCGCCTCGTGGTAACTCTCGAAGCCACCGCCGTGCACCCAGGCCGAGTGCGCCTCCAGCGTGACGACGTGCGTCGCGGTGCGAGCCAGCAGCTCCCGGTCGTGGCTGACGAACAGCACGGTCTTCGGCGTCTCGACCAGCCGCTGTTCCAGCCAGCGCTTACCGGGGACGTCGAGGTAGTTGTCCGGCTCGTCGAGCAGCAGCACTTCCTCGTGCCCGCGGAGCAGCGCCTCCAGCGCGAGCCGCTTCTGCTCGCCGCCGGAGAGCGTCCGCACCATCCGGTGCTGAGCCCGGTCGAACGGGACGCCGAGCGCCGCGACGGTCACCGTGTCCCACAGCACCTCGGCGTCGTAACCACCGGCGTCACCCCACCCGGCGAGCGCCTCGGCGTACCGCAGCTGGGTCGGTTCGTCCTCGCGCTCCATCATCGCGAGCTCGGCGGCCTCCAACGCCTCGCCGGCCACCCGCAGCCGGGCCGGCGCCAGCCCGACGAGCAGTTCGCGCACCGTCGTCTGGTCTCGGACCGAGCCGATGAACTGGCGCATCACGCCGAGACCGCCCACCCGGGTGATCGAGCCGGTCTGCGGCGTCGCGTCACCCGCGATCATGCGCAGCAGCGTGGTCTTCCCGGCGCCGTTCGCGCCGACCAGCGCGACGATCGCGCCCTCACCGACGCGGAACGACACGTCCCGGAAGAGCTCCCGCCCGTCCGGCAGCGTCTGACCGACCCCTGATACCTCGACATACCCCACGAGGAGACGATCCTCCTGGATTTCGACGACCGCGGCACCCCAGTTTCCGCGCGCACCCGGCGGGTTCACCGGTGCTGACAGCGGCCATACTCCTCCCGAAAGGCCCGAAGCAACCGAGCAGGGAGCGCGCTGATGTCGACCAACCCCCGCGCCGGACAACCGGCCGAACCATCCGACCTCGTCGACGTCGCCCACCTCATCACCGCTTACTACGCCGAGCACCCCGACCCGGCCGCGATCGAGCAGCGGGTGGCTTTCGGCACCTCCGGGCACCGCGGTTCGAGCCTCAAGCGGGCGTTCAACGACGACCACATCGCGGCGACCAGCCAGGCGATCGTCGAGTACCGCGCCGCGCAGGGCACCGACGGCCCCCTCTACCTCGGGCGGGACACCCACGCGCTGAGCGAGCCCGCCTGGACGACCGCGCTGGAGGTGTTCGCGGCCAACGGCGTCACGGTGCTCATCGACTCCCGCAACGGCTACACGCCGACGCCCGCGCTCTCCCACGCGATCCTGGCCTGGAACCGCGGGCGCACGCAGCACCTCGCGGACGGCGTCGTCGTGACACCGTCGCACAACCCGCCGGACGAGGGCGGTTTCAAGTACAACCCGACCCACGGCGGTCCGGCTGACACCGACGCCACCAAGTGGATTCAGGACCGCGCGAACGATCTGATCGCCGACGGCTTGCGCGGTATCCACCGGATCCCGCTGGAGCGCGCCCGCCGCGCCGACACCACGGCGAAGTACGACTACCTCGACAAGTACGTGAGCGACCTGCCGAACGTCGTCGATCTGGACGCGATCGCGGCCTCCGGGCTGCGCATCGGCGCCGACCCGCTCGGCGGGGCCAGCGTCGCGTACTGGGCAGAGATCGCCGAGCGCTACAAGCTCGCGATGACCGTCGTGAACCCGCTGGTCGAGGGCGACTTCCGGTTCATGACGCTGGACTGGGACGGCAAGATCCGGATGGACTGCTCATCGCCTTCGGCGATGGCGTCGTTGATCACCCGCAGGCACGACTTCGACCTGGCCACAGGCAACGATGCGGACGCCGACCGGCACGGCATCGTGACGCCGGACGCCGGGCTGATGAACCCGAACCACTACCTGGCGGTCGCGATCGAATACCTGTACGCGCATCGGGACGGCTGGCCGGCGGACGCGGCGATCGGGAAGACGCTGGTGTCGTCCTCGATGATCGACCGGGTCGCCGAATCGCTGGGTCGGCGGCTGGTCGAGGTGCCGGTCGGCTTCAAGTGGTTCGTGCCGGGGCTGCTCGACGGCTCGGTCGCGTTCGGCGGCGAGGAGAGCGCCGGAGCGTCGTTCCTGCGCCGGGACGGCCGGGTCTGGACCACGGACAAGGACGGGCTCATCCTCGACCTGCTCGCCGCCGAGATCACCGCGGTGACCGGCAAGACGCCCAGCGTCCACTACGCGGGCCTGGTGGAGCGGTTCGGTGCACCGGCCTACGCCCGGGTCGACGCGCCCGCCACGCGCGAGCAGAAGGCGCGCCTGGGCAAGCTCTCACCGAGCGAGGTGACCGCCACCGAGCTGGCCGGGGAGCCTATCGTGGCGAAGCTGACCGAGGCGCCCGGCAACGGCGCGGCGATCGGTGGACTGAAGGTCGTCACCGAGTCGGGCTGGTTCGCGGCCCGGCCGTCGGGCACCGAGGACGTCTACAAGATCTACGCGGAGTCGTTCAAGGGTGCGGAGGACCTCGCCCGCATCCAGGACGAGGCCCGCGAGGTAGTCGGAGCCGCCCTCAAGGGCTGAGCCCACACCGCGGCCCGGCGCGCATCCCCGCCGGGCCGCGCCCGGCCCGCGTCGGCCGCCGGGCCTGCGCGCCTGGCGCCCGGCCGCGCGCAGTACCGCGGCCCGGCGCTCGTCAGGGTCCGGGCGCGATTCGGACGCGGCGGGTCAGCTCGGTACGAGCGGCCAGCTCGTCGTCGGGCGGGTACTCGACCGAGACCAGCGTCAACCCGTGGGGCGGCGCCACCGTGATGTTCCCAGCCCGGTCCGCGCGGCGCAGCAGCGACGCCGGCCAGGACGCCGGGTGCCGCCCCTCCCCGACGGCGAGCAGCGCCCCGATCAGGCTGCGCACCATCGAGTGGCAGAACGCGTCCGCGGCCAGGTGCGCCTCCAGCACCCGTCCCGGGCCTTCCGGAGCCACCTCCCAGCGGAACTCCTCCAGCGCCCGGATCGTCGTCGCACCCTCGCGGCGGCGGCAGAACGCTGCGAAGTCGTGCTCGCCGAGCAGCTGCTCACCCGCCGATCGCATCGCGTCGAGGTCGAGGACGCGCGGCCACGCGAGCGTGTCCCGCCGACGCAGCGGTTCGGCGCCCCACGGCGCGTCGGTCACCCGGTACACGTACCGCCGACGCAGCGCGCCGAACCGGGCGTCGAAGGACGGATGTGCGCGGGAAATCGCCCTCAGCCGGACGTCCCCAGGAAGTAGACCGGAAAGCCGGCGGACCAGAGAAGCCCCGAGGGTGTCCCACACCTCGACCGGAAGGTCGAGGTGTGCCACCTGCCCGAAGGCGTGCACGCCGGCGTCGGTTCGCCCGGCCACCGTGAGCGCGACGTCCACCCTGGTGACCCGGGCCAGCGCCTCGGTCAGAACCCCCTGCACCGTGCGCTGACCGCGCTGGATCGCCCACCCGGCGAAGTCGGTGCCGTCGTAGCTGACGTCCAGCCGGACACGAACGAGCCCGCCGGCCCCGGCGATGCCGGGAGCGGCGGGCTCGTTTGCGATCAGTGTCAGGCCTTGTCGTCCTCGGCCTTGGCCTCGGCGTCGTCGGCCTTGGCCTCCGCGACGTCGGCCTTGGCCTCGGCAGCGTCCGCCTTCGCCTCCGCAGCGTCGGCCTTGGCCTCAGCGGCCTCCGCCTTCGCCTCGGCGGCCTCGGCGCGAGCCTCGGCAACGTCGGTGTCGGCGGTGTCGGTGTCCGTGTCACCGGACAGCGCAGCGGCCTTGTCGTCCTTCGCGAACTTGGTGCCGCGAGCACGCTCGGCCTCGCCGACCGCCTGCTGCGCCACGGTCAGCGCCTCGACCAGCTCGATGACGGCCATCGGAGCGTTGTCGCCCTTGCGGGGACCGACCTTGACGATCCGGGTGTAACCGCCGGGGCGGTTGACGTACCGCGGACCGATCTCGGCGAACAGGTGACCGACCACGTCCTTGTCCCGGACCAGGCTGAGCACCTGGCGACGGGCGTGCAGGTCTCCGCGCTTGGCGAAGGTGATCAGCCGCTCGGCGTACGGGCGGAGCCGCTTCGCCTTGGCTTCGGTGGTGGTGATCCGGCCGTGCTCGAACAGCGCCCGTGCCAGGTTCGACAGCAGGTGCTTCTCGTGCGCCGGGCTACCGCCGAGGCGGGGACCCTTGGTGGGCGTGGGCATCTTCCTTGCTCCTCGGTTGGCCGCTCCGTGGCCGAGCCCGCAGGGGGCCCGGCCACGGACAGCGGGTTACAGCTGCTCGGTCTCGGCGTAGTCGGCGCCGTCGTAGTCGGCGTCCGAGAAGGTGTCCACGACGTTCGCCGGGTCGAACCCGGGCGGGGAGTCCTTGAGGGCGAGCCCCATCGTGGCCAGCTTCATCTTGACCTCGTCGATCGACTTCGCGCCGAAGTTACGGATGTCGAGGAGGTCAGCCTCGCTGCGCGAGATGAGCTCACCCACGGAGTGGATGCCCTCGCGCTTGAGGCAGTTGTAGGAACGGACCGTCAGGTCGAGCTCCTCGATCGGCAGCGCCAGGTCGGCCGCGAGCGCGGCGTCCTGCGGCGACGGGCCGATGTCGATGCCCTCGGCGGTCTCGTCCAGCTCGCGGCAGAGCCCGAACAGCTCGACCAGGGTCGAACCGGCCGACGCGATCGCCGTCCGCGGCGTGAGCGAGTTCTTCGTCTCGACGTCGATGATCAGCTTGTCGAAGTCGGTCCGCTGCTCGACACGAGTCGCCTCGACCGCGTACTTGACCTTGAGGACCGGGGAGTAGATCGAGTCGACCGGAATCCGGCCGATCTCCTGCCCGGGCTGCTTGTTCTGGACGGCCGAGACGTAACCACGGCCACGCTCGACGGTCAGCTCCATCTCGAGCCGACCCTTCGCGTTGATCGTGGCGATGTGCAGGTCGGTGTTGTGCACGGTGACACCGGCCGGCGGCGCGATGTCGGCCGCGGTTACCGTGCCTGGGCCCTGCTTGCGCAGGTACATGGTGACCGGCTCGTCGTTCTCGGAGCTGATCACGAGCTGCTTGATGTTCAAGATCAGCTCGGTGACGTCCTCTTTCACCCCCGGAACGGTGGTGAACTCGTGCAGGACACCGTCGATCTTGATGCTCGTGACAGCGGCGCCGGGAATCGAGGACAGCAGCGTACGCCGGAGCGAGTTGCCCAGCGTGTAGCCGAATCCGGGCTCCAGCGGCTCGATAACGAACCGGGAACGGTGCTCGTTGACGGACTCTTCAGTCAGCGCGGGGCGCTGGGTGATGAGCACTTCTTACTCCTGTCGGTCCGGGCATCCGCTATATGACGCCCGACGAACCGCGCAGCGAACCTGCGCGGGCTTGCGTAACCAATCGTACGGGCCGGTGCGCGAGGCACCGGCCCGCAGGCGATTACTTCGAGTAGAGCTCGACGATCAGCTGCTCCTGGACCGGCGTGTCGATGACCTGCCGGGCCGGGAGAGCGTGAACCAGGATCCGCATCTGGCTGGAGAGAACCTCGAGCCAGGCCGGGATCCCACGGGAGCCGGCTTCGGCGCGCGCCACGACGAACGGCGTGAGCTCGCGGGACTTCTCCCGGACCTCGACGATGTCGTTCTCGCTGACGCGGTACGACGGGATGTCGACCTTGACGCCGTTGACCAGCACGTGACCGTGCCGGACCACCTGGCGCGCCATGTCGCGGGACTTGGCGAAGCCGGCCCGGTAGATGACGTTGTCCAGGCGGGACTCCAGGATCTGGAGCAGGATGTCGCCGGTCTTGCCCTGCTTGCGGTTCGCCTCGACGTAGTAGCCGCCGAACTGCTTCTCCAGAACGCCGTAGATGCGCTTGGCCTTCTGCTTCTCACGCAGCTGGAGCAGGTACTCGCTGTCCTTGGTCCGACCGCGGCCGTGCTGGCCCGGCGGGTAGGGACGAACCTCGATCGGGCACTTCGGCGACTCGCACTTGCTGCCCTTGAGGAACAGCTTCATCTTCTCGCGCCGGCAGCGGCGGCAGTCAGCACCGGTGTAACGGGCCATTTCTCCTCAGTCTCCTCGTAACGTGGTGCTGATCAGACGCGGCGGCGCTTGGGCGGGCGGCAGCCGTTGTGCGGCATCGGGGTGACGTCGGAGATCGACCCCACCTCCAGGCCGGTGGCCTGCAGCGACCGGATGGCGGTCTCGCGACCGGAGCCCGGGCCCTTCACGAAGACGTCGACCTTGCGCATGCCGTGCTCCTGCGCCTTGCGGGCAGCGTTCTCGGCAGCCATCTGGGCGGCGAACGGCGTCGACTTACGCGAGCCCTTGAAGCCCACGTGGCCGGCGGAGGCCCAGCTGATCACGTTGCCCTGCGGGTCCGTGATCGACACGATCGTGTTGTTGAACGTGCTCTTGATGTGCGCGTGGCCGTGCGCGACATTCTTCTTTTCCTTGCGCCGGACCTTCTTGACCCCGGCGCCACGGCTCTTCGGTGGCATTGCGGAAATTCTCCTCGAGAAAGCGGTTGGCTAGTCGGCTCCTGAAGCGGGCGGCGGACTACTCACGCCGCCGCGCGGGCGATTACTTCTTGCCCGGCTTCTTCTTGCCGGCCACGGTCTTGCGCGGGCCCTTACGGGTACGCGCGTTGGTGTGCGTGCGCTGACCGCGCACAGGAAGGCCGCGCCGGTGCCGGATGCCCTGGTAGCAACCGATCTCGATCTTGCGCCGGATGTCAGCGGCGACCTCGCGGCGCAGGTCACCTTCGACCCGGAACGAGGCCTCGATGTAGTCACGGAGTCGAACCAGGTCCTCGTCCGACAGGTCGCGAACGCGGGTGTCCGGGTTGAGCCCGGTCGCCTTGATCGTCTCCAGGGAACGGGTCCGGCCGATACCGAAGATGTACGTGAGCGCGATCTCTAGCCGCTTCTCGCGGGGGAGGTCTACGCCGACGAGACGTGCCATGGGTGGGCGTACTCCTTCGTCTGCGGAGGTCTGCGCGTCTCCGGATCCCGCCTGCCCGGGCGGGCCCCGGCCTCCGACCGGGGGTGGGACGTGAGCACGTGCTCACGCCTGGAGACGCTTTACTGAGTTGCGATGACTGCGCGAGGCAGAATCTTCTCGCCGCCCTGAGGAGAGGGCGGCGGCGATCAGCCCTGCCGCTGCTTGTGGCGCAGGTTCTCGCAGATCACCATGACCCGCCCGTGACGGCGGATCACCTTGCACTTGTCACAGATCGGCTTGACGCTCGGGTTGACCTTCACGGCTGTCGCCATCTCCTTGAAAACGCTCGCCAGCCGTGAGGCCTAGCGCGCTGCTCGTTACTTGTAGCGGTAGACGATGCGCCCACGGGACAGGTCGTAGGGCGAGAGCTCCACGACAACCCGGTCCTCGGGCAGGATGCGGATGTAGTGCTGCCGCATCTTCCCGGAGATGTGGGCAAGGACGAGGTGGCCGTTCTGCAGCTCCACGCGAAACATCGCGTTCGGCAGCGCTTCGACGACTCGGCCTTCGATTTCGATGGCCCCGTCTTTCTTGGGCATGTCCTCCGCAATCGTGACGTCGTTCCGGGCCCGGAGGCACCGGCGGTAAAACTCTGGATCAACACGTCGGTCTTCAGCCGCGTCCCCCCGCTAGACATGCGAGGAGAACAGACGCAACGCGCCAGCAACGAAGTCTACGTTGTCGTGGCCTGACCCGCCAAACCGGCCCTAGTCACGCCGCCCCGTGAGGCGGTTGGCCAGCAGGACGAGACCCCAGATTCCGAGCGGGAAGATCGGCCAGTAGAACGTGACCTCCCCGCGGGCGATGCTGGTGATCAGCCAGATGCCGGTCAGCAGCACCGCCAGCCGGATCCAGCTGGATTCCCCACTGGTGAGACGTTTCCGCGCGGTGACGCTCGACGCCGGCTGCGGGTGCTGCTCCGGCAGGTCGGCGGTGAGCGGTGTGAGGTCCGACTCGGTCTTCGCGGCGTAGGCCGCCGCAGCCCGCTCGTCGAACTCGTGGAGGTCGAGCCTGCCCTCGTCGAGGGCTGCCTTCAGACGAGTGACGACGGCCTGGCGCTCGGCGTCCCCTACCCGAACATCGGGACGCCTCGGTTCCGGCACGTCGGGTAACGGGGACGACATGGCTCCAGTGTCGCTCAGTCGCGGGGTTGCTGCCGGGTGACCGCGTCGCCGAGGCGGGAAACGCCGCCGTCCAGCGCGGTCAGCACCCACGGGCCGTCGTCGGTCAGGACAAACGTGTGTTCGGTGTGCGCCGCGCGCGAGCCGTCGACGGTCACCACCGTCCAGCCGTCCTCCAGCTCATCGGTCTCCGGGTCGGCCATCGTGATCATCGGCTCGATCGCCAGCGCCATCCCGACCCGCAGCTTCGGCCCGCGTCCCGGCTTGCCGTAGTTGAGGACGTGCGGATCCTGGTGCATCTCGGTGCCGATGCCGTGGCCACCGTAGTGCTTGACGATCCCGTACTTACCGCCGGCGCGGACCGCGGTCTCGACGGCGTGGCTGATGTCGGTGAGCCGGCCTCCGACGCGCGCGGCCGCGAACCCGGCCCACATCGCGTCCTCGCAGACCTGCGCCATCTTCAGGTAGGCAGCGTCGACCGTGCCCACGCCGACGGTGATCGCCGAGTCGCCGTGCCAGCCGTCGACGATCGCGCCGCAGTCGATCGAGATCAGGTCGCCGTCCTCGAGCACCTGGGACTTGCGCGGGATGCCGTGCACGACCTGGTCGTTGACCGACGCGCAGATCGATGCGGGGAAGCCGTGGTAGCCCTTGAAGGACGGGATCCCGCCCAGCGAGCGGATCGAGTCTTCGGCGATCGCGTCGAGGTCGGCGGTCGAGACGCCGGGGGCCACCGCGGCGCGCAGACGCTCCAGCGTCTTCCCGACGACGAGCCCGGCGGCACGCATCAACGTGATGTCGGCGGGCGACTTGAGCTGGATCTCCTGCGTCCTGAACACGGATTCGACACTAGCTCGGCGTCCGCGACGGTGCGCTGCCGGGCGTCCGCGAAGCAGGCTTGGAGCGAAAGTCGCCCCAGAACGCAGAGCGGGCCAGGCGAAAGCCTGGCCCGCTCGGATGCGAATTCTTCTACTCGAACGGCGCTAGCGCGTCGATGGCGCGGTCGGTGACGTCCTCGACCGGGCCGGTGGCGTCGATCCCCACCAGCTTGCCCTGGGCGCTGTAGAAGTCGACGAGCGGCTCGGTCTGCTCGTGGTAGACCTCGAGCCGCTTAGCGATCGTCTCCGGCTTGTCGTCGTCCCGCTGGAACAGCTGACCGTCGCACCGGTCGCACACGCCCTCGACCGTCGTCGGGTCGAACTCGACGTGCCAGATCTTTCCGCAGCCCCGGCAGGTACGCCGCCCGGAGAGCCGCCGGATCACCTCGTCGTCCTCGACCACGAGCTCGAGCACGACGTCGATCTTGACGCCGAGCTCCTTGAGCATGTCGTCGAGCACCTCGGCCTGCGGGACGTTCCGCGGGAACCCGTCGAGCAGGAACCCGTCCACCGCATCCGGCTCGGCGAGACGCTGCCGCACCATGTTGATCGTGATCTCGTCCGGCACGAGCTGACCGGCGTCCATGTATTTCTTCGCCTCGACACCCAACGGCGTCCCCTGGCCCACGTTGTAGCGGAAGAGGTCACCGGTAGAGATCTTGGGCGCGCAGAGGTGAGCTGCGATGAACTCGGCCTGAGTCCCCTTGCCCGCACCCGGGGGGCCGACCAGTACCAGCCGCACTAGCGGAGGAAACCTTCGTAGTTGCGCTGCATGAGCTGGCTCTCGATCTGTTTAACGGTCTCGAGACCGACACCGACGATGATCAGTACCGCCGTACCCCCGAAGGGGAAGTTCTGCGTGTTGTTGCCGCCGTCATCGAGCAGGGAGATGAACAAGTTCGGAAGAACCGCGATGATACCCAGGTAGATCGACCCCGGCAGGGTGATCCTGCTCAGAATGTAGCCGAGGTACTCCGCGGTGGGCCGACCGGGCCGGATGCCCGGCACGAAGCCACCGAACTTCCGCATGTTGTCCGCGACCTCGGTCGGATTGAACGTGATCGCCACGTAGAAGTACGTAAAGAAGACGATCAAGCCGAAATAGAGCAGGATGTGGAGCCACGAGTCCGCGGGCGTAATCCACTTGTCCACGAATCGCTGCACCGAACCCGGGTTTTCCGGGTCACCGAGCTGACTGAACAGCTGCGGCAGATAGAGCAGCGATGAGGCGAAGATCACCGGAATGACGCCGGCCTGGTTCACCTTCAGCGGGATGTAGGTGGACGTGCCGCCGTACATTCGCCGGCCGATCATCCGCTTCGCGTACTGGACCGGAATCCGCCGCTGCGCCTGCTCGATGAAGACGACGAGCGCGATGACGACCAGAACGATCACCAGCACGATGCTGAAGACCAGACCGCCCTTGGTCTCCAGGATGTTGTTGCCCTCGTACGGCATGCGCGCCGCGATCGAGGTGAAGATCAGGACCGACATGCCGTTGCCGACGCCGCGGTCCGTGATCAGCTCGCCGAGCCACATGACCACTGCCGTACCCGCGGTCATCGTCAGGACCAGCGTGGTCAGCGTCAGCCACTGCGGCTGGGCGGTGTTGCTCGGGATGATCGAGAGGTTGCAGCCCTGGAACAGGTTGCCGCTCCGGGCGAGCGCGATGTAACCGGTCGACTGGAGAACGGCCAGGCCGATAGTCAGATAACGCGTGTACTGCGTGATCTTGGCCTGACCCGCCTGGCCTTCCTTGCGCAGCTGCTCGAGCCGCGGAATGACCACGACGAGCAGCTGCAGGATGATGCTGGCCGTGATGTACGGCATGATCCCCAGCGCGAACACCGACAGCTGGAGGAGTGCGCCTCCGCTGAACAGGTTCAGCAGCGTCAGGACCTCGCTGCCACCACCAGTCTTGAGCTGGTCGATGCACTGATTGATGTTGGTGACGGACACGCCTGGTGACGGCAGCGTGGCGCCGACTCGGTAGATCGCAATGATGAACAGCGTGAAGAAAATCTTCTTGCGCAGGTCGGGCGTACGAAACGCCCTACCGAAGGCGGCGAGCACAAGTCCTCCTGCGCACGGACCCATCGTCGTGGCCCGCTGATCGGTCAGGCCGGTGACCCAGAGAGGTCAGCCGCGGCCCAGTGTGGTCGGGGCAGCCCGCTCCGCCGTCAGGCGCGGGCCTGTGGTGCGACTCTAACAGTCGGTCGGTCTCCGATGGCCCACGTCGAATCTCGGCGTGAGCACAGCTCCCTGAGAGGGGCCTGAGGAGCCATAGAGACCAACGGCGTCCGGCCCGGGCGAGTTCCGCCCGGGCCGGACGCCGCAGTGGTTCAGCTTTCGGTGATCTCGTTGACCGTGCCGCCGGCCGCCAGGATCTTCTCCTTGGCGGTGGCCGAGAACTTGTGCGCCGACGCGGTGAGCTTGACGCCACCGAGGTCGCCGTCGCCCAGGATCTTGACCAGGCGGTTCGGGCGAACGGCACCGGCGAGCGCGAGCTCCTCCGGGCCGATCTCGCCGCCGTCCGGGAACAGCTCGGCGAGCCGGTCCAGGTTGACGACCTGGTACTCCACGCGGAACCGGTTCTTGAAGCCCTTCAGCTTCGGCAGTCGCATGTGGATGGGCATCTGCCCACCCTCGAAGCGCGCCGGAACCTGGTAGCGGGCCTTGGTTCCCTTGGTACCGCGACCAGCCGTCTTACCCTTGGAGCCCTCTCCGCGACCCACACGGGTCTTCGGGGTGTGGGCGCCGGGGGCCGGCTTCAGGTGATGGACCTTGAGGGCCATGGCGTTACTCGACCTCCTCGACCGTCACGAGGTGCCGCACGGTGTGCACCATGCCGCGCATCTCGGGGCGGTCTTCCTTCACGACGACGTCGTTGATCCGCTTGAGCCCCAGCGAGCGCAGCGTGTGACGCTGGTTCTGCTTGGTGCCGATCACCGACCGGATCTGGGTGACCTTGAGGCGTGCCATGTCACTCCCCTCCGGCCCGAGCCCGCAGCAGCGCCGCGGGAGCGACGTCCTCGAGCGGCAGACCGCGGCGGGCCGCGATCGCCTCGGGACGCTCGATCATCTTCAGCGCCGCGATCGTGGCGTGCACGATGTTGATCGCGTTGGACGAACCGAGGCTCTTGCTCAGGATGTCGTGAATGCCGGCGCACTCCAGCACCGCGCGCACCGGACCACCGGCGATGACACCGGTACCGGGGCTGGCGGGCTTCAGCAGGACGACGCCGGCGGCGTCCTCACCCTGAACCGGGTGAGCGATGGTCGAGCCGATCCGCGGCACCTTGAAGAAGTGCTTCTTGGCCTCCTCCACGCCCTTGGCGATGGCGGCCGGCACCTCCTTCGCCTTGCCGTAACCGACACCCACGGTGCCGTCACCGTCGCCCACCACGACCAGCGCGGTGAAGCTGAAGCGACGACCACCCTTGACGACCTTCGCCACACGGTTGATGGCGACGACGCGCTCGATGTGAGGCGACTTCTCCGGGGCCGCTCCGCCCCGCCCGCCGTCGCGGCGGTCCCGGCGGTCCCCGCCTCCACCGCCTCGGCGCTGCTGACCAGGCATCAGACGTTCCCCTCGTAAGTGTTTTCGGTGCTGGCGATCATCAGAACTCCAGCCCACCTTCGCGGGCAGCGTCGGCCAGAGCCGCGATCCGCCCGTGGTACTTGTTGCCGCCGCGGTCGAACACGACCGCGTCGACACCGGCCGCCTTCGCCCGCTCGGCGACCAGCGCGCCGACCTTCTTGGCGAGGGCCGACTTGTCGCCCTCGCCACCGCGGATCGACACGTCCAGGGTCGACGCCGAGGCGACCGTGCGGCCGGCCGTGTCGTCGATGACCTGGGCGTAGATGTGTCGCGTCGACCGGGTGACGACCAGACGCGGACGGGCCTCGGTGCCGACGACCTTCTTCCGCAGGCGGAAGTGGCGACGCGCCTTGCCCACCCGGCGGACGGCGGAGACGCCGGCGCCGGACTTGCGCTGAAGCAGAGACGCAGCCATCACTTACCTGCCTTTCCGGCCTTACGCCGGACGTTCTCGCCCTGGTATCGAACGCCCTTGCCCTTGTAAGGCTCCGGCGGACGAATCTTGCGGATGTTGGCGGCGACCTCGCCCACCAGCTGCTTGTCGATGCCCTCGACCACGAACTGGGTCGGCTTCTCGACGCGGAAGGAGATTCCCTCCGGCGGCCGGACGGTGACCGGGTGGCTGAACCCGAGCGCGAACTCGAGGTCGGAACCCTTGGCCTGGACGCGGTAACCGGTGCCCTGGATCTCCAGGGTCTTGCTGTACCCGTTGGTGACGCCGGCGATCATGTTCGCCACCAGCGTGCGGGTCAGCCCGTGACGCTCCTTCGCCCGACGCTCGTCGTTCGGGCGCGAGACCTCGATCGAACCGTCCTCGCCGCGACCGATCGTGATCGGCTCGACGACCTGGTGGGTGAGCGTCCCCTTCGGGCCCTTCACGGTGACCGTCGCGCCGTCAATGGCGACGTCGACGCCGGAAGGCACCGGGATCGGCAGCTTACCGATGCGTGACATGCTCTCCCCTACCAGACGTAGGCGAGGACTTCCCCGCCCACTCCACGCTTGGTCGCCTGCCGGTCGGTGAGCAGGCCCGACGACGTGGAGATGATCGCCACGCCGAGGCCGCCCAGCACGCGGGGCAGACTGTTGGACTTCGCGTACACCCGCAGACCCGGCTTCGACACGCGCCGCAGACCGGCGATGCTCCGCTCCCGGTTCGGGCCGTACTTCAGGTCAACGGTGAGGACCTTGCCCACGCCGGTCTCGGAGTCGGCCACGGTCCAGCCGGCGATGTAGCCCTCCTGCTGAAGGATCTCGGCGACGTGCGCCTTGAGCTTCGAGTGGGGCATCGTCACCCGGTCGTGGTACGCCGAGTTGGCGTTGCGCAGACGAGTCAACATGTCTGCGATCGGGTCGGTCATCGTCATGGGTTCATGCCTTTCTCGCCGCGGTTCCCGAAGGCCTTCGGCGAAGCAGCGGACCTGTGCCCAGGTCCTTCATACGAGGTGGCGATCTGCGCGCTGCGCGTCACCACGAGGACTTGGTGACTCCGGGAAGCTCGCCGCGGTGCGCCATCTCCCGCACGCAGATGCGGCACAGACCGAACGACCGGTACACGGCGCGCGGACGGCCACAACGCTGGCAGCGAGTGTACGCACGCACCTTGAACTTCTGCTTGCCGGAAGCCTTCTGGATCAGGGCCTTCTTCGCCATGCTCAGTTCTCCTTGAACGGAAAGCCGAGGAGCTTGAGCAGCGCCCGACCCTCCTCGTCCGTCGTCGCGGTGGTCACGACCGTGATGTCCATGCCCCGCTGGCGGTCGATCTTGTCCACGTCGATCTCGTGGAACATCGACTGCTCGTTGAGGCCGAACGTGTAGTTGCCGTGGCCGTCGAACTGCTTGCCGGACAGACCGCGGAAGTCGCGGATCCGGGGCAGTGCGATCGACAGCAGGCGGTCCAGGAACTCCCACATACGGTCGTTCCGGAGCGTGACCTTCGCGCCGATCGGCATGCCCTCGCGCAGCTTGAACTGCGCGATCGACTTCCGGGCGCGCTGCACCTGGGGGCGCTGGCCGGTGATCGCGGTGAGGTCGCGGACCGCGCCGTCGATCAGCTTCGAGTCACGAGCGGCGTCGCCGACGCCCATGTTCACGACGACCTTGACGACGCCGGGAACCTGCATGACGTTCGAGTAGCTGAACTGCTCGCGCAGCGCGGGGACGATCTCCTCGCGGTACCGCAGCTTCTGCCGCGGCTGGATCTTCTCGGTGGCCGGGGCAGTCATCAGATGTCCTCACCGGTCCGCCGGGAGACGCGGATCCGCTTGCGCGAAACCCGGCCGTCGTCGCCGGTGACCTCTTCGGTCCGGTACCCCACCCGGGTCGGCTTACCGTCGCCGCCGACCACCATCACGTTGCTGACGTGGATGGGGGCCTCCTGCGTCACGATCCCGCCCGACTTGGCGCCGCGCTGCGTGGTGGAGACCTTGGTGTGCTTCTTGATCCGGTTGACGCCCTCGACGAGCACCCGCTGGGTGTCGGGGTACGACTGGATCACCTTGCCCTTGGCGCCCTTGTCCTTGCCGGCGATGACCAGGACCGTGTCGCCCTTTTTCACCTTGAGCTTCGCCATGGTCAGAGCACCTCCGGGGCCAGCGAGATGATCTTCATGAACCGCTTGTCCCGCAGCTCACGCCCGACCGGGCCGAAGATACGGGTCCCGCGCGGGTCACCACCGTCCTTGATCAGGACCGCGGCGTTCTCGTCGAAACGAATGTAGGAGCCGTCTGGCCGCCGCTTCTCCTTCACGGTGCGGACGACGACGGCCTTCACGACGTCACCGCGCTTCACGCCCGCGCCGGGGATGGCGTCCTTGACGGTGCCCACGATGATGTCGCCGATACCCGCGTACCGCCGGCCGGAGCCACCCAGGACCCTGATGCACAGGATCTCCTTGGCCCCAGTGTTGTCGGCGACGCGCAGTCGCGACTCCTGCTGGATCACGTCAACTCCATTGATGTCGCGCCGGTTCTCTCCGAGAGAGCCTGGCGGAACGGAACTTTCATATTGTGCCCGAGGGTTCTCGCGAACCCTCGGGCAGCGGCACTACTTCGCGCGCTCGAGGATCTCGACGACGCGCCACCGCTTGGTGGCCGACAGCGGCCGCGTCTCCATCAACCGGACCCGGTCGCCGACGCCGCAGTCGTTCTGCTCGTCGTGCGCCTTCAGCCGGTGGGTGCGACGGATGACCTTGCCGTACAGGCGGTGCTTGACGCGGTCCTCGACCTCGACGACCACCGTCTTGTCCATCTTGTCGCTGACCACGTAGCCCTCACGGACCTTGCGGTCGTTCCGCGACTCAGTCTCCGTGCTCACGGTGTCCTCACTGCTCATGCCGTCACCTCACTCGGCGCCTGCTCGATGCCGAGCTCACGCGACCGCATGATCGTGTAGATCCGGGCGATGTCCCGGCGGACGACCTGGAGTCGGCGGTTGTTGTCCAGCTGACCGGTCGCGCTCTGGAAGCGGAGGTTGAACAGCTCCTCCTTGGCCTCCCGCAACCGGGTGACGAGCTGCTCGTCGTCGAGCTCGCGCAGCTCAGCAGCCTTGTCGTTCGGGCCGCTGCTCATGCCGCCTCACTCCCCTCGCGCTTCACGATCCGGCACTTCATCGGCAGCTTGTGGATCGCACGGCGCATGGCCTCGCGAGCAATCTGCTCGTTCGGGTACTGCAGCTCGAAGAGCACACGACCCGGCTTGACGTTGGCGACCCACCACTCCGGCGAACCCTTACCGGAACCCATCCGGGTCTCGGCAGGCTTCTTGGTCAGCGGGCGGTCCGGGTAGATGTTGATCCAGACCTTGCCGCCACGCTTGATGTGCCGGGTGATCGCGATACGCGCCGACTCGATCTGCCGGTTGGTCACGTAGGCCGGCTCCAGCGCCTGGATGCCGTACTCGCCGAAGGTGACCGCCGTACCGCCCTTGGACGCGCCGCGACGCGTCGGGTGGTGCTGCTTACGGTGCTTGACCCTGCGGGGAATCAGCATGGGTCAGCCCTCCTGACTGGTGTTCTCAGCTGGTGCCGCGGCGGGCGCCTCGACAACAGGAGCGGCTGCGGCCTCGGTGGCCACCGGCGTCTCGACCTGAGCCTCGGTCGCCGGGGTCTCCGTGGCCACCGGGGCCTCGGTCTCGGTGCGCTCGGCACCCCGACCGCCGCCCTGACGCTCGCCGCGGCCACGACCGCCGCCGCCGCCACCGGCGCCACGACGACGCTCCGGACGGTTGCCACGGTGCTGGCGCAGCGCGGCCTCGGCCGCCTCGCGCTCGGCGCGGCTCTGCACGACGTCGCCCTTGTAGATCCAGACCTTGACGCCGATCCGGCCGAACGTCGTGCGGGCCTCGTAGAAGCCGTAGTCGATGTTCGCGCGGAGCGTGTGCAGCGGCACCCGGCCCTCGCGGTAGAACTCCGACCGCGACATCTCGGCACCGCCGAGGCGACCGGCGCACTGCACCCGGATGCCCTTGACGCCCGGCGACTTCATCGCCGACTGCATGGCCTTACGCATGGCGCGACGGAAGCTGACCCGGCTCGAGAGCTGCTCGGCAACGCCCTGGGCGACCAGCTGCGCGTCCGCCTCGGGGTTCTTGACCTCGAGGATGTTCAGCTGCACCTGCTTGCCAGTGAGCTTCTCGAGCTGCCCACGGATCCGGTCGGCCTCCGCGCCGCGGCGGCCGATGACGATGCCCGGCCGGGCGGTGTGGATGTCGACGCGAACCCGGTCACGGGTGCGCTCGATGTCGACCCGGGCGATGCCGGCGCGCTCCATGCCGCGCGACATCATCTTCCGGATCGCCACGTCTTCTCCGACGTAGTCCTTGTACAACTTGTCCGCGTACCAGCGGGACTTCCACTCGGTCGTGATGCCGAGCCGGAAGCCGTGCGGGTTAACCTTCTGACCCATTACTCGGCGCTTCCCTTCGTGGCTGCCGCTCGGCCGCCGCTCGCCTTCTTCGGCGCCCGCTTCGGCTTCGCCGCCGGGGCCACACTCTCCACCACGACAGTGATGTGGCAGGTGCGCTTCCGGATCCGGTACGCACGCCCCTGGGCGCGCGGCCGGAACCGCTTCATCGTGGGGCCCTCGTCCACGAAGGCCTTCGTCACGAGCAGCGAGTCGGGGTCGAGCCGCTCGTTGTGCTCGGCGTTCGCGATCGCGCTCTCGACCACCCGGTAGACCTGCTCGCTGGCGGCCTGCGGGGCGAACTTGAGCGCGGTCAGCGCCTCCTTCGCGGGCAGACCCCGGATGAGGTCGACCACACGCCGGGTCTTCATCGCCGTCGTCCGGACATACCGCGCCTCGGCGAATGCGCCCGGGGCGTCCCCGAGCAGCTGCACGCGCCGCGGATTCACGCGCTTGCCGTCGATCACTGCCATCTGTCTGCTCTCTCGTCTATCCGCGCCCGGCTCACCAGACGCACCTGGATCCGCGTCAGCGGCGGCGGCTCTTGCGGTCGTCCTTCTCGTGGCCCTTGAACGTGCGGGTCGGCGAGAACTCGCCCAGCTTGTGGCCGACCATCGCCTCGGTGACGAACACCGGCACGTGCTTGCGTCCGTCGTGGACGCCCAGCGTGTGGCCGATCATCTCCGGCGTGATGGTCGAACGACGCGACCAGGTCTTGATGACGTTCTTGGTTCCCCGGGCGTTCTGCGCGTCCACCTTCTTGATCAGGTGGTCGTCGACGAAGTAGCCCTTCTTCAAGCTGCGGGGCATGGCCTACAACCTCAGCGCTTCTTGTTGGTCTTGCGGCGGCGGACGATGAATTTGTCGCTGGCCTTGTTGGCCCGGCGAGTGCGCCCCTCGGGCTTGCCCTTGGGGTTGACCGGGTGACGACCACCAGAGGTCTTGCCCTCACCACCACCGTGCGGGTGGTCGATCGGGTTCATCGCCACACCACGGACGGTCGGGCGCTTGCCCTTCCACCGCATGCGACCGGCCTTGCCCCAGTTGATGTTCGACTGCTCGGCGTTGCCGACCTCACCGACCGTCGCGCGGCAGCGCGCGTCGACGTTCCGGATCTCACCGGACGGCATACGAAGCTGGGCGTACGGCCCGTCCTTCGCCACCAGCTGGACGCTCGCACCGGCGGAGCGGGCGATCTTCGCGCCACCACCCGGCTTCAGCTCGATCGCGTGAACGACCGTACCGACCGGGATGTTGCGCAGCGGGAGGTTGTTGCCCGGCTTGATGTCGGCACCGGGGCCGGTCTCGACCCGGTCGCCCTGACGCAGCTTGTTCGGCGCGACGATGTACCGCTTCTCGCCGTCGACGAAGTGCAGCAGCGCGATGCGCGCGGTGCGGTTCGGGTCGTACTCGATGTGCGCGACCTTGGCCGGCACACCGTCCTTGTCGGCCCGGCGGAAGTCGATCAGCCGGTAGGCACGCTTGTGCCCACCGCCCTGGTGGCGGGTGGTGACCCGACCGTGCGCGTTCCGGCCGCCCTTGCTGTGCAGGGGCCGGACCAGCGACTTCTCCGGGTGGTCACGGGTGATCTCGACGAAGTCGGCGACGCTCGAACCACGCCGGCCTGGCGTTGTCGGCTTGTATTTGCGGATGCCCATCTGTATCCCTCAGCTCTCGATCCTCAGATTCGGTCCGGCCCCCGTCAGGAGACCGGTCCCCCGAAGATCTCGATGCGGTCACCCGGCGCGAGGCTCACGATCGCGCGCTTGGTGTCCTTCCGCTTACCCGTGCCGAACTTGGTCCGCTTCCGCTTCCCCTGCCGGTTCAGCGTGTTGACCGCCGTGACCTTCACGTTGAAAACCTGCTCGACCGCGATCTTGATCTGCGTCTTGTTCGCGTCCGTGCGCACGTAGAACGTGTACTTGTTGTCGTCCAGCAGTCCGTAGCTCTTCTCCGAGACGACCGGAGCGAGCAGGATGTCGCGCGGGTCGTAAATCACTTCGTCTCCTCGGTGTCGAGCTCGGCGGAGCTGGCCTTGGCGGTAGCGCCACCGGAAGAGATCTGGCCGGCGCTGGCAGCACAGAACTCGTCGTACGCGTCCTTGGTGAACACCACGTCGTCGCTGATCAGCACGTCGTACGTGTTGAGCTGGTCGGGCGCCAGGACGTGGACTTCCTTGATGTTCCGAACCGACAGCCAGCCGGTGCGGTCGCCGCGGGCGACCACGACCAGGACGTGCCGCGAGCTGGACAGGTTCGCCAGCGCCTTGACCGCGTCCTTGGTGGACGGCGCGTCGCCGGAGACCAGCGACTCGAGCACGTGCACGCGACCGCCGCGGGCCCGGTCGGAGAGCGCGCCCCGGAGGGCAGCAGCCTTCATCTTCTTGGGCGTCCGCTGCGAGTAGTCGCGCGGCTGCGGGCCGTGGACGACGCCACCGCCGGTGAACTGCGGCGCGCGGGTCGAACCCTGACGCGCGCGGCCGGTGCCCTTCTGCTTGTAGGGCTTGGCCCCACCGCCGGACACCTCCCCGCGGGTCTTCGTCTTGTGCGTGCCCTGCCGGGCCGCTGCCTGCTGGGCCACCACGACCTGGTGGATCAGCGGAACGTTCGTCGTCACGTCGAAGATCTCGGCGGGCAGGTCGGCAGTGCCGGTCTTCGTGCCGCCGGCGTCGACGATGTCAATCGTGGTCACTTCGCCACACCGCCCTTACCAAGCTGGGTCTTGGCGGCGGTGCGGATGAGCACCAGGCCGCCCTTGGGCCCGGGCACAGCGCCCTTGACCAGGATCAGGCCCTTCTCAGCGTCGACGCGGTGGACGCTGAGGTTCATCGTGGTGGTACGGACGCCGCCCATGCGGCCGGCCATGCGCAGGCCCTTGAAGACACGACCCGGGGTCGCGCAGCCGCCGATCGAACCCGGCGCGCGGTGCTTGCGCTGGGTACCGTGGCCGGCGCCGAGGCCCTTGAAGCCGTGCCGCTTCATGACACCCGCGTAGCCCTTGCCCTTGCTGGTGCCGACGACGTCGACCTTGATGCCCGCCTCGAAGATCTCCGCGGAGACCTCCTGGCCGACCTCGTACTCGGCCGCGTCAGTGGTGCGCACCTCGACGAGGTGCCGCCGCGGGGTGACGCCGGCGCCCTTGAAGTGGCCGCTCTCCGGCTTGTTCACCTTCCGCGGGTCGATGCCGCCGAAGGCCAGCTGGACCGCGGAGTAGCCGTCACGTTCGGGGGTACGAACCTGGGTCACGACATTCGGCCCGGCCTGCACGACGGTCACCGGAACGATCCGGTTGTTCTCGTCGAAGACCTGGGTCATGCCGAGCTTCTCGCCCAGGATCCCCTTGATCTGCCTGTCCATCTCTTCTTTCCGACTCTCTTTGGTCCGGATCCTCTCCCGGCCTGGATAACCGGCCGGGCGTGTCCTTCAGCGGTATACGTAATGCGTTGTCGAGTCCTGAGTCCGAACTCGAGCGCGACTACGTCCTAGAGCTTGATCTCGATGTCGACGCCGGCCGGAAGGTCGAGCCGCATGAGCGAGTCGACGGTCTTGGGCGTCGGGTCGAGGATGTCGATCAGCCGCTTGTGGGTCCGCATCTCGAAGTGCTCGCGGGAGTCCTTGTACTTGTGCGGCGAGCGGATCACGCAGTAGATGTTCTTCTCGGTCGGCAGCGGCACGGGGCCCGCAACCGACGCACCGGTGCGGATCACGGTGTCGACGATCTTCCGCGCCGAGCTGTCGATGACCTCGTGGTCATAGGCCTTGAGCCGGATGCGGATCTTCTGTCCCGCCATGGAACCTTCAGTCCTGTCTGTTACGCCGGGGGTCGGGTGGCTGCCGGATAGTCGCCGCGCGGCGCGGCGGTCGGATCAATGCGACCCGACCGCCGCGTCGCGTCGGGGCCGCACGCGGCCCCAGCGGACAACTAGTTGTTGATCTTGGTGATGCGGCCGGCGCCGACGGTCCGACCACCCTCGCGGATCGAGAACCGCAGGTTGTTCTCCATCGCCACCGGCTGGATGAGCTTCACCGACATCTCGGTGTTGTCACCCGGCATGACCATCTCGGTGCCCTCGGGGAGGGTGACGACACCGGTCACGTCGGTGGTGCGGAAGTAGAACTGCGGACGGTAGTTGTTGAAGAACGGCGTGTGGCGGCCACCCTCGTCCTTGCTGAGGATGTAGACCTGCGCCTCGAACTCGGTGTGCGGGGTCGTGGTGCCCGGCTTGATGACAACCTGGCCGCGCTCCACGTCCTCGCGCTTGATGCCGCGGAGGAGCAGACCGACGTTCTCGCCGGCACGCGCCTCGTCGAGCAGCTTGCGGAACATCTCGACGCCGGTGACCGTGGTGGTCTGCTTGGTCTCCTTGATGCCGACGATGTCGACGGTCTCGTTGACCTTCAGCACACCCCGCTCGACACGGCCGGTGACGACCGTACCGCGACCGGTGATCGTGAAGACGTCCTCGATCGGCATGAGGAACGGCTTGTCGAGGTCCCGCTCGGGCTCCGGGATGGTCTCGTCGACCGCGTTCATCAGCTCGATGATCTTCTCGCCCCACTCGGCGTCGCCCTCGAGCGCCTTCAGCGCCGAGACACGCACGATCGGAGCGTCGTCACCCGGGAACTCGTACTGGTTGAGCAGCTCCCGAACCTCGAGCTCGACGAGCTCCAGGATCTCCTCGTCGTCCACGACGTCGGCCTTGTTCAGGGCGACGACGATGTACGGAACGCCGACCTGGCGGGCCAGGAGCACGTGCTCCTTGGTCTGCGGCATCGGGCCGTCCGTCGCGGACACGACCAGGATCGCGCCGTCCATCTGGGCGGCACCCGTGATCATGTTCTTGATGTAGTCAGCGTGACCCGGGCAGTCGACGTGCGCGTAGTGCCGCGCCTCGGTCTGGTACTCGACGTGCGCGATCGAAATCGTGATACCGCGCTGCCGCTCCTCCGGCGCCTTGTCGATCTGGTCGAACGGCGTGAAGGGGTTGATGTCCGGGTACTTGTCGTGCAGGACCTTGGTGATCGCCGCGGTCAGCGTCGTCTTACCGTGGTCGATGTGACCGATGGTCCCGATGTTGACGTGCGGCTTGGTCCGCTCGAACTTCGCCTTCGCCACTGGTCTTTCCTCCTGTGGACTAAAACCTGGAACGCCGTGCGTCCGGATCTATTGCGGGTCGGGTATCGCCTTCGGCTCGGGGCTTATTCGCCCGTTGCCTTGGCGATGATCTCCTTCGCGACGTTCTGGGGAACCTCCGCGTAGGAGTCGAACTGCATCGAGTAGCTCGCCCGGCCCTGGGTCTTCGACCGGAGGTCTCCGACGTAGCCGAACATCTCGGAGAGCGGAACCAGAGCACGGACGACGCGGGCACCGCCGCGCTCCTCCATCGCCTGGATCTGACCGCGCCGCGAGTTGAGGTCGCCGATCACGTCGCCCATGTTCTCCTCGGGCGTGGTGACCTCGACCGCCATCATCGGCTCGAGCAGCGCGGGGTCGGCCTTGCGGGCCGCTTCCTTAAGCGCCATCGAACCGGCGATCTTGAAGGCCATCTCCGAAGAGTCGACCTCGTGGTACTGGCCGTCGACCAGCGTGAACTTGATGCCGACGAGCGGGTAACCGGCCAGAACGCCGTACTGCATCGCGTCCTGGGCGCCGGCGTCGACCGACGGGATGTACTCCCGCGGCACGCGGCCACCGGTGACCTTGTTCTCGAACTCGTAGCTCGGCGCGTCCCCGTCCTGCGGGATCGGCTCGATGTTGATCTTCACCTTCGCGAACTGACCGGAACCACCGGTCTGCTTCTTGTGGGTGAAGTCGTAGCCCTCGACCGAGCGACGAATCGTCTCGCGGTAAGCCACCTGCGGCTTGCCGACGTTCGCCTCGACGTTGAACTCGCGCCGCATGCGGTCGACCAGCACCTCGAGGTGCAGCTCGCCCATGCCGCCGATGACCGTCTGACCGGTCTCTTCGTCGTTGTGGACCTTGAACGTCGGGTCTTCCTGCGCGAGCTTCTGGATCGCGGTGCCCAGCTTTTCCTGGTCAGCCTTGGTCTTCGGCTCGATCGCGACCTCGATGACCGGCGCGGGGAACGTCATCGACTCGAGGATGATCGGGTTCGACGGGTCGCTCAGCGTGTCACCGGTGGTGGTCTGCTTCAGGCCCTGCACCGCGACGATGTCGCCGGCGCCGACGCTCGGCAGCTCCTCACGCTTGATCGCGTGCATCTGGTAGATCTTCCCGACCCGCTCCTTGCGGTCCTTGGTCGAGTTGATCACCTGGGTGCCCGAGTCCAACCGACCGGAGTAGATCCGGAGGTAGGTCAGCGTGCCGAGGTGCTTGTCGGACTGGATCTTGAACGCCAGAGCGCTGAACGGCTCCTTCTCGTCCGAGTGACGCGCGGCCGGGGTCTCCCCGTCCATCAGCGTGCCGTCGATCGAGGGGAGGTCGAGCGGGCTCGGCAGGAAGTCGACGACCGCGTCGAGCATGGGCTGGACGCCCTTGTTCTTGAACGCGGAGCCGCAGACGACCGGGTTGACCTTGTCGGCCAGCGTGGCCCGACGGATCGCGGCCTTCAGCGTCTCGACCGAGATCTCCTCACCCTCGAGGTAGGCCTCGGCGATCGAGTCGTCGACGTCGGACATCGTCTCGAGGAGCTTCTCGCGCCACTCGTTGGCCTGGTCGACCAGATCCGCAGGGATCTCCTCGACCGCGTAGTCCTCACCCTTCTGGGTCTCGCCGCGCCAGGTCAGCGCACGCATGCCCACCAGGTCGACGACGCCGATGTGGTCGCCTTCGAGCCCGATCGGGATCTGGAGAACGGCCGGGGTGGAGTTCAGCCGGTCGATCATCATCTGCACGCAGCGGAAGAAGTCCGCGCCCGTGCGGTCGAGCTTGTTGACGAAGCACATCCGCGGAACGTGGTACTTGTCCGCCTGACGCCAGACGTTCTCGGTCTGGGGCTCGACGCCGGCCACACCGTCGTAGACCGCGACGGCACCGTCGAGCACCCGCAGCGACCGCTCCACCTCGACGGTGAAGTCGACGTGACCCGGAGTGTCGATGATGTTGATCCGGTGGTCGTGCCAGTAGCAGGTCGTCGCGGCCGACGTGATCGTGATGCCGCGCTCCTGCTCCTGCTCCATCCAGTCCATGGTGGCTGCGCCATCGTGGACTTCACCGATCTTGTAGTTGATACCGGTGTAGAACAGGATCCGCTCGGTCGTCGTCGTCTTGCCCGCGTCGATGTGGGCCATGATCCCGATGTTGCGGACCTTGGCCAGGGCGGCGTTGTTGCCAGCCATCTGCCTTGCCTTTCAGCTTCGAGTGCGGGACGCGGATTACCAGCGGTAGTGCGCGAAGGCCTTGTTGGACTCGGCCATCTTGTGCGTGTCTTCGCGACGCTTGACGCTCGCGCCGAGACCGTTGCTCGCGTCCAGAAGTTCGTTCATCAGGCGCTCGGTCATGGTCTTCTCACGACGAGCGCGGCTGTACTGGATCAGCCAGCGCAGCGCGAGGGTGGTGCTGCGGCCGGGCCGAACCTCGACCGGGACCTGGTAGGTGGCGCCACCGACACGGCGGCTGCGCACCTCGAGGGCCGGCTTCACGTTGTCGAGCGCGCGCTTCAGCGTGACGACCGGGTCGTTGCCGGTCTTCTCGCGGGCACCCTCGAGAGCCCCGTAGACGATGCGCTCCGCCACGGACCGCTTGCCGCTCAGCAGGACCTTGTTGATCAGCTGGGTGACGAGCGGCGAGTTGTACACGGGGTCGATGACCACCGCGTGCTTCGGAGCGGGACCCTTGCGGGGCATATCAGCTCTTCTCCTTCTTCGCGCCGTACCGGCTGCGGGCCTGCTTGCGGTTGCGGACACCCTGCGTGTCCAGCGAGCCGCGGATGATCTTGTAGCGAACGCCGGGCAGGTCCTTCACACGACCGCCGCGGACCAGGACGATCGAGTGCTCCTGGAGGTTGTGACCAACGCCCGGGATGTATGCGGTGACCTCGACGCCACTGCTCAACTTGACACGCGCCACCTTCCGCAGAGCCGAGTTCGGCTTCTTGGGCGTGGTGGTGTAGACGCGCGTGCACACGCCACGGCGCTGCGGGCTGCCCTTGAGCGCAGGAGTCTTGGTCTTCTCGACCTTGTCCTGCCGGCCCTTGCGGACCAACTGCTGGATCGTGGGCACCGGGTCTCCGCTTTCTTCTCGACTAATTGTCCTCGTGTTGAGCCAGATGTCCGGCTCCTCCGACCCCCGCGGTCGGGCGTGTCGCGCCCGCCGCAGGCCGAGAGTCTGTAAACAGACCCCAGGGGAGGCCGTACGCCCGGCAGAGGGCGCACGTGCATGCCCAGGCGCACCTAGGCACGAAAACCAAGACTACCTACGGCCCGACCACAGGTCAAAACGACTACCGCGACCCTCTTGCCGGGCGCGGTAGTGCGTGTTACCGCCGGTTGCTTCCCTGTTCACCTAGGTGAACCGACCACCCGGCGTTCCTGACCAGGTTCAGACCCACGACTTGCGCCGCGGGTAGGCACCGCTCGCAACCGTACCTCGCTTATCACCAACCTGCCAGCATGGCGAGGCCCGGCCCCCATCGGGGACCGGGCCGTCGTCAGGAAATGTTTCAGGCGTTCAGTGCAGCGAGCCCCACGATCCCGAGGATCATCAGGAGCAGGCCCAGACCAGCGCCGATGCCGCCGGCGATCAGACCCGCCGTCGCCTGCTGCTTGCCGCCGAGCGCCCCGCCGGAGGCGTCGATCTTCTTCTTGCTCATCACGCCGAGCGCGACACCCGCACCACCGGCGATGATCGCGATGAAGCCGAGCGGCCAGAGGCAGCAGGTCAGCAGCGCGGTGACCGCGGACACGATGCCCGCGATCATCGAGAACAGCGCGAACTGCTCGTTCGGCGGCTTCGGGGTGCCGTAACCGCCACCCGGGTACCCGGCCTGCGGGTAACCCGGCGCACCGTAGCCGGAGGTCGGCGCGGCACCGGCGCCGTAACCCGAGGTCGGCGGGGCACCGTACCCGGACGTGGGCGCCGCCGGGTTGTTCGGGTCATAGCCACCGTAGGGCGGCTGACCGCCGTACCCGGACGTCGGCGCGGCACCGTACCCGGAGGTCGGGGCCGCACCGTAACCCGAGGTCGGCGACGCCGGACCCGCGCCGTACCCGGACGTCGGCGACGCCGGGCCGGGCCCGTAGCCGGACGTCGGGGCCGCCGGGTTGTTCGGGTCGTAACCCGGCGTCTGGTCGGCACCCCCGCCCCACGGCGAGCCGTAGCCGGACGTCGGCGACGCCGGCGGCTGCTGCCCGTAGGGCTGCTGCTGCGAGTCGTAGGGCTGCTGCTGGTCGTAACCACCGCTGCCGTACTGCGAGCCGCCCGAGCCGTACTGCGACCCACCGGACCCGTACTGGGTGCCGCCAGAGCCGTACTGCGAGCCGCCGTACTGGCCGCCGCCGTACTGCTGCTGGTTCGGGTCGCCGTACTGGGACGGCGGCGGCGACGAGGCCGGCTGATCGTAGGGGCTGTCGGGCGCCTGACCGTAGTCGGGCACGCTGAAGTTGGGGGTCTGGGGCGCCGGCGGCGCGGAGGGGTTGTTGTAGTCGGGGAAGCTGAATCCGCTCGGCGGCTCCTCACCAGGGCGACCCTGACGTTCGCGCGGGTCGTAGGGCTGGGCCGGCTCAGAGCCAGGTCGGTCGGTCATCTCTCTCCTCGTCAGACGCGGCGCTGTAGTGCAGCCGCGCTCCCTGCCACGGTTCCGCCAGCTGCGGCGGCCGTCAGTTGACGTTCTCGTCGTACTGCGGCCCGTTCCCCACGGACCCGATCAGCAGCCCGATCACGACCGCCACGATCACGATCGCGCTCACCGCCACCGCGATCCAACTCATGATCTCCCCCGCCCGCAGTGCCCGGCCGCCGGTGAGGAAACCCGCCGACGCGGTGAGCTCGGCTCGTGCCGGACGCACCAGGGCGAGCCCGGCCAGGCCGGGCGCGAGCCCTCCCCCGCAGAACATGAGCAGAAGGCCGACGACGCCCAGCGCGAGTACCGCCCACGCCTTGGTCGACGGCGTCTCGTCCGGATCGGCCGGGTGCCGTTCGATTCCCTCCTGCGGCCCGGGCAGCGGCCCGGCAGCGGGCCACCCGCCGACAGCCGCGCCAGGCGCAGCCACGGCCGGACCCGGCGCCGGTCTCGGCGTCTCGAGGACCTCTGGCGTGGGCGACGCCAAGCCGACCTCGGGCGGCGTCTGCCCTGGTACCGGCCGTGCCCACGGCGAGGGTGACCCCTTCACCGGAGGTGGGGCCTCGGTCATCGTCACCTCCCGCCGACCACGAACACCGGAAACTGCATCGTGCCATCATCCCCCGACACGATCCGGCGCCGAACACAGGCCCGAGAAATGCAGCCATGGGACGACCCGGGAACGGCGATGGCCGCCCGGGGGCGAACCCCGAGCGGCCATCGTCACTTACGTACTCAGCGGTTGAACGACCCGTAGTCGAAGTCGTCCAGCGGGACGGCCTGACCGGAGCCGGTGCCGAACCCGCCGTACTCGACGTCGTCGTACGGGGTCATCGAGTAGACCTGAGCCCGCGCTTCCTCGGTCGGCTCCACCCGGATGTTCCGGTAGCGGGAGATGCCCGTACCGGCCGGGATCAGCTTTCCGATGATCACGTTCTCCTTGAGACCGATCAGCGAGTCGCTGCGCGCGTTGATCGCCGCGTCGGTGAGCACCCGGGTGGTCTCCTGGAAGGAGGCCGCCGAGAGCCACGACTCGGTCGCCAGCGACGCCTTGGTGATACCCATCAGGATCGGACGACCCGAAGCCGGCTCGCCGCCCTCGGCCACCACCCGACGGTTCTCGTTCTCGAACATCGGCCGCTCGATCGGGGCACCGGGCAGGAACTCGGTGGCACCCGAGTCGATGATGATCACCCGGCGGAGCATCTGCCGGACGATGATCTCGACGTGCTTGTCGTGGATCGGCTGGCCCTGCGACCGGTACACGTTCTGCACCTCGTTGACCAGGTGCAGCTGCACGGCACGCGGGCCCTGGATGCGGAGCACCTCGTGCGGGTCGACCACACCATCGGTGAGCTGCTGGCCCACCGTGACGTGCTCGCCGTCGGCCACCCGCAGCCGGACGCGGCGGGACAGCTTGTCGTAGACGACCTCGTCGGTCCCGTCGTCCGGGACGATGACGATCTTCCGCGACTTCTCGGTCTCCTCGATCCGGACCCGGCCCGCGGTCTCGGCGATCGGGGCCTTGCCCTTGGGGACACGGGCCTCGAACAGCTCGACCACACGCGGCAGACCCTGCGTGATGTCGTCACCGGCCACACCACCGGTGTGGAAGGTACGCATCGTCAGCTGGGTGCCGGGCTCGCCGATCGACTGGGCGGCGATGATGCCGACCGCCTCGCCGACGTCCACCAGCTTGCCGGTGGCGAGCGAGCGTCCGTAGCAGTACGAGCAGACACCCATCGCCGACTCGCAGGTCAGGACCGAGCGGACCTTGACCTCCTTGATGCCGGCCTTGACCAGCGCGTCGATCAGGACGTCACCCAGGTCGGACTGGGCGGGCGCCACGACGACGCCGTCCGGGCTCTTCGCGTCGGTCGCGAGCGTCCGGGCGTAGGAGTTCGTCTCGACGTGCTGGTGCTTGACCAGCGACCCGTCCGGACCCTCGGTCGCAATCGGAACCGACACACCACGCTCGGTGCCGCAGTTCTCCTCGCGGATGATGACGTCCTGCGAGACGTCCACCAGACGACGGGTCAGGTAACCCGAGTCGGCGGTCCGCAGCGCGGTGTCGGCCAGACCCTTACGGGCACCGTGGGTGGAGATGAAGTACTCCAGCACCGACAGGCCCTCGCGGAACGAGGACTTGATCGGACGCGGGATCGTCTCACCCTTGGGGTTGGCGACCAGACCACGGATACCGGCGATCTGCCGGACCTGGATCATGTTTCCTCGGGCACCCGAGTTGACCATCATCCAGATCGGGTTCGTCTCCGGGAAGTTCGCCTCCATGGCCTTGGCGACCTCGTTCGTCGCCCTGGTCCAGATCTCGATGAGCTCCTGGCGGCGCTCCTCGCCGGTGATCACACCACGCTGGTACTGACGCTCGATCTTGTCGGCGTCCTTCTCGTACCGGTCGAGGATCTCCGGCTTGCTCGGCGGCGTCACCACGTCGTCGATCGAGATCGTGACGCCTGCCCGGGTCGCCCACCGGAAGCCGTACGCCTTGAGGGCGTCCAGCGTCGCGGCGACCTGCACCTTCGGGTAACGCTCGGCAAGGTCGTTGACGATCGCCGAGAGCTGCGGCTTACGCACCTCGTAGTTGACGAACCGGTAGTCGGTCGGGAGCGTCTCGTTGAAGAAGACCCGGCCGAGCGTGGTGTCGACCAGCAGCGGCGAGCCCGGCTCCCAGTCCTCCGGCGCGACCCACGGCTCGGCGCCGGGGCCGTTGTCGACCGTCGGAGCACCGTCGATGCGGATCTTGACCGGGGTCTGCAGGTTGAGCTCGCCCAGGTCGTACGCCATCACGGCCTCGGCGTCCGAACCGAAGACCCGGCCCTCGCCCACGCGACCCTCGCGGACCGCGGTGAGGTGGTAAAGCCCGAGCACCATGTCCTGGGTCGGCGAGGTGATCGGACGACCCGACGCCGGCGACAGGATGTTGTTGCTGGACAGCATCAGCACCCGGGCCTCGGCCTGAGCCTCGGCCGACAGCGGCAGGTGGACCGCCATCTGGTCACCGTCGAAGTCCGCGTTGAACGCGGTGCAGACGAGCGGGTGGATCTGGATCGCCTTGCCCTCGACCAGCTGCGGCTCGAAGGCCTGGATGCCCAGACGGTGCAGGGTCGGTGCGCGGTTGAGCAGCACCGGGTGCTCGGAGATGACCTCTTCGAGCACGTCCCACACGACCGGACGCGCACGCTCGACCATCCGCTTGGCCGACTTGATGTTCTGCGCGTGGTTCAGGTCGACCAGACGCTTCATCACGAACGGCTTGAACAGCTCGAGCGCCATGTAGCGCGGCAGACCGCACTGGTGCAGCTTGAGCTGCGGGCCGACGACGATGACCGAACGGCCGGAGTAGTCGACGCGCTTACCGAGCAGGTTCTGACGGAACCGACCCTGCTTGCCCTTGAGCATGTCGGACAGCGACTTCAGCGGACGGTTACCCGGGCCGGTGACCGGCCGGCCGCGGCGGCCGTTGTCGAACAGCGCGTCGACGGCCTCCTGCAGCATCCGCTTCTCGTTGTTGACGATGATCTCCGGCGCGCCCAGATCGAGCAGGCGCTTGAGCCGGTTGTTCCGGTTGATCACCCGGCGGTACAGGTCGTTCAGGTCGCTGGTGGCGAAGCGGCCACCGTCGAGCTGGACCATCGGCCGCAGGTCCGGCGGGATCACCGGAATGCAGTCGAGCACCATGCCCATCGGGGAGTTACGGGTGTTCAGGAACGCCGCGACGACCTTGAGCCGCTTGAGCGCCCGGATCTTCTTCTGGCCCTTGCCCGACCGGATCGTCTCGCGCAGGTTCTCGGCTTCGCCGTCGAGGTCGAAGTTCTCCAGCAGCTTCTGCAGCGCCTCGGCGCCCATGCCACCGGTGAAGTACTCGCCGAACCGGTCACGGAGCTCGCGGAACAGGAGCTCGTCCGGGATCAGCTGCTTGACCTCAAGCTTGCGGAACGTGTCGAGGACCTCGTCGAGGCGATCGATCTCCCGCTGCGCACGGTCGCGCAGCTGGCGCATCTCGCGCTCGCCGCCCTCCTTGACCTTCCGGCGGACGTCGCTCTTGGCGCCCTCGGCCTCGAGCTCGGCCAGGTCGGCCTCGAGCTTCTTGGCGCGGGCGTCGATGTCGGCGTCCCGGCGCTCCTCGACCCGACGACGCTCGACGGCGATCTCCGCCTCGATCGTCGACATGTCGCGATGACGGGCCTCGGTGTCGACGCCCGTGATCAGGTAGGCCGCGAAGTAAATGATCTTCTCGAGGTCCTTGGGAGCCAGGTCGAGCAGGTAGCCCAACCGGCTCGGGACGCCCTTGAAGTACCAGATGTGCGTGACCGGAGCGGCCAGCTCGATGTGGCCCATCCGCTCACGACGCACCTTGGCCCGGGTCACCTCGACGCCGCAGCGCTCGCAGATGATGCCCTTGAACCGGACGCGCTTGTACTTACCGCAGTAGCACTCCCAGTCCCGGGTGGGACCGAAGATCTTCTCGCAGAAGAGCCCGTCCTTTTCCGGCTTGAGGGTGCGGTAGTTGATGGTCTCCGGCTTCTTCACCTCGCCGTGCGACCACTGACGGATGTCGTCGGCCGTGGCGAGGCCAATACGCAGCTCGTCAAAGAAGTTGACGTCAAGCACGTGTTTCAGTCCCTCTGCTAGAGGTTTTTGGTAAAGCTCTGACCCTCGTTACGGGCAGGCGGCGGCTGCTGTCGCCACCTGCCCGCGACCATCACACCTCTTCGACGCTGCTCGGCTCGCGGCGCGACAGGTCGATGCCCAGCTCCTCAGCGGCGCGGAAGACCTCGTCGTCCGAGTCACGCATCTCCAGGGCCACGCCGTCACTCGAGAGGACCTCGACGTTCAGGCAGAGCGACTGGAGCTCCTTGAGCAGAACCTTGAACGACTCCGGGATGCCCGGCTCGGGGATGTTCTCGCCCTTGACGATCGCCTCGTAGACCTTCACGCGGCCGAGGACGTCGTCGGACTTGATCGTCAGCAGCTCCTGCAGCGCGTAGGCCGCACCGTAGGCCTGCATCGCCCAGCACTCCATCTCACCGAAGCGCTGACCACCGAACTGCGCCTTACCACCCAGCGGCTGCTGCGTGATCATCGAGTACGGGCCGGTCGACCGAGCGTGGATCTTGTCGTCGACCAGGTGGAGCAGCTTCAGGATGTAGATGTAGCCGACGCTGACCGGCTCCGGGAACGGCTCGCCGGAGCGGCCGTCGAAGAGGCGCGCCTTACCGCCGGAGTTGACCATCCGGTCGCCGTCGCGGTTCGGGATCGTCGAGGCCAGCAGGCCGGTGATCTCCTCCTCGCGGGCGCCGTCGAACACCGGCGTGGCGGTGTTGACGTTCGGCTCGGCCTCGGCCGCACCGATCCGGTGGAGCTCCTTCTTCCACTGCTCGTCGTTGCCCTCGACCTGCCAGCCCTGGGATGCGATCCACCCGAGGTGGGTCTCCAGTACCTGGCCGAGGTTCATCCGGCCCGGCACACCGAGCGGGTTGAGCACGATGTCGACCGGCGTGCCGTCCTCGAGGAACGGCATGTCCTCGACCGGGAGGATCTTGGAGATGACGCCCTTGTTGCCGTGACGGCCGGCGAGCTTGTCACCGTCCTGGATCTTCCGCTTCTGGGCGACGTAGACCCGGACCAGCTCGTTCACGCCCGGCGAGAGCTCGGCGCCCTCGTCCCGGCTGAACACGCTGACGCCGATGACCTTGCCGGACTCACCGTGCGGCACCTTGAGCGAGGTGTCGCGGACCTCGCGCGCCTTCTCACCGAAGATCGCGCGGAGCAGCCGCTCCTCCGGGGTCAGCTCGGTCTCACCCTTCGGGGTGACCTTGCCGACCAGGATGTCGCCGGTGGTGACGTCGGCACCGATCCGGACGATGCCCCGCTCGTCGAGGTCGGCCAGGACCTCCTCGGAGACGTTCGGGATGTCCCGGGTGATCTCCTCGGCGCCCAGCTTGGTGTCGCGGGCGTCGACCTCGTGCTCCTCGATGTGGATCGAGGTGAGGACGTCGTCCTGGACCAGACGCTGGCTCAGGATGATCGCGTCCTCGTAGTTGTGGCCCTCCCACGGCATGAACGCGACCAGCAGGTTCTTGCCGAGAGCCATCTCGCCCTCATCGGTGCAGGGACCGTCGGCGATGACGCCGCCCTTTTCGATCCGCTGCCCCTCCTCCACCAGCGGGCGCTGGTTGATCGAGGTGCCCTGGTTCGAGCGACGGAACTTGTGCAGCAGGTACGTGCGGCGAGTGCCGTCGTCGTGCATCAGCGTGACGTAGTCGGCACAGACGTCCTCGACGACACCGGCCTGCTCGGCCAGCACGACGTCACCGGCGTCCTGCGCGGCACGGGCCTCCATGCCGGTACCGACCAGCGGCGACTCACTACGCAGCAGCGGCACTGCCTGACGCTGCATGTTCGCGCCCATGAGCGCGCGGTTGGCGTCGTCGTGCTCGAGGAACGGGATCATCGCGGTCGCGACCGAGACCATCTGCCGCGGCGAGACGTCCATGTAGTCGACCTCCGTGCCCGGCACGAAGTCGACCTCACCGCCCTTCCGGCGGACCAGGACGCGGTCCTCGGCGAACCGGCCGGTCGCGTCGAGGACGGCGTTGGCCTGCGCCTTGACGAACCGGTCCTCCTCGTCCGCGGTCAGGTAGTCGATCTGCGACGTGACGACGCCGTCCTCGACCTTGCGGTACGGGGTCTCGATGAAGCCGAACGGGTTGACCCGCGCGAACGTCGAGAGCGCACCGATCAGGCCGATGTTGGGGCCTTCCGGCGTCTCGATCGGGCACATTCGGCCGTAGTGGCTGGGGTGCACGTCGCGGACCTCGAAGCCGGCCCGCTCACGGGACAGACCACCGGGACCGAGCGCCGAGAGCCGGCGCCGGTGGGTGAGACCACCCAGCGGGTTGGTCTGGTCCATGAACTGGGACAGCTGGCTGGTGCCGAAGAACTCCTTGATGGAGGCGACGACCGGCCGGATGTTGATCAGCGTCTGCGGCGTGATCGCCTCGACGTCCTGCGTCGTCATCCGCTCGCGGACGACCCGCTCCATCCGGGAGAGGCCGACCCGGACCTGGTTCTGGATCAGCTCGCCGACCGTGCGCAGGCGCCGGTTACCGAAGTGGTCGATGTCGTCCGGCTCGAACCCGGCCTCGGCGACGTGCAGCTTCACCAGGTAGTCGATCGTCGCGACGATGTCGTCCTCGGTGAGCACGCCGGTCGTGATCGGGACCTCGACCTCGAGCTTCTTGTTCACCTTGTAGCGGCCGACCTTGGCAAGGTCGTACCGCTTCGGGTTGAAGAAGAGGTTGTCGAGCAGCGTCTGGGCGTTCTCGCGCGTCGGCGGCTCGCCCGGACGCAGCTTGCGGTAGATGTCGAGCAGCGCCTCGTCCTGGGTCTGGACGTGGTCCTTCTCCAGCGTGGCGAGGACGATCTCCGAGTGCGCGAAGCGCTCGCGGATGCGCTCCGGGGTCCAGCCGAGGGCCTTCAGCAGGACCGTGACGGCCTGCCGACGCTTACGGTCGATCCGGACGCCGATCGTGTCGCGCTTGTCGACGTCGAACTCCAGCCAGGCGCCCCGGCTCGGGATCACCTTGACGTTGGTGACGTCCTTGTCGGAGGTCTTGTCGGGCTGCCGGTCGAAGTACACACCGGGCGAACGGACGAGCTGCGAGACGACGACCCGCTCGGTGCCGTTGATGATGAACGTGCCCTTCGGCGTCATCATCGGGAAGTCGCCCATGAACACGGTCTGGCTCTTGATCTCGCCAGTCGTGTTGTTAGTGAACTCCGCCGTCACGAACAGCGGAGCGCAGTAAGTGAGGTCCTTCTCCTTGCACTCCTCGATCGAGGCCTTGACCTCTTCGAAGCGCGGGTTGGAGAAAGACAGGGACATCGACCCCGAGAAGTCCTCGATCGGGGAGATCTCCGTCAAAATTTCTTCGAGACCGGCGACCGAAGCAGGGTCACCGGCGACCCGAGACCGCCAGGCGTCGTTGCCGACCAACCAGTCGAACGAGTCCGTCTGGAGTGCCAGCAGGTTCGGCACCTCGAGCTGTTCGGCGATCTTCCCGAACGAGATGCGTTGCGGCTTGCCGGCGGCGGTGCGGGGAGGAGTGTTGGTGCCGGGGCGGGAGACTGCCAAGATGCGTCCTTCCGAGGACCTGCGGATCCGAACGGTCGTCGTGCGCGCACTCCAATCGGCCTCCGTCAAATGGAGGCGCGAAAGGCAGAAGGCAGCGCAAACTAGCAGTGTAGCCGCAAGGCACACTACTGTCGAATCCCCTGGCCCGCGCGGCGTGACACCCCGTCCGCCAGCCACGCACTCGAACCGAACTCCCGGAAAATCCGTGTTCCCCAGACTGGATCCCCAAAACTGATGGGGGCCCGCGGAACCTCGGAGGGGACGACGGGAGCCGACCCGAACCGCGCCCCGCCGCGCACCTCGCCGGGGCGAAATTACCGGGCTCGAATTACAAGCCCGTACTTCACGTACTCGTCACGCTCAGCCACCGAGCATGTGCACTGGCTGCGCGCTACGAGAAGAGCGTGCCTGTGCCGGTCCGCCACGTCAAGAGGCGCGCCCCAGGTGGGGGGATACCTCACCGGCTTAAGTCGCCCCTGGCCGGTCGGAGGATGCCCTGAAGAGGCGGAGGAAGTCCGCCGGGCGTGACGGGCCGGAAGTGGACGATGCACCAGTTCGGCATGGTTGTGCCGGCCGCGGGGTAGTGGGGCTGGTGACGCGGTCGGCCTCGCCACGCGCAGTCCGGGCGTAGCCCCGACTCAGGTCGGGCGAACCGGACGCGCCCGGGGAGCGTTTTACCTCACAGTGGGAGGCGGATTGGGTCTTTCCGGGGATGGGTACGTTAGCCGGTCGGACGCGAGTCCCCGCCGGCCGGACGAGGTCCAGCATCCTCGGTTTCGGCGCCGAGCGGCGATCGACGAAGACCGCGGAGGCAACAACCGTGTTGACACAGGAGCATGCACAAGCGCTCGTGCATGCGACCGCGTATGACGCAGAAGGCAGCAAGCTCGGCAAGATCGGTCAGGTCTACCTCGACAACCGGACGCAGGCCCCGGAGTGGGTCACCGTGCACACCGGTTTGTTCGGGACGAAGGAGAGCTTCGTCCCGGTCGGCGACGCGGAACTGGACGGCGACCGGTTGCGGCTGCCGTACGACAAGCAGCTGATCAAGACCGCTCCGGAGATCGAGCCGGCCGGGGTGTTCGGCGGGCTGACGCCCGAGCAGGAACACGACCTGTATCGGCACTACCGCGTGGAGCCACCGGCGCCGCCGGTCGTCTCCGACGCGATCGACGCCGACACCGGGCGGATCAGCTCGTTCGGTCCGGCGACCGCGCTGGACGGCCTGGCCGACGAGACGCCGCACGGGGAGGAGGCGAGCACTGCTCCCCGTCCGCCCCGGCCCGAGCCGCCGCTCGACGATCCGTTCGTTGCGCCGACGTCGCCGGCTGGGGAGTTGGTGGGTGACGGTTTTCCGGCAGCGGAGCCCCCGGTATCCGGACCGCCCTTCCCTGGGCCGCCGATCTCGGGACCGCCCGCCTCGGGGCCCCCGGTCCCCGGACCGCCCGTCTCGGGCCCGCCCACCTCCGGACCGCCCGTCTCGGGACCGCCCACCTCCGGACCGTCCGTCTCGGGCCCGCCCATCTCGCGGCCCCCGGTATCCGGACCGCCCACCTCCGGACCGCCCATCTCGCGGCCCCCGGTATCCGGACCGCCCACCTCCGGACCGCCCATCTCGCGACCGCCCATCTCCGGACCGCCCACCTCCGGACCGCCCATCTCGGGACTGCCCACCTCCGGACCGCCCGTCTCGGGGCCGCCCGTCTCGGGGCCGCCCGTCTCCGGGCCGCCCGTCTCCGGGCCGCCTGTCTCGGGGCCGTCCGTCCCGGGGCCGCCCGTCTCGGGGCCGCCCGTCTCGGGGCCGCGCGAGGCTGAGCTGCATGGCCCAGGGCCGGGGATGGCGGGACCGCGGGATGGCGAGTGGCGTGGACCGGGGATCGCCGGGCCCCGTGACAGCGGGCCCCGTGACAGCGGGCCCCGTGACAGCGGGCCGCGGGAAGGCGGGCTGCAGGACGCGGGGGCATGGGGTGGCGGGCGGCCGTGGGGCGGTCAGCCCAAGGACCCGTCGGCGTCGTCCCGCGCATCCTGGGCCGACGACGCCCGACGCTTCGCCGGCGCGCCCGGTGGCCCCGCGGCCCCGGACACCACCGGCCAGGACGGCCGCACCATCGCGGCCGGCGGGCGCGCCCAGAGCAGTCAGACCGGGCACGACAGTCAGACCGGGCACGACAGTCAGACCGGGCACGACAGTCAGACCGGGCACGACAGTCAGACCGGGCACGACAGTCAGACCGGGCACAACAGTCAGGCCGGGCACAACAGCCAGACCGGGCGCGACCACCGGGCCGGGCGCGACCACCGGGCCGGGCGCGACAGCCAGGCCGGGCGCGACAGCCAGGCCGGGCGCGACAGCCGGAGCGGGCAGGACGGCCGGAGCGGGCAGGACGGCCGGAGCGGGCAGGACGGCCGGAGCGGGCAGGACGGCCGGAGCGGGCAGGACGGCCGGAGTGGGCGGGGCATCCCGAGCAGCAGCGATGGCCACACAGGGTCTGACCGCGCGGCTCCGCAGGAGACCTCGGCCGCGCAGGACACCCCGGCGCTGCGTGCCGGCCAGGACGGGCAGATCCGCCAGGACGGACGTGGCGGCCAGGACGGCGGAAGCAGCCAGGGTGCGCAGGGTCGCCAGGACGCGCCGGGGTCAGCCCAGACCACCGACACGCCCGGCGCGCCCGATGCGCCACGCCCGTTCGGCCCCGGACCGGTCTCGCTGGACTTCCGTCCGGTGACGCTCCGGCCCACGCCCTCCGGCGGCGACACCGCGGACGGCCCCGCAGCCGCGGACGACGCCGCCGAGAAGCCGGCGCCGACGGGCCCGATCGCGCCGCTGTACCCGGCCGGACCATCTGATCACATCGGCCGCCACCGCTCCCGGCGCCGCTGACCCGGCCCCGGCTTTCGGGAAGTCCACGTTGCGGGACCGCGACCCTGACCGGCTGGCGACGTGGACTTCCCGTCCCACGGCGGGTCGGCAGGGCGTGGTTGTCCCGTAGTGGGTGCTGGGACGCCCAGAATCTGACATCCACGGCGGCGGGCCGAGCAAGAAATGGGAGCCGGAGGGCGAATCGGGCGCCGATCTAGCGGGAATCAGCCAGGCCCCGCGGGAATCGGTCGTGGCTGGCGCAAATCAGACATCAGCTAGCGGGAATCGGACCCCGATAGGCGGGAATCAGACGCAGGTCAGCAGGAATCGGACAACGCGCCCTGGATAGTGGCGCCGCCCGCCAGGCGAGATCCCGCCGCCGCGGGCACCCGCCGCTCGCGGGCATCCCGGCCAACCCGCAGAAGCCGCTGTTCCCCGCCAGCCGCCGAGAACCGCAACCTCGCACACCCCGTAACCGTGCGGTAACGCGCCACGACGGACAGCTCGCCACCGGCCGCAGCCCCGTGGCGGCCCCGCAGGTGCCCGAAGCGCACCGAGAGCCGCCCAGTTCGCTCCGCAGCGCCCCCGTGCCCCCTGCCCCGTGGACGCCCCGGCGACACGCCGAGGCCCCCCACCCGCCGATGGGCAGGTCGCCAACCGCGGTCCGCCCGCAGCCCGCGAACACCTCCGGACGACAAACGGAGGCCCCGCCCACCTGATGCGCAGGTCGCACCCCCGGTCCCGCCCGCAGCCCTACGGACGCGTGGCGAAGGCGCCGCGGCCCCGCCGGGCCAAAGGCTCCGCCGCCCCGCCAGCCCGGCCAACTCGCCGCTGCGCGGCAACCCCCACCGCCCCGAACAACCCCGCCGCTGCGCGGCAACCCCCACCGCCCCGAACAACCCCGCCGCCGCGCGGCAACCCCCACCGCCCCGAACAACCCCCGCCGCCGCGCGGCAACCCCCACCGCCGCCGCGGACAGCTCCGCCGCCGCGCGGCAAACCCCACCGCCCCGAACAACTCCGCCGCGGCGCGGCGACCGCCGCCGACCCGCTGCTACCGGCGCCCCAACCACCACCCAACCACTACACAACCACCCCAAAACCACCAGGACGAATCCCCAAAGCGCCAGACCCCCGATGTCCCCCGCAAGAAATCGAGATGATCGGTAACTGTCAGCGGGGTGACCGCTCGGTATCCACAGCCGGTTCCCGTCCGGAGGCGGACCGATCAAGAGGCGCTATCCTCCCCGCGGGGTGGCCGGGAGACGAAGAGGAGTTGATGCGCAGATGGCGCCGCAGGTGGTGATCCTCGCGGCCGGGCTGGGTACGCGGCTCGGACGTCCGCACCCCAAAACCTTGACTCCGCTCCGCGACGGAAAGAGCATTCTCCGTCACCAGCTGGACCGGATCGACGCGGCGTTCGGCGGCGAGGCCCGGGTGACGATCGTCGTCGGCTTCAAGATGGACCTAGTCATGGAGGCCGCGCCGGACGCGCTCTTCGTCTACAACGAGGTCTACGACCAGACCAACACGTCGAAGAGCCTGCTCAAGGCGCTGAAGCTGTCCGCGCCGGGCGGCGTCCTCTGGCTCAACGGCGACGTGGTCTTCGTCGACGGCCTGCTCGAGGCGGTGGCCGAACAGGTCGACGCCGGGCAGAGCTTCATCTGCGTGAACACCGACTCGGTCGCCGACGAGGAGGTCAAGTACACGCTCGACGGCGACGGCTACGTCAAGGACCTGTCGAAGCAGGTTCGCGACGGCGCGCTCGGCGAGGCGGTCGGCATCAATTACGTGGCCGACGCCGACAAGGCGACGCTGATCACGCACCTCGATGCCTGCGACGACCAGGATTATTTCGAGCGTGGCGTGGAGACCGCGATCGCCGATACCGGCAGTAGGTTCCGGGCTGTGGACATTTCCCGCTTCGGTGTAGTTGAGGTCGACTTCGACGCAGACCTTGCACGAGCGAACGAACTGGACGTCGAGGCTCGATGACCCTGCCGACCGTGACCCCGACCACCCCCCAGTCGTCCGGCAAGCCCACCGCCGCCGATTTCCTCGCCCGTCACCGCGGTGGTGGGCTGTTCACCGAGACCGTGAACCAGCGGATCGGCTCGTACCTGGCCGTCGTCGCGCACCGCCTCCGCCTGGCGCCGTCCGCGTTGACGCTGATCAACCTCGTCCTGGGGCTCGGAGCCTCCGCAGCTGTCGCGGCCCTCGCCCCGGCAGCTGCCCGCGGCGACGTCTCCGAGTGGGCACTGGGCCTCGGCGCACTGCTCGTCTGGCACCTCGCCTACAGCCTCGACTGCTCCGACGGACAGTTGGCCCGCGTCACCGGCATGGCCGGACCGGCCGGCGCTCGGGTCGACATTCTCTGCGACGTCGCCGTGCAGATCTCGCTGGTGGCCGCGATCTCGGCGACCGCTGTCGCGCACTCGTCCGGCACGCCGGCCTGGCTCGTCGCGGTGTTCGCCGGTACCTGGATGGTCAACCTGGTCACGTCGGTGATGGCGTCGACGAACACGGCCGCCGCGAGCCTGTTGAAGTCGACGTCGCTGCCGATCCGCATCGTCAAGCTGATCCGGGACTACGGTGCGGTGGTGACCGCATGCGGTCTGGTGATCGCGTTCCTACCCGGTTGGACGCCGCTGCTGATGGCCGTCGTCGCCACGGTGAACGGGTTGTTCCTGCTCGCGAGCATCGGCCAGTCCGCACGCAAGGCGGGCTTGGTGGCACCACCGCACCACGCCGAGCCGTGAGCACGCACGAATAACCTGACGCCGTGAAGAAGCTGCGGGGGAATACCGCCAACGCCGCCGGCCTCGCCGACCAACTGGTCAGCGCCGGGGCGAACGCCGCGACGGGTCTGCTCGTCCTGCCGTTCCTCGCCCCCGCCGAGGCCGGTGCGGTGCTGTTCGCGATCGGCGTCGGCTACTTCGCGATCGGGATCGCCCGTGCGCTGGTCGGCGACGTGTTACTCACGTACTCCGCCCGCTACGGCGACGCCGAGCGAGCCCGGCAGGCCACCAGTGCCACGAAGACCGCGGGCGCTCTGGGGCTGATCACCGCCCTGATAGTGGTCGCCGCCTGGGCCACCGGCCCCGACTTCCTCAGCGAGCTGATCTGGCTGGCGCCGTTCCTGCCGTTCGTCCTGGTGCACGACGCCGGGCGGTACGTGTTCCTCGCCGCGCGCCGGCCGCAGCGTGCGCTGATCTCCGATCTGACCTACATCGCCGTCCAGGGCGTCCTGCTGACCGCGCTGCTCGTCGCCGGGTTCCGCGACGGGGCGGTGTTTCTCTGCGCCTGGGGCGTCGGTGGCGTCGCCGGGGCGTTGTCGTTCCTGATCCGCGCGCGGATCAACGTCGTTGATCTACGGCGGGGCGACCTGCGCGACTGGGTCAGGGAGACCAGGCACCTCTCGGGCTGGCTGACGCTCACCGCGCTGCTCGGCCAGGCTCAGGTGCAGTTCGTCTACACGCTCGTGACCGGCCTGTTGACGCCCGCTGCGCTGTCGATACTGCGTGCCGCGCAGTACGGGCTGCTGATGCCCGCGCAGAACCTCCAGATGGCGGTCTCCAGCCTGCTGGTGCCCCGGATGTCGCGGCTTGCCGGTGCGGGCGACCGAGCCGGGATCGCCCGGCTGCTGCGCCGGGCGCTGACCGCAACCGCGCTGTGCGGCCTCGTGCCGGTCGCGCTGTCGCCGCTGGCCGGGCCTCTCCTGGACGCGATCCTGCCGAAGTACGCCCAGGCGGCGACGATCGCGTTGCCGGTGGCGATCCAGGCCGCGATCTACCTCGTCCAGGTGCCGTTCACCGCGGCGCTGCGCGGGATGCAGCGCGTCCGCAGCCTGTTCGTGCAGTACGTCGTGTTCTTCGTGACCCAGGTGGCGTGCCTGATCGGCGGCACGCTCGCGTTCGACCTGCGCGGCGCTGCCTGGGGCATGATGGCGGGCTCCGCGGTCGGCCTGGTCACGATGGTGATCCTGTACCGGAGAGCGCTGGCGAAGCTAGAACCCGCCGAGCCGGACCCCGGCCCGAAAGAAACCGACCCGCCTCCCGGAGCAGCCACGACGACCGAAACCGTGGCCGACGAGAACGCTGGGCCGACGCCCGTACGATGAGCCGCAGACTGCCCGAGCCCTCGATCAGAATGGATTCGCAGTGACCGATCCGACCCTTCCCACCGCCACCGGCACGCCCTCCGAGTCGGAGCGGCGGGTGGCCTTCGTGACCGGTATCACCGGGCAGGACGGGTCGTACCTGGCCGAATTGCTGCTCGCCAAGGGCTACGAGGTGCACGGCATCATCCGCCGGGCGTCGATGTTCAACACCGAGCGGCTGGACGCCATCTACCAGGACCCGCACGAGGCCCACCGGCGCCTGTTCCTGCACTACGGCGACGTCACCGACGCCAGTGGCCTGGTCAACGCGATCCGCGACATCCGGCCGACGGAGGTCTACCACCTGGCCGCGCAGAGCCACGTGCGGGTGAGCTTCGACATCCCGGAGTACACCGGCGACACCACGGGCCTGGGCACGGTCCGGTTGCTCGAGGCGATCCGGGCGGCCAAGGTCGAGACGCGGTTCTACCAGGCGTCCACGTCCGAGCTGTACGGGGCGACGCCGCCGCCGCAGGACGAGCAGACGCCGTTCCACCCGCGGAGCCCGTACGGCGTCGCGAAGATGTACTCGTACTGGATGACCGTGAACTACCGGGAGTCCTACGGTCTGCACGCATCGAACGGCATCCTGTTCAACCACGAGTCCCCGCGGCGCGGCGAGACGTTCGTGACCCGCAAGATCACGCGTGCGGTGGCGCGGATCGCGGCCGGGCTGCAGGAGGACCTGTTCCTCGGCAATCTCGACGCGGTGCGCGACTGGGGTTACGCGCCGGAGTACGTCGAGGGCATGTGGCGGATCCTGCAGCAGGACGAGCCGGACGACTACGTGCTGGCGACCGGCGTCCCCGCGACCGTGCGGGACTTCGTCACCGCGGCGTTCAGCCACGTCGGGCTCGACTGGGAGAAGTACGTCAAGCACGACTCCCGCTACGAGCGGCCGGCCGAGGTCGACGCGCTGATCGGCGACCCGGGGAAGGCCGAGCGGCAGCTGGGGTGGAAGGCGACCACGGACTGGCGTCGGCTGGCGCAGATCATGGTCGACGCGGACATCCAGCAGCTCGACGATCAGCTGTCCGGCCGGTCCATCCGTCTCGACGACCGGTAACCCGGCCACATACACGGCGAAGGCCGCGCCCCGCCGGGGGCGCGGCCCGTGTGCCGTTCAGCGCGTGAACGAATCCGCGGCAGGCTCCCGCGGCGCGACCGCGGGAGCTGGTGCCCCCGCTGCTGGCGCCCCCGGCGGCCCGGCCGGCGACGGCACCGGCGGTGTAGCGCCATCGGACGGCACCGTGGGCCCTCGTTTGGCCGCCTGCGCGGCGGGCCCCAGCACGATCCAGGCCTCGGCCGCGAGCAGGAAGATCCAGAACGTCCCGCCGACGCCGCCGAGCAACCAGTCCGCCCACGGGATCGTCGCCAGCGACGCCACCACCGCGATCGTGAACCACGCGGGGACGCCACGGCGCAATGCACGCCACAGCAGCAGCCCGAGCCCGAACAGGAACGCGATACATCCGAGGATGCCCGCCCGGCGCAGCGCGCCGATCGCCGAGTTGTCGGTGGTCAGCTCCGGCCGCTCGCCGACCACGCCGGTGTCCTCCCGGACCACCGCACCCCGTGGATCGGAGTTGTTGCCGAACAGCTTCGCGACGATCGCGTCGGCCTCGAACTCGTCGATCACCTGCTTCCAGGTGTCGACGCGGCCGCTCGTGATGTCGGCCGTCTCGTTCTCGGTGGCGGGCGTCGTCCCCGGGTCCTGGTAGCGGCTCTGGAACAGCGAGGACACCCCGCCCATCCCGATGAACACCATGCCGACCAGGACGAACGGCAGGACGGCCGCCAGCACCGCCCGGCGCACCGAGGGGTAGTGGGGCAGCCCGTCGTCCGGAACCACGGCGCCACGACGCGCCCACCACTGCTTCCGGGCCACGACCAGCAGATGGACACCCGCCGCGCAGGCCAGGAACAGCCACGCGGTGCGGGAGTTCGTCAGCAGGATGACCAGCCCGGTCAGCCCCAGCGCAGCACCGCGCTGCCAGCGGGCGAACGACCGGTCGGGCGCGATCCGCAACGAGATCAGCACGCCGATCAGCGCCAGCGAGTTCGGGTGGTACAGCAGGCCGGGGCCACCCCAGAAGCGGCCGGTCATGCGTGCGCCCCAGGCTCCCTCCGGCACCGCGTGAACGTCGTCCAGGATGTTGCCGGAACCGACCAGGAACAGCGCAGCGATCGCGAACAGGAACGCGGTGACGACGCCGATCGACGGGTCGCGGCCGGTGCGGCGCAGCGCGACGATGATGCCGAGCGCGGCCACCGCCGAGACGCCGAAGTACGCGACCCGCTGGCCGCCCACCGTCCAGCTCGCGGTCAGGATCGCCGAGATGATGCCGAGCGGCCAGTACGCCAGCCCGAGCCACGCGGCGCCGAGCCGCGGCAGCCGGATCGCGTCCCGGAACCAGGGGAACGTCCAGAGCAGCAGGAGCAGGGCGCCGAGCGCGTAGACCGACCACGTCACCGCGCGGGTCGTGGTCCACGTCCACGACATGATCCCGCAGAACACCACGAACCCGCCGACGGCGAGGCCCGACCAGGTGACGCCCCGCAGCGAGAGCGCGAAGCCGGCCACGGCCACCGCCAGTGCGGCACCGATCGCGGCCCGCGTCCCGTTGGCGGCATTCTCGGCGACGGCCTCCACCAACCAGGCGATCACCACGACGACCGCGCCGATCAGGACGAAGCGGCGGTGCCGCGCCGTCCACCGATCAGGGTCGAGGAAAGGCCCACCGGACCCAAGACGCTGGGCAAGGGGGCTGACGCGCTCTTCGATCGCCACGGCTGTGCTGAGTCCTCCGGTCGCTGTACGCAGCGTCGCTGCCTTCTGCTCCCCTGGGCGGCTGCGCTGTTGCCCCGCAGCGCTCCCGCACAGTGGACTCGACACCCGTACTGCCCCGGCGTGCAGCCGCGCCGCAGCGCGCCGGTCGGCAGCTGGGCACCGATTCCGCTGATTCTCGCATTGGTTCATGTGAGCCACGGACGGTACTCGCCAGCTACACGCCGTCTATCTCGTGGACTCCCAAAGTAACAACGGAGTTTGCTTCCTCAGCGTTTCACCGTACGGGCCGCGATCAGCTCCTCGTACACGCCGAGCAGCGCCGCGGTCGTCACGGTCGTGGAGAACTTCTGCTCGTACCGATGGCGAGCCACCGTAGCGAGGCCCGGCGCCTCGGCCACCACCCGCGGCAGCACCGCGGCGAGCGCATCCACCTCCGGCGGCACGGTCCAGCCCGCCGCCGCGGAGCCCGAACCCACGAGGAACGGCAACCCACCCATCGCCGTGGCCAGCACCGGCCGCCCGTTCGCCAGCGCCTCCACCACGACCATCGGACAGACCTCGTCCCACGTCGACGGCGTCACCAACGCGGCTGACGAACGCATCGCGTCCTGCACCTCGTCGTGCGTGCGTCGTCCGAGCAGCTCGATGTCGGCCCGCCCGGCCGCTGCGGCGGTGACCGACGACAACAACGGCCCGTCGCCGATCAGCCGCAGCGTGCCCAGCGACCCCTCGGGGTGCCGCTGCCAGGCGTCCAACAGGAGGTTGAGGCCTTTTTCGGCGGAGAACCGGCCCACGAACAGCAACCCGTTCCCGGGTTGCGAGTGCGTGCCCGGGTCGGGCACGCCGTTGGGTTTCACGGTGATCTGTGCCTCGGACACCCCGAACGATCGCAGATGATCGGCGATGGCCGGAGTCAGCGCCAGATATCGATCCACCGAGTGCCAGGTGCCGCGGTGCACGGTGAGCGTCGTCGCCATCAGCGCGCTCTGCGCCTTCGAGCCCCGGTAGCACGAGTGCTGCACGGCCGGGTACGGATAGGCCTTGCCCAGACAGTCGTGACACGAGTGGCCGTCGCGGAAGTACAGCCCGTTCGCACACACCTGGCGGAAGTTGTGCACGGTATGGACGACCGGAACACCGTGGGCGTGCGCGGTACGGATCACCCACGGGGACAGCAGCGGGTAGGGATTGTGCAGGTGGAGCACGTCCGGCCGCGACGACTCCAGCAGCGCGGCCAGCTCCCGCTGAGCGGTACGCGCGTAGATCGGCGAGATCGGCAGCAGCGCTTTCTGCCCCTTGGACAACGACGCGATCTCGTCCGAGCTGCGCTGGAACGGCAGCACGGTGACACCGGCGTCCGCGAGCAGCCGTGACTCGAGGTCGACGACCGTGTTCTCCCCCGACGGGTTGGCCGATACGTAGCGGTTGTGCGCTATCACGATCTTCACGGCGCGGGGCTCTCCACAGGCTTGGATACGCTGGCGGCAGACGTTACTACCCGGAGAGGACCCCTCGTGGCCACCGCCCCCTTCCACCACCCGGTCCCCCGCGACGCCCGGGTTTACATCGCCGGCCACGGCGGGCTCGTCGGCTCGGCGCTCTGGCGCCACTTCGAGTCGGTCGGCTTCACGAACCTGGTCGGCCGCCGCTCGAAGGAGCTCGACCTGCGCGACCGGGAGTCGGTGCGGGCGTTCTTCGACGAGGTCCGCCCGGACTACGTCATCGACGCCGCCGCGAAGGTCGGCGGCATCTTCGCGAACTCGACGTACCCGGCCGAGTTCCTCTCCGACAACCTGCGGATCCAGACGAACCTGCTGGACGCGGCCCACGAGTTCGGCGTCGAACGGTTCCTGTTCCTCGGCTCCTCCTGCATCTATCCGAAGTTCGCGCCGCAGCCGATCCGGGAGGATTCGCTGCTCACCGGCCCGCTCGAGGAGACCAACGACGCGTACGCGATCGCGAAGATCTCCGGGGTCATGCAGGTGCAGGCGATCCGGCGGCAGTACGGCCGCAACTACATCTCGGCGATGCCGACGAACCTGTACGGGCCCGGCGACAACTTCGAGATTCCCGGCGCGCACGTCATGCCGATGGTCATGCGGCGCATGCACGAGGCCGTCGCGGCCGGCGACACGACGTTCACGATCTACGGCACCGGCACCCCCCGTCGTGAGTTCCTGCACACCGACGACCTCGCCCGTGCGTGCCTGACGCTATTGGAGCGGTACGACAATCCCGCCCCGATCAACATCGGCGTCGGCGAGGACGTCACGATCGACGAACTGGTCCAGATGATCGCCGACGTCGTCGGCTACACCGGCGAGTTCACGCACGACACCTCGAAGCCCGACGGAACGCCCCGCAAGGTCCTCGACGTCTCCCGGATCAAGGCCCTGGGCTGGGAGCCCACTGTGGAGCTCTGTGACGGTATCCGCAGCGTCTACGAGTGGTTCCTCACCCACCAGACCACTTTCCGCCACTGATTCATATCGACGCCTGCAGGGCGCGCGCCGGTCGCTTCCGCGTCCGGCGCGCGGTTCGTCCACCGAGTCGTCCCGCTCGTTCGTGCGTGGCGCTCGCCCAGCCTCCGGTCGCTGGGGGTGTGCAGGGTTGCTGATTTCGGGTGGCGCGGCGGTGAACACTAAGCTCGCGGGCATGAGCACGTCTACGCGACCGGGCACGTTCGTGTGCTGCGGCGTCCGCATCGAAGCACTCACCCGCGAGCCCGCGGCGGCGCTGGTCGTCGACTCGCACTACGGGCAGGCGCGCCGCACCCACCTGTGCAACGCGTACACGCTCTCGCTCGCGGTGCGCGACCCGGAGTACCGCGCGCTGCTCAACGCCGCCGACGTCAACTTCGCCGACGGGCACTACGTGGCGATGGTCGGGCGGCGTCGTGGGTTTCCGGACATGGCCGCACGGGTCTACGGCCCCGACCTGATGGCCGACACCATCGACCAGGGGCGGGCCCGAGGGCTGAAGCACTACCTCTACGGGGCGTCGCCCTCGACGGTGACCGCGCTCGCCGAGAAGCTCGCCGAGCGGTTCCCCGGCGCGGAGTTCGTCGGCGTGGAGTCACCACCGTTCCGGCCGCTCTCCCCGGAGGAGGCGGACGACCTTGTCGCGCGGGTGGCCGAGGCCAAGCCGGACGTGTTCTGGGTGGGTCTCGGGACTCCGCGCCAGGACAAGTTCGTCGCCGACTACACGGCGCGGCTGAACTGCACGGTCGTCCCGGTCGGTGCGGCGTTCGACTTCCACGCCGGAAACAAGCCGTCGGCGCCGGAGTTCCTACAGCGCCACGGCATGGAGTGGGCATACCGCTTCGCCACGGAGCCCCGCCGTCTCTGGAAGCGCTACCTGGTCGGCAACCCGGTCTTCATCTACGGCGCCCTCACCGACCGCTTCCGGACGGCCCGGTCAGAACGGCGCTGACAGGCGAGCGCGAGGCCTTGAGTCACAGCCAGGACGCGACGGCCTCGCGCTCGACTGCCAGCGCCGCCCTGACCGGGCTCCAGGTCAGTACCAAAGCAAAGCGCCCGCCCCCATTGGGGGCGGGCGCTTCGTGTGTCAGTGGCGGCCGACGCTCGCGCCGGCACGGATCACTTGACGGAGACGGTGGCGCCAGCGGCCTCGAGCTGGGCCTTCGCCTTGTCCGCGGTCTCCTTGTTGGCCTTCTCCAGGACCGGCTTCGGCGCGCCGTCGACCAGGTCCTTGGCCTCCTTCAGGCCGAGGTTGGTGAGGGCACGCACCTCCTTGATGACCTGGATCTTCTTGTCGCCGGCGCCCTCGAGAATGACGTCGAACTCGTCCTTGTCCGGCTCGGCCTCGGCGGCAGCGCCGGGGCCGGCCGGGCCGGCAACGGCGACGGCGGCCGGAGCGGCAGCCTTGACGTCGAAGGTGTCCTCGAAGAGCTTCACGAACTCGGAGAGCTCGATCAGCGTCATCTCCTTGAACGCGTCGAGCAGCTCGTCGGTGCTGAGCTTCGCCATGTCAGGCGTTTCCTTTCATCGGGGTGCCAGGGGGTCACCCCAGCGCGTATGTGAGTGCGGCGAGGCTGATCAGCCCCAACGCGGGGACGATCAGGCTTCGGCCGAAGCCTCGGCAGCGGGAGCGTCGGCGCCGCCCTCGGCAGCCTTCTTCTCCTGCAGGGCCTGGGCGAGCCGGGCCAACTGGGTCGGCAGCGCGTTGAACGTCGCGGCAGCCTGCGCCATCTTGGCCTGCATGGCACCCGCGAGCTTCGCGAGCAGAACCTCGCGCGACTCCAGGTCGGCCAGCTTGGTGATGTCCTCGGCGCTCAGCTTGCGACCGTCGAGCACGCCACCCTTGACCACCAGCAGCGGGTTGGCCTTGGCGAAGTCCCGCAGGCCCTTGGCGGCCTCGACCGGGTCACCCTTGACGAACGCGATCGCGGTCGGACCGGTCAGCAGCTCGTCGATGTCGGTGATACCGGCATCACGTGCGGCGATCTTCGCGAGCGTGTTCTTCGTGACCGCGTAGGTCGTCTCGCGACCGAGCGAACGACGCAGCGTGGTCATCTGCGCCATCGTCAGTCCGCGGTACTCGGTGAGCACCGCCGCCGCCGAGTCGCGGAAACCGCCGGTCAGCTCAGCCACCGCGGCCGCCTTGTCGGGGCGGGCCTGAGTGTCAGCCATGGGCCTCCTCTCTCGTAACTCGGGCTGGTCGTACCTGCCTGAAACGAGAGACGCCCCGGCGCAGGGCGCACGGGGCAGCACACAAGCCATTCGCGCAGAGATCTGCACGGGACCTACGGCGACCGTCCGGCCTGCGCGGGTCGCCCGCGCGAGGCGGGACCTTCGGCCGTACCGAGCGAACTCAGCACAGCGACCAGCGGTCTTCGGTGGATGTCATCGACCAGAATACGTGCGCCATCCGGTATCAGCAAAACGCGTTCCCCGCGTCACAGGGAACAGCGGACAAGAGGGGGCGTCGTCCGTGTTGCGCGCCGAGGAGCGCACTCGGCGACGCCCCCTCCGGCTCGGCCCACCCTTCGATCGCCAAGTTACCAGCCCACTCCGCGATGGCAGTGTGCGCGAGACGCAATGCCCCCATTCATCCCTCAGCCGGACGACGAACGAGGCGGCCCCCATCGGGAGCCGCCTCGTCGTGATGCGGGATGACCGAGCGTCAGGCAGACGTCGCAGCGTCCTCTTCGGTGAGGTTGCGCGACCGGTTCGGGTCGACCGGGATGCCCGGGCCCATGGTGGTCGTGAACGTCACCTTCTTGAGGTACTTGCCCTTCGCGGCGCTCGGCTTGGCGCGGTTGATCTCGTCGAGCGCGGCCGCGTAGTTCTCGACCAGCTTCGTGTCGTCGAAGCTCGCCTTGCCGATGACGAGGTGCAGGTTCGACTGCTTGTCGACGCGGAAGTTGATCTTGCCGCCCTTGATGTCGGCAACCGCCTTGGTCACGTCCGGCGTGACCGTGCCGGTCTTCGGGTTCGGCATGAGACCGCGCGGGCCCAGGATCCGCGCGATCTTGCCGACCTTGGACATCTGGTCCGGGGTCGCGATGGCGGCGTCGAAGTCCAGCCACCCGCCCTGGATCCGCTCGATCAGGTCCTCGGAGCCCACTGCGTCGGCGCCGGCGGCCTCGGCCTGCGCGGCCTTGTCGCCGACCGCGAACACGATGACGCGAGCGGTCTTGCCGGTGCCGTGCGGCAGGTTGACCGTGCCACGCACCATCTGGTCGGCCTTGCGAGGGTCGACGCCGAGCCGGATCGCAACCTCGACGGTCGCGTCGTACTTGGTGGTGCTGGTGGTCTTGGCCAGCCGCGCCGCTTCGAGCGGGCTGTAGAGCTTCGTCTTGTCGACGGATTCCGCCGCCGTGCGGTACGCCTTGCTGCGCTTCATCTCATCTCCTACTAGCTAACGGAGTTCGTGGTTAGTGAGCCGCGCTCGGCTCTCCCACGACTTCTCGGTGGTGCTGCGGTGCCGGACGCTCAGTCCTGGACAGTGATGCCCATCGAGCGCGCCGTACCGGCGATGATCTTCTCGGCCTGGTCGAGGTCGATCGCGTTCAGGTCGACCATCTTGGTCTCAGCGATCTGCCGGACCTGGTCCCGCGTCACGGTGGCGACCTTGGTCTTGTGCGGCTCGCCCGAACCCTTCGGCACACCGGCGGCCTTGAGCAGCAGCCGCGCGGCCGGCGGGGTCTTGGTGACGAACGTGAACGAGCGGTCCTCGTAGACCGAGATCTCGACCGGGACGATGTCGCCCCGCTGCGACTCGGTGGCCGCGTTGTAGGCCTTGCAGAACTCCATGATGTTCACGCCGTGCTGACCCAGCGCGGGGCCGACCGGCGGCGCAGGCGTCGCAGCGCCGGCCTTGATCTGGAGCTTGATGATTGCTGAGAGCTTCTTCTTCTTCGGAGGCATCTTCCTGGGCTTTCCTGGGCTACTGCAGTCCCCCGGACTCTCCGGGGAACATTTGCCGGTTACAACCGGACACCACTAATGATGCCGGAAGCACAGCGGGCGCCATGTTCTGACCTGGAGCCCGCTCAGGGCGGCGCTGGCATCCGCGCCGGGCGACGTCGCGTATACCGTCATACTCAAGTCGCCCGGCGCGGCTGTCAGCGTCGTCCTGAGCGGGCCGCCCACTAGATCTTCGAGACCTGGTTGAAGTTGAGTTCTACCGGGGTCTCTCGGCCGAAGATCGAGACGAGCACCTTGAGCTTCTGCGCGTCCGGGTTGATCTCGCTGATCGAGGCGGGCAGCGTGGCGAACGCGCCCTCGGTGACCGTGACCGAATCGCCGACCTCGAAGTCGACGACCTTCACCGGCGCCTTGACCTCCTTCTGGACGGTCGGCGCGAGGATCTTCACGACCTCTTCGAGGCTCAGCGGGCTCGGACGGTCGGCGCGCGAGGTGGCCCCGACGAAGCCCGTGACGCCCGGCGTGTTCCGCACCGCGGACCAGGACTCCGGCGTCAGCTCCATCCGGACCAGCAGGTAGCCCGGGAAGACCTTCGACTGGACCTGCTGCCGCTTGCCGTTCTTGACCTCGGTGACCTCCTGAGTGGGCACCTCGATCTGGAAGATGTAGTCCTCGACGTTCAGCGACGTGATGCGGCTCTCGAGGTTGGTCTTGACCTTGTTCTCGTAGCCGGCGTAGGAGTGCACGACGTACCACTCGCCGGGGGCCATCCGCAGTGCGCGGCGCAGCTCCTCGACCGGGTCTTCTTCGTCGTCGGGCGTGACGGCCGCGGGGGCCGGAGTCGGAGCTGCGAGCGCCTCGACGTCGGCCGACGCCTCGGCGTCATCGGTCAGGGCGGCGGTCTCGCCTCCCTCGGGAAGGCGGAAATCCTCGTCGTAGTCGGGCACGCGATGGCTCTTCTCTGTCTGTGGGTTTAATCCATTGTCCCGCACGCGGACGCGACACGAGGCCAACCCGGGATGCGGGCCGGCCTCGGGGGCGAACTAGGAGTCGCTGTTCGCCCCGAACGCCCACATCACGATCTTGGCGACGCCGGCATCGAGGCCCCACACGATCGCGGTCATGATCGTCACGAACACGACGACCACGGACGTGTAGGTGATCAGCTCCTTGCGGGTGGGCCAGATCACCTTGCGCAGCTCGGCGACGACCTCGCGGATGAACCTGATCAACCGGGAGATCGGATTGGGTCGACGCTCCTTGGTGCCCTTGCGCGGCCCCTTGTCGACGGGGCCCTTGCCACCGGCCTTGGGGAGCTTGGGCGAACCGTCGGTCTTCGCGGCGACGCTAGCTGCAGACCGCTCCGCCGCTTGGGCGCTGCCCTTGCTGTCGGCCACCGGACTGCCTTCCCGTCGTCAGTCGTTGCTTCGTTCGGGCCGGGCGGCTGGAGTCCTTGCTGTCGGACTCTGTCGCTCTGCCTTCCCGTCGTCAGTCGTTGCTTCGTTCGGGCCGGGCGGCTGGAGTCCTTGCTGTCGGACTCTGTCGCTCTGCCTTCCCGTCGTCAGTCGTTGCTTCGTTCGGGCGGGGCGGCTGGAGTCCTTGCTGTCGGACTCTGTCGCTCTGCCTTCCCGTCGTCAGTCGTTGCTTCGTGCTCTTAACTCGCCTGTCGGAGCCTTAGTTCCCCTCGTCGGGCGAGGTCGGTGCAGGGGTGACAGGACTTGAACCTGCAGCCTGCGGTTTTGGAGACCGCTGCTCTGCCAATTGAGCTACACCCCTTCGCACTGCCGCGGGTGCGGCAACGCGCTTTGCAACATACTTCCCTGAGGCGAGCGCGACGACAACCCGCCGTCCGACCAGGGGCTGGCGGGTCGGGCGTCAGCACGCCCCAGAGCGATGAGTGTACGGGGTCGCCGACGAATCTCCCAAACCGGCATCGCGCGGGCCCGCGAACTATAGGCGCGCACCCGCACAGCCCGGTCTGCCAGAGTGGAAGCCATGACCGCAGCTGACACCTCGCCCGCCCGCCGCATCTCGACCAAGGTGGGTGCCATCGCCGAATCCGCCACGCTCGCCGTCGATGCCAAGGCCAAGGCGCTGAAGGCGGCCGGGCGCCCGGTGATCGGCTTCGGCGCCGGCGAGCCCGACTTCCCCACCCCCGACTACGTCGTCCAGGCCGCGATCGCCGCCTGCAGCGACCCGAAGAACCACCGCTACACCCCCGCCGCCGGCCTGCCCGAGCTCAAGGCCGCGATCGCGGCGAAGACGCTGCGCGACACCGGCGTCGAGGTCGCCGCGAACCAGGTCCTGGTCACCAACGGCGGCAAGCAGGCCGTGTACGAGGCGTTCGCGACGCTGATCGACGACGGCGACGAGGTCATCCTCCCGGCGCCGTACTGGACCACCTACCCCGAGGCGATCCGCCTGGCCGGCGGCGTCCCGGTCGACGTCATCGCCGACGAGACCCAGGACTACCTGGTCACGGTCGAGCAGCTCGAGGCCGCCCGCACCGAGAAGACGAAGGCGCTGCTGTTCTGCTCGCCGAGCAACCCGACCGGCGCGGTCTACACCGCCGAGCAGGTCGAGGCGATCGGCCGCTGGGCGCTCGAGCACGGCATCTGGGTGATCACCGACGAGATCTACGAGCACCTGATCTACGGCGACGCCGAGTTCGTCTCGATCGTCAAGGCGGTCCCGGAGCTGGCGAACCAGGCCGTGATCCTGAACGGCGTCGCGAAGACCTACGCGATGACCGGTTGGCGCGTCGGGTGGCTGATCGGCCCGACCGACGTCGTCAAGGCGGCGGCCAACCTCCAGTCCCACCTGAGCTCGAACGTGGCCAACGTGTCGCAGCGGGCCGCGCTGGCCGCCGTCGAAGGTGACCTGTCCGCGGTCGAGGAGATGAAGACCGCGTTCGACCGTCGCCGCCAGACGATCGTCCGGATGCTCAACGAGATCGACGGCGTCTACTGCCCGGAACCGAAGGGTGCGTTCTACGCCTACCCGTCGGTCAAGGGGCTGATCGGCAAGGAGCTGCGCGGCGTTCAGATCTCCTCGTCCTCGCAGCTCGCGTCGGTGATCCTCGACGAGGTCGAGGTCGCGGTCGTTCCGGGCGAGGCGTTCGGCACGCCGGGTTACCTCCGGCTCTCGTACGCGCTCGGCGACGACGACATCGTCGAGGGCGTCTCCCGTCTCCAGAAGCTGCTCGCCGAAGCCCACTGACGCCTTCACACGCCTTCACACGCCTTCACAGCGAAGCGGGCCCGTTCGGGCGAGCCATGGCTCGCCCGAACGGGCCCGCTTCGAGTTGGTCAGGCGGGCACCGGCTCGGGTTCGCGGGCCAGCGGCGGCACAACCGGCTCGGGCGTCGAGCGCCGGAGACCGGGGACGAAGACCGCGGCGGCCGCGCCAGCCAGGACCACACCGACGCCGACCCAGGTCGCGACGCTGGTGCCGTCCGAGTACGACTGCGCCGAGGCGTAGCCGCCCTGGTGCGAGAAGACCGCCGCGAGCACGGCCACCCCGAACACGCCCCCGATCTCCCGGATCGCGTTGTTCGCACCGGACGCCACGCCGGTGTCAGCGACCGACACCGACCCGAGCACCACGTTCGCGATCGGGACGAAGAACAGCGCCATGCCGATCCCGGAGATCACGAACGCCGGCCACTGCGTGGAGTAGGGAGTGTCCGGCGCCATCGTCCCGGCCAGCCAGGCGAGCCCGGCCGCCTGCAGCAGCAGACCGACGACCAGGAGCGGGCGCCCGCCGATCCGGTCGGAGAGCGGACCGGCCAGCGGCGCGACCAGCATCGGCATCGCGGTCCAGGGCAGCATCTTCAGGCCCGCCTCGAACGGACCGGCCCCCTGCACGGTCTGCAGGAACTGGGCGAGCAGGAAGATCGATCCGAACATCCCGAAGCTGAACAGCATCGCGGTGGCGTTGCTCGCGGCGAAGCCCCGGTTGCGGAACAGCCGTAGCGGCAGCATCGGGTGGGCGGTGCGGGCCTCCCAGGCCACGAACAGCGCGGTCAGGGCGCCGCCGACGACCAGCGAACCCACGACCTCGGCGCTGCCCCAGCCGGCCGCGTTGCCGCGCACCAGGCCCCACACGATGCCGAGCAGACCGGCGGTGATCAGGCCGAGGCCGGGCAGGTCGAGACGCTGCGCCGTGCCCCGTGCCGGCGAGAGACGGGTCAGCGCGATCGGCGCCAGCAGGATGCCCACCGGGACGTTGATCCAGAAGATCCACTGCCAGGCCCATCCGTCGACGACCGCCCCGCCGATCAGCGGGCCGAACGCGACGCCGAGCCCGGAGACCGCTCCCCAGACCCCCAGCGCGGCACCGCGTCGCTCTGGCGCTACCGCTGCGGACAGCATCGTCAGCGTGAGCGGCAGGATCATCGCGCCGCCGACGCCCTGAACGGCCCGTGCGGCGATCAGCGTGCCGACGTTCGGGGCCAGCGCCGCGAGCGCCGACGCGACCGTGAACAGCGCGATACCGAGGCCGAGAATGCGGCGGCGTCCAAAGCGTTCACCCAGCGTCGCACCGGTGAGGAGGAGGACGCCGAACGTCAGCGTGTAGGCGTTGACGGTCCACTCGAGGTCGGCGAGGTCGGCGCCGAGCGAGGTGCGGATCTCCGGGAGTGCGGTGGTGACGACCAGGTTGTCCAGCGACACCATGAAGGCCGCCAGCGTGGTCACGGGGAACGTCCATCGGGTCGTGGAGGGTGGCGCGGACATGGCGAGGCTCCCCAGGTAGTGATTGGTCAATAACTTCGTTGGGTCGAAAAAAGTCCCGGCCGCGGCGCCGGGACTCGGGTCGTTACTGCTGCGGGGCGTCGAGGAACTCCAGCCCCTCGCGCATGGCCTCGGGAACGCACAGGCGCGCCCACGGGGCGTCGTACGAGTCGAGGCTCATCGCCGTGACGACGTTCCAGAGCATGCCGTAGGCGAAGAACTGCCGAACCGAATCGTCGGTCGCGCCACCGATGCGCTGCACGGTCGCCCAGAGCCGGCCGTAGCCGTTGCGGGCGGCCTGGCGGATCTCCGGATCGTCGCACTGCGCGTAGGTCTGGAGCTGGTGCATCAAGAGGTCACGATCGCCGATCAGCTTGGTGTACGCATCACCCATCGCGACCATCGCGTCCGCGCCGGCCAGGCCTTCGGCAGCGCCCTCGAACGCTTCGACGACTCGGCGGAAGCAGAGGTCGACAGTGGCGACGAACAGCGCCTTCTTGTTCGGGAACAGGCGGAAGAGGTAGGGCTGGCTGATGCCGACCCGGCGGGCGATCGTCTCGGTGCTGGTGCCGTCGAACCCGCCCCGGGCGAACTCGACCAGGGCGGCCCGAACGACCATCTCGCGTCGCTCGTCAGCACTAAGGCGCGTCCCTGGGCTCATGGACCCAAGTTATTGACCAATCACTACTTAGTCAATAGGTCGCGGAATCCCGATAACGCGAAACCGGCCTCTAAGGCGCGCTTAGAGGCCGGTTTCGCGTCAAGTCGCGGGTCAGGCGAGCTGGAGTACGGCCTTGGCCTTGCCGAGGACCCTGTCGGTGCCGGCGTGAGCGGTGAGCTCCACGGCCACGCGCCGGTCGTCCAGCTTCTCGGTCACGACGCCGGAGACCAGCAGGTCGGCACCCTTGTCGTCGTCCGGGACCACGACCGGCTTGGTGAACCGAACCCCGTACTCGACGACCGCTCCCGGGTCACCGACCCACTCGGTGAGCACCCGGCTGGCCTCGGCCATCGTGAACATGCCGTGCGCGATGACGTTCGGCAGCCCGACGGACGTCGCGATCCGCTCGTTCCAGTGGATGACGTTGAAGTCGCCGGAGGCGCCCGCGTACATCACCAGGTTCTGCCGCTGGATCGGGAACGTCTTCGCGGGCAGCGCGGTGCCGACCTCGACGTCGTCGTAGGAGACGGTGGCGGCCATCAGCTCTCCTTCTCGGCGGCACGGGAGACGATCAGCGCGTACGCGGCGAGCACCGGCTCGCCGTCCTCGGTGGTGACGTCCGTACGCATGGACAGGAAGATGCTGCCCGCGCGGTTCTTCACGTCCTCGATCGTCGTCTCGCAGACGAGGCGGTCACCGGGGCGCACCGGCCGGGTGTAGACGAACCGCTGTTCGCCGTGGACCACCCGGCTGTAGTCCATCCCCACCTCCGGATCGAAGGTCGCGGCGGCGGTCGAGCGCATCGTGAAGATGATCGGGAACGTCGGCGGCGCGATCACGTCGGGGTGGCCGAGCTTCTGGGCGGCTGCCGGGTCGAGGTACGCGGGGTTGAGGTCGCCGATCGCCTCGGCGAACTCCCGGATCTTCTCCCGCCCGACTTCGTAGGGCGCGGTCTTCGGGTACGTGCGCCCGATCGCGTCCGCGGCGCTCATCGTGCGCTCACCAGCGCTACGTCTGTCCGGTCGGCCACGGCGCCTCCTTCGGGTCGAGTTTCACCGCAACCTACCGGTAACGTCCCGCCGCCGACCGTGGCCCGTCTCACACACAAACGGCGCCACCCCACAGGGGCGGCGCCGTTGAGCGCGAAAGTCAGCGGGTCTCGCGGTGGGGCTGGTGCTTGCCACAACCCAACGCGGCGCAGAACTTCTTAGCGGGTCTCGCGGTGGGGCTGGTGCTTGCCACAATTCGGGCAGAACTTCTTCACCTCGAGCCGGTCGGGGTCGTTCCGCCGGTTCTTCTTAGTGATGTAGTTCCGGTTCTTGCACTCCACGCAAGCCATCGTGATCTTCGGTCGGACGTCGGTGGCGGCCACGGGAGTGCCTCTTTCTACAAGATCGGGTCGGGACTCGACCAACTAGCTTACCTGGCACCGGCCGACCGTGTGGCCGACCGGGAGTGGCGGTAGCGGTGGCCGGACTTGAACCGGCGACACAGCGATTATGAGCCGCTTGCTCTGCCATCTGAGCTACACCGCCATGGCAGCAAGCCTGCACTGCCGGGCACACCGGCCGAGGCCGGAATCGGAGCCCCCTTACGGAATCGAACCGTAGACCTTCTCCTTACCATGGAGACGCTCTGCCGACTGAGCTAAGGGGGCCTTGCGAGCCGCTGCAAAGGTTACACGGCCCGCCCCGCGGATGCGAAATCGGTATCGCCCATCCGCACAAAAAGCCTTCTGACCAGCGGTTATCCGTGCTGGCCGACGACGCGCAACCGGCGCGTCGCCTCGTCGGCCGCTGCGGCGTCGCCGGACGATTCCCCGGACGGATCCCCCGACGACTCCGTGGTCGATTCGGTCCGCGCAGCGACCCACGACTCCAGCCGGTCCTGCGGCAGCGGCCGGGCGAACAGGAAGCCCTGGGCGATGTCGCAGCCCATCTCCTCCAGGTGCGCCAGCGCCCGCTCGCTCTCGACGCCCTCGGCCACCACCGAGAGCCCCAGATGGCGGCCCAGCCCGACGATCGACCGGACGATGCCGAGGTCCGCCGCGTCGGTGTTCATGCCCAGGACGAACGAGCGGTCGATCTTGATCTCGTGGACCGGGATCGTGCGGAGGTAACTGAACGCCGACGTCCCGACCCCGAAGTCGTCGAGGGACAGCCGGACGCCCCGCTCGGCGAGCCGCCGCAGCGTCGCCAATGGGCGCTCCGCATCGGTCAGTGCGCCGCCCTCGATGATCTCCAGCGTGAGTAGCTCGGGCGGCACCCCGGCGTCGGCGAGCAACTGGTCGAGCTCGTCGGGGAAGTCCGGGTCCTGCAGCGTGCGGGCGGACAGGTTGACCGAGACCCCGAGCGGACGCCCCTGGTCCTGCCAGCGGCGGCACTCGGCCAGCGCGTTCCGCAGCACCCACCGGGTGAGCGGCCCGATCAGGCCGGTGTGCTCGGCGACCGGCACGAACTCGCCGGGCATCAGCAGGCCCTGCTCCGGGTGGTTCCACCGGACCAGGCATTCGACGCCGATCAGCTCGCGCGTCGCCAGGGCCACCTTGGGCTGGTAGTGGACGGTCAGCTCGTCCTGCTCGATCGCCCGCCGAAGCTCGGGCACCAACCCCAGCCGGTGGACGCTGCGCGACTCCATCGCGCCGCTGTAGACCGCCACGCCACGTGGCAACGCCTTCGCGGCGTCGGTGGCCGCATCGACCCGGCGGAGCAGCGTCTCGCTGTCGTCGGCGTGGTCGGGGAACAGGACGACGCCGACCGCGGCACCGACCTCGATCGTGAAGTTCTCCAGCGGGAACGGCTCGATCGCGACCCGCCGCAGGTCGGTGGCGAGCGCCACCACGCAGTCGACGCCCGACGCGCGCAGCAGCACCGCGAACTCGTCGCCACCGAGGCGCGCGACCAGGGCACCGTCCGGCGCGTGTTCGCGCAGACGGCGTCCGACCTCAGCGAGCAGCCGGTCACCCGCCTTGTGGCCCAGCGTCTCGTTGACGCCGCGCAGGGCGTCGATATCGAACTCGAGCAGCGCCACGACCTCGTCGGGCACCGGATCGACGGCGATCGCGGCCTCGACGGCCTCGACCAGCCGGCGACGGTTCGGCAGCCCGGTCGTCGTGTCGTGATACGCGTCATAACGCAGCCGCTCGACCAGGCGGGAGTTCTCCACGGCAACCGCGGCGTGCGCGGCGAGCGTCTCCAGCAGCCGGACGTCCGCGGCCCCGAACGTCGCCAGGTCGTGCAGCCGGTCGGCGACCTCCAGGCAGCCGACGACCGCGGTGCCCGAGCGGAGCGGGACCACGATCAGGTCTTTGACGTCGCGTCCGCGCAGTGCCCGGCGCAGCCGCAGGTCGGCGTTGGCGCCGCGGGGGCCCAGATGCACGGTGACGCCGGTGTCGAGCACCCGACGCCGGATCGGGTCCTCACCCAGCTGTTCGTCGATCAGGCCCGCCTGGTCGACCCGGGCGACCAGCGCGGTCTCCGGGTGGCGTCCGAGGGCCGGCATCCAGAGCGTGGCGGACTCCGCGGAGAGCAGTTCCCGAACCCTGGTCAGCATCGTGTCGGCGAGGCTGTTCTCCTGCCTGGCCGTGCTCACCGCCCTGGTGAACGCGTACAACTCCCCCAGGCTCTTGTGCTGGGCGAGGAACTGAGCGTAGGCGCGGTAGCCCATGACGAGCACCACCGCCAGCACGACCAGCAACACCAGCGCCAGCATGTTGACCTTGAGCACGATCAGCACGACGAGGCCGACCGTGGTGTTCAGCACACCGACCGAGATCGAGGCGATCACCAGCCGGGTCACCGCGACCGGCGCCGGGCGCCCCTCGTAGAGCGTGATCGCGGCCAGGATGCCCGCGAAGCTCACCAAGTCGGCGAGCCCCACCGCGAGCAGCATCGAGATCCAGAGCAGCGGCTGAGTGGTGTCGAGCGGGCTCATGTACGCGAACACCGCGACGGCGACGCCGGTCTCGGCGGCGGCCACCGTGGTGTTCGTGACGAATTTGTGGGGCGTGGTGCGGCGAACCGCGTTGACCACGATCACCGCGGTCAGCCGGCTGAGCACCAGCGCCAGCGGCGAGAGCCAGTACAGGCCGAGGACCAGCGGAATCTCGGAGATCGAGAACGAGTGCGTCTCGCGGCGCAGCTGGACGTGCAGCTGCGTGGCCTCGCCGACCAGGAACAACCCGATGAAGATCGGGATCAGCCAGGCGGGCGCGAGGCCCCCGCCGGCGACCGTGATCGCCGCTTGGGTGCCCGCGGCGCCGACCGCGGCGGTGACGAGAACGAGTGGCCAGAGACGGGTCGGCACCCCGGCGATGCGCCGCCTCGTCACGTCGGCCACGCGCACCTCCCCGGCAGTTTCCAGCCCGTCCATCCGGATGAAAGGAGCACGGACGGCCCAGCTTCGGCGATCACATCATGCAGGACCTGCTGATCGGTCTTCCCGGAAAGGTGCACGAATTCGGCGCAACGGTCAGGTCCAGCTGGACCCAATGGGCAGGCCGGTATCAACCGACCCGGATACGGTCCCGGCGACCGCCCCGGTCACGGCCCCACCGACCGACTCGGTGACCGACTCCGTGACGCCCGCGGGAATCGCGCCCGTGACCGTCACCGTCACCCCGTCGGTGACCGACCGGCGTACCGTCCAGCTGCTCCCGGCGCCCGGCGTGCCCTCGGTGGGCTCGCCCTGCCCCTCGACCGTGCCGGACGTCGTCCCGGCTTTTGTGCCGGTATCCCCGATGGCCCGGTGGCCGGTCGCTTCGGTGGTCCCGGTGGCCGCGTGCGCCGGGGTCCCGAACAGGCCGCCGGCAACGGCGGTGACCAGACCGACGGCGACGACCAGGCCGCCGGCCGTCCTACCCGCGGAATCTCCCCGCATCGCTCCCCCTCGCAAGTGCCACAACTGCCGAATCGGACACTGAGTCCGATAGGTTTCAATGACCCCAATAATGGATTATCTCACGCTCTGATCACAGGGGCACCACCCTCCGTAAACGCCCACCCCCGCCTGCTCGACCGACGCTGGTGGGGATGTGCGACCCTGCCCGCGACAGTTGCAGGCGGATCGCGAAGGAGCCAGGTGGACGGGCGGAGCCTGAGCGAGGTCTGGACCAACGTTCTGGGGACGCAGCCCGACCCGCCACGGTGGCTCGTGCTGACGGCCGCGGTCGTAGCGCTGGTAGCGGTCGTCCCGCACCCGCTCTGGCGGATCTCCCGGAACGTCGTGACGATCGCACACGAGGGCGGCCACGCGGCCGCGGCGGTGCTGAGCGGCCGGCGGCTGACCGGCATCCGCCTGCACTCCGACACCTCCGGCGTGACGGTCTCTCGCGGCAAGCCGTACGGGCCGGGCATGGTGGCCACCGGCGCCGCCGGCTACATCACGCCGTCGCTGCTGGGTCTGCTCGGCGCGGTCCTGCTCACCGCGGGGCACATCACCGCGCTGCTCTGGCTCGCCGTGGTCGGGCTCGCCGCGCTGCTGGTGATGATCCGCAACGTCTACGGTGTCGCGTCGGTGCTGGTGACCGGCGGCCTCGTGTTCGTCGTGTCGTGGTTCGGCACGCCCACCGCGCAGGCCGGGTTCGCCTACGCGTTCACCTGGTTCCTGCTCGTCGGCGGCGCCCGCCCGGTGGTCGAACTGCAGCGGCTCCGCCGCCGCGGACAAGCCCCACAGTCGGACGCCGACCAGCTCGCGCGGTTGACCGGGCTCCATCCGTTGCTCTGGGTCGCGCTGTTCGCGTTCGTCGCGCTCACGTGCCTTCTGCTGGGCGCTCGCTGGCTCCTGGGCTGACGTCCGGTCACGTTCGGGTCACCGACCGGGGACGGGGTTGCAGCACCACTCGCGGACGATCGGCATAATGGCAGCCGCACATCTTCGGGAACACGGTTGAGCAGCCAGCCGCCCTAATGGGAGGGGTGGCTGGCTAGTGGTTGCTGCGGGTGACTCCGCGACCCCGAGCGACGTCGCGACGCTGCGCGACGAGCTTCTGACGGCACGGGCCGAAATCGACGGCCTGCGCGAGGCGATGAGCCGTCGCGCCGTCATCGAACAGGCCAAGGGCGTGTTCATGGAGCGCTACGGAGTGGACGATGAGGCCGCGTTCACGCGACTGGTCACGCTCTCGCAGAGCACGAACGTGAAGCTCGTCCAGATCGCCGCCGACGTCGTGGCGCGGTCCGGTGCGGTCGGCGCGGACGGCGGACGGGGAAACTGGATCGACCGGGCGCTGAACGCGTTCGGCGAGCCGGCGATGGTGGTGAGCCCGGTACCGACCGAGCGTGGCGCGGTGGCCGACTTCCAGATCGACCACGCCAACCGGCCCGCGGTGGGCTGGACCGGCCGGTCCCGGGAGCGGCTGCTGCGCGCGACCGCGAGCTCGCTCTTCCCGGGCCCGCCGGCGACGCTGCTGCTCAACGCCTGCCGCCGGGCGTTGGCGACCGGTGCGCTGGTGACCGCCCCCTGGCCCGCGGACGGCGAGAACACTGTGGACGACGTGGCGCGGCGATCGGTGCGGCTGCACGCGGTCCGGATCAGCACGGTCGTCCTGGTGACCTGGCAGACCCTCGCGTCGGCCGACCTCGCCACCGAGGGGGGTCAGGCCCGGAACTAGGCCTGCGCCAGGGACGCGGCGAACTCGTCGGGCGGCATCGGGCTGGCGAAGTACCAGCCCTGCCCGGCGTCACAGCCCATCTCCCGCAGGCGCTCGGCCTGTCCGGCGGTCTCGACGCCCTCGGCGGTGACGCTGAGCCCGAGCGCGTGCGCCAGCCCGACCAGCGCACCGACGACGTCGTGGTCGGCACCGGCCTCCCGATCCGCCGGACGCCGCTCGAGCGCCCGTCCGGCCTGCGCGATCGCCGCCGGAGCTGCCGCGGCCTCCCCCGGCCCCACCGCTGGTGGTTCGTTCGCGATGTCCTGGAGGAACGGCCCGGCCAGCTTCAGCTCCCGCACCGGGAGGTGCCGCAGCGTCGAGAGGTTGGAGAAGCCGGAGCCGAAGTCGTCGATCGCAATCCGGACGCCCTCGCCGGCCAGCGCCTGCAACACCTCGCTCGGCGCCTCGACGCTGCCGACGATCGCGCTCTCGGTGATCTCCAGCTGCAGCCGTTCCGGTGGCAGCCCGGTCCGGTCCAGCACCACGGCGACGTCGTTGAGCAGCGAGGGGTCGGTCACCTGCCGCGCGGCGATGTTGACGCTCACCACCGGCGCCTGCCCGCCGGACGTCCGCCAGCCGGACGCTTGCCTGCACGCCTCGGCCAGCACCCACCGTCCCAACGGGACGATGAACCCGGTCTCCTCCGCCAGCGGGATGAACTGCGCGGGGCCGAGTACCCCGAACCGCGGATGCTTCCATCGCACCAGCGCCTCGGCGGCCCGCACCGTGCCGTCCGCGAACCCGACGATCGGCTGGAAGTCCAGTTGGAACGCGCCGCTCTCCAGCGCCGCCGGCATCGCGGCCGCGAGCCGGCGCCGGGCCGTCTCCCGCTCGCCGCGGCCGGACTCGAACGCCGCCCAGGAGCGGGTCGGGTCGGCCTTGGCCCACTCCAGCGCGGTCTGCGCCGCCCGCAGCATCCCGGACGCGTCGACGCCTGCCGCGTCCACTTCGGCCACACCGATCGTCGCGGTCACCGGGATCGCGTGCGCGCCCACGGCGAACGGACGGGCCAGCACCGCGAGCACCCGGCGAGCCAGCGCCTCGGCGGCCCCGCGGTAGCCACCCGGCCCGACCAGGACCGCGAAGTCGTCCCCGTCGATGCGCGCGACCAGATGGCCGGCCCTGGCGATCTCCTCGGTGAGCCGGTCGGCCACCGACGCGAGGATCTGGTCACCGGCCTCGTGCCCCAGGCTGTCGTTGACCGCAGCCAGCCCGTCGATGTCGATGATCAGGATGCCGACCGGGTCGCGCGGCCCGGTGCGAACCAGCACCTCGCGGAGCCGGTCGAAGAACAGCGCGCGGTTGGGCAGGCTGGTCAGCGGATCGTGCAGCGCCTGGTGGACGAGCCGGGCGCGCATCCGGCGGCGCTCGGTGACGTCCTCGACCACCGTGAGCTGGTATCGGACGCCGCTCGTCTCACCGACCGGCGAGAGCTCCCGGCCGGGGCCGCCGGGCGGTGGCGGCTCGAACGAGTCCTCGCCCGGCGTGATGACCGACGTCGTCAGCTGTGCCCAGATGACGCCGCCACCGTTGACGACGAGCGGGCGCTCGCCGGAGACCGGCATCCCGTTCTCGCCGCGTACCCCCACGTCGGTCGGGCCGGCGAACGCACCGTCCCGGTGGACCAGATCGTCCAGCCGCCGCTGGCGCAGTTGCCGGAGCGTGTAGCCGAGCATCGCCCGGAGCGCCGGGTTGGCCTCCAGGATCGTGCCGTCCCACTCGCTGATCGCGATGCCGACGGCCGCGTTCTCGAACACCGCGCGGAAGCGGGCGGCGTGCGCACGGGACGCCGCCTCCAGCTCGCTCCGGGCGTGCAGGTCGGCCCGGCGCAACTCCTCCTGCTGGGCGAGCGTCTGCGCCCGCAGCGCCTCGGTGTAACCGGCCACGAGCGCGGACCGGAGCGCGGAGAGCCGCGTGGAGCGATCGGCGTTGCCGTTCGGTCCCCGGACGACCCGGGACGCGGTCGGGACGCCGAGCGGCGCCAGCACCGTGTCGTCGAACAGCTCGACGGTCCGGCCGATGAAGTCCGGATCAGCGAAGTGCCGGGCCACCAGCGCCGTGCCGACCTCACGGGCCGGGGTGGTGCGGAACGGAACCGTGGAGAGCGACCGGAGGAGCCGGGCGGTGTGGCCCCGCAACTCGGCTTCGATCTCGGCCGAACTCATCGGGACGAAGCAGGTCTCGTTGGCGATCTGCCACCAGCGGTGGGCAACGGCGTCGACGACCGCCGAGGCCACCACGACCCCGGTGCTTCCGGCGTGGACCGCCACGCGCACGCCTCCGCTGAGCGTCGATATCCCGCAAACTCTGACGAGCGCCGAGCATACGGGCGGTATCGACCAACCGGAACCGGGCGGCCGCCCGACGTCCCCTCGAAGGCCCTGACCTGCGACGGCAGGCCGCCCGGGCAAATCGATACGTGGACGTATAAACCCGAACCTAACAGAATACGCACAGCGCTCACATCAGCGCTGGCTGTAGTCGTAAGATCCCCCCGGGGCGCACGACCGGCTGGCCCCGCTCGGCACTGGCTGCTCACCAGTAACCGCGCGGGCCGGCCTCACCGGCACGGAGAGGTGACGTGTGCCCGGGATCGACGAGAGCCTCCGCCACGCCATGTCCATCCCCGGCGTCCTCGGCGCCGGATTGGTCGACTATGCCTCCGGGCTCGCCGTAGGCAGCGCGGGCGACTGGCCGTGCGGTGAGGAGCCCGCTGCCGCCGGCGCCACCGAGGTCGCGCGCGCCGCGTTGGAGAACGCAACGTTCGCGGTCTCTGCCGTCGGCGACGTCGTCGAGGACATCGTCGTGGCGTCCGCCGCCCGGTACCACGTCCTGCGGTTCCTCAACGCGAAGCTGGACAGCCGACTCTTCCTCTACCTGTGGTTGGACCGGGAACACGCCAACCTCGCGATCGCCCGGCACCGGCTCGCCGGGCTCGCCGCCGACCTGGTGCTCGGCTGATGTCGGCGCCGAGAGCCACCGCGTCGGTGGAGGCTGTGGCCACGGTGGACGGTCCCCGCCGCTGGGCGGCTGTTCCGGAGGCACTGGACGAATTGACCGCGGCACGCGCCACCGGGGCGCTGCACGTCGAGGGCACCGTCGGCGGGTCGATCTACCTGGTCGACGGCGAGGTCTACTACGTCCACACGTCCGCGGCGCCGGGCGTCGACTGCCTGTTACAGGCGTCCGGCACTGTGTCGCCCGCGGTGTTCCAGACCGCCTGGACCGCCGGTGCCGCGGCCGGGCAGGTCGGCGAGGTCCTGATCAAGTCCGGCGCGCTCAGCCGGGGCGAGGCCGAGCTGTGCACCAGCGCGGCGATCATCGACGGGGCGTACGTGTTGCTCACCGCGTCGCCCGCGGAGGCCGGGCCGGTCCGGTTCGCGCCGGGCGAAGGCCACTGGTGGGGCGCGCTGCGGCGGGTCGGCACCGCCGGGCTCGACGCGCAGGTGCGGAAGCGGCGCCGATTACTCGAACGGACGCCACCGGGCGACATCGACGACCAGCCGGTGGTCGCCGCGGGACGGTTGGGACGGCACCACGTCGTCCTCACCGACGTGCAGTGGGAGTTGATCGTCCACGCCGACGGGCGCCGTTCTCCGCGGGAGCTGGCTCGGCTCCTCGGGCGGTCGGCGTTCAACTCGGTGCTGGAGGCCAGGCGGCTGGTCACCGCCGGTCTGATCCGGGTGGCGGCTCGCGGTACGACCGAGGCGCCGACATGGAGTACGGCCGACGACGCCCCGAAGAACGGCGTCCAGCGCGAATCGGCCGCTCGGACGGCGTCCACACCGGCAGTTGAGGACAGCACCCCCGCGGAGCCGCAGCCGGAGACCGAGGGCTGGCGGTCGGGTCTGCTCAACGCCGCCGGCCGCGGGAGCGGCAGCAGGCGCAAGCCGGACCTCCCCCGTCGGGACAACCCGGGACAGCCCACGCCACTGCCGCGCCGTCAGCCGGGTGCGGCGCTCCGCGGTGTCGTGCCGGTCGGACCGCGAGCCGACGGGCGGTCTGACAACTCGATCCTCGACGTGCCGGAACCGGACCAGGGCCTGCTGTCCCGGGTCCGTACCGCGCTCGAGGGTCTGCGGTGACCGCGCGCTGGCCGCTCGGACCCCGCCGTACGTCCGAGCTGCCCGGCCCGCGGCTCGGTACGGCACTGCCGAAGCGGCCGACCCGGCTGATCGGAAAGAAGGCGTTCGGAACCGATGGAGGCAGTGGGGTGGAGCGCGAGATCGAGGCGGACGTGCTGGCCGAGATCCGAGGTTTGCGCGACCGGGTCCGCCACGTGGCAGGCAGCTTGGTCGCGAGCGTGGACGGGCGGCTGGTCGCGCACGACACCCACGGCATCGAGCCGGACGGGCTGGCCGCGCTGTCGGCGGCCGTCCTCGGGCTGAGCCAGCGTCTGATCCAGACGGTGGGACCGGGCAACTTCGCCGAGACCGTCACGCGCGGCACGCACGGATACGTCGCGACGTACGCGGCCGGTCCGCGCGCGGTGCTGACGGTCGTGACCGGCGAGGAGACCAACATCGGGCGGCTCCACCTGGAGGCCAGACAGGTCGCGAACCGGCTGGCCCTCCTGCTGGACGCCGTGAGCGCGGCGGAACGCCGATGAGAGGAGGTGGTCGGCGACTCCCCAGCAACCGGTAACACCCGCGCCCGCCGGGCGCGACCTCAATCTCGTAGAAGGAGAAGACATGGCATCCGTTGACACCGCGTTGAAAGAGGCCATGACGATCGAGGGATCGATCGGCGTGGCGCTCGTGGACTACAACAGCGGCATGGCGCTCGGCACGCTGGGCGGAACGAAGGACTTCGATCTCAACGTCGCCGCGGCAGGCAACACCGACGTCGTCCGCGCGAAGATGCGCACGATGGAGATGCTGAACCTGGGCGACAGCATCGAGGACATCCTGATCACGCTGCGGCACCAGTACCACATGATCCGCCCCGTGCAGTCTCGCTCGGGTAAGGGGTTGTTCCTCTACATCTCGCTGGACCGCCAGCGCGCCAACCTGGCGATGGCGCGGCACCATCTCAGCCGGATCGAGAGCGACCTCGAGGTCTGAGGCCTGCGGGGCCGGGGCGGCGGCGCCCCGGCCTCCTACCTCTCAGTCTTGTGGGGAAACCAGCACCGCACGAACGAAGTCGGTGGCGACGGGGCCCAGGTCGGTGAGCCGGTCGGCCCGGCCGTCCTCGACCGCCTCCAGGACGAGCTCGTTGAGCCCGCCGATCACCGCGGTTGCCATCGCCGGTGAGATCGGCCGGGCCCCCGGGTGTTCCCGGACGCCCTGGGCGACCCGGTCGAGCAGCAGCGTGGCGAAGTCCTGCTGCCCTCTCCTGCGCAGCCGCAGCGCCTCCGGCCCGGCGGACTGCAACTCGAGCAGCATCGTGCGGGTGAGCGCGGGCTCGTTCTGCAACGCCGAGAGATACGCGTGCACGGCCGCCCGTACCTGCTCGACCCAGTCCAGCTCCGGACGCGCGGCCTCGCCGACCAGCTGCAGCAGCCGGTCGCTCGCGGCCGCGTACACGGCGAGGAAGCACTCCTGCTTGTCGGCGAAGTGCTCGTAGAACGTCCGCTTGGAGACGCGGGCGTGTCGGGCGATGTCGGCGATCGTGACCGCCCCATACCCCTTTTCGACCAGAGCAGCGGCCATGCCTGCGAGCAGACGGCCCCGATGCCCGCTCATGCTCTCGATCGGGGTGGCCAGCTCCGGATCGGCACCACGCGTCGCGGCAGAAGTCACCTCTGTACCCCTCCTCGCCCGGAATGGTACCGTCACCCGCAGTCTGGTACCGACTGGTACCACGGCCGCTGACAATGGAGCGAAACCATGTCACAACGGATGTCCCTGGCCGGTAAGACCGTACTGATCACCGGCGCCGCCCGCGGCATCGGCGCGGAGCTGGCCAGACAGGCCGCCGCCGCCGGAGCGCGAGTCGCGCTGCTCGGCCTCGAACCCGACCGCCTGGCCGCGCTCGCCGAGACGCTGGGGCCCGGCCACAGCTGGGCGGAGTGCGACGTCACCGATCAGGAGGCGATGACCGCCGCGGTCGAGAGCACGCTCGCGGCGCACGGCGCGATCGACGTCGTCGTCGCCAACGCGGGGATCGCGAACCACGGCACGGTGGCGGTGACGCCGCCGGAGGCGGTCGCCAAGGTCATCGAGGTGAACCTGATCGGTGTGGTCCGCACCGTGACCTCGACGCTGTCGGCGGTCACCGCGAGCCGCGGGCACTACCAGCTGATCTCGTCGGCCGCCGCGTTCACGATCCTGCCCGGCATGACGCCGTACGCCGCGTCGAAGGCCGGCGTCGAGCAGTTCGCGAACGGCCTGCGGCTGGAGCTGGCACACAAGGGCGTGACCGTCGGGTCGGCACATCCGATCTGGATCGACACCGACATGACCCGCGACCTCAAGCACGACCTGGGCACGTTCCGGCAGAACCAGCGCCGCCTGCCCGGCCCGCTGGGCACCGAGGTCTCGGTGGAGGACTGCGCGTCCGCGCTGCTCGACGGCATCGCGCGGCGCGCGCGCAAGGTGTACGTCCCGAAGTCCATCGCCGTCGTCTCGGCACTGCGGACGCTGGTCCTCGGACCGCTGTTCGAACGGGTGCTGCTCAGCCAGGCCCGGACGATGGTTCCGCAGTTCGAGGCCGAGGTCACCGCGAGCGGCCGGTTCTTCGGCGAGCACAGCACCGCGAAAATCTAGGAGAGCACCTTGCCCGTCGACGAGTCCCTCCAGCCCTTACTCGCCCTGCTGAACGCGCCCGGCGTCCCGAAGCTGAGCGACGGCACCCCGGAAGCGGCGCGGCTGAACTTCCGCCGCTTCACGGTCGACGCGCGCCAGCCGGAATCGCTGGTGCCGGTCGCGTCCGTGGAGGACGTGACGATCGACAGCGAGGGTGTCGCGTTACCCGGGCGGGTGTATCGGCCGGAGGCTGACGGCCCGGTGCCGACGATCGTGTTCTTCCACGGCGGCGGGTTCGTGATCGGCGACATCGACACGCACGACGACCAGGTGCGGTGGATCTGCCGCGAGGTCGGCGCGGTCGTGCTCAGCGTCGGGTACCGGCTCGCGCCGGAGTCGCAATGGCCCGGCCCGGTGGACGACGCGCTGACCGCGGTGGAGTGGGCGCTGTCGCACGTCGCCTCGCTGGGCGGGGACGCCGCCCGGGTGGCCGTGGCCGGGGACAGCGCCGGTGGCAACCTCGCCGCGGTCGTCGCCCAGGAGCGGCGGGACGTGATCGCCGCCCAGCTGCTGATCTACCCGGCGACGGACTTCGCCGACGTGTACCCGTCGATGTCCGAGAACTCCGACGGGTACTTCCTGACCGGCGCCGACATGGTGTGGTTCAGCGCGAACTACGTGCCGCCGTCCGCCGAGCTCGCCGACCCGCGGCTGTCGCCGCTGCGCGGACGCCTGGACGGGCTGCCGCCGGCCGTCGTCGTCACCGCCGAGTTCGACCCGCTGCGCGACGCGGGTGACGCGTACGCGGCGGCGCTCGAGGCGGCCGGTGTCCGGACGATCGCGCACCGGTTCGACGGGTTGATCCACGGCTTCTTCGGACTGCCGGGGATCTCCCCGGCGTCCGAGAAGGCCGTGCGCATTACGTGCGCGTCGTTCCGGGAGCTACTGGCCTGAGGCCGCTACGGCGAGGTGGCGCTGTTCGGAGAGCAGCGCCACCAGCTCGTCGTGGCTCGGGACGTCGTCCGGTTCGGGCTGCCACCCGGACGCCAGCACCCCGCGGGCCCGCGCGACGATGTCCGGGTCGGCGAGCACCGCGGACGGCAGCACCAGCAGGTTCTGCAGCCGGGTGAGCGCCGTCCAGACCCGCGGATCCCGCTGAGCGGCCAGCGTCAGCTCGGGATACGTCAGCGGGGCCTCCGGGCTCGGCGCGGTGACCGTGACACCACGGTCGCGCACCGCGGCGTCGTGGAACCACGGTGCGATCTCGGCTGCTATCGCCGCGTCCATCGCGAGCGTCCGGGCCTCGGCGTCCGCTCGGCCGACGCCGGGGTTCGTGTCCACGGCCTGCACCAGCCGGACCGCGGAGAGCATGGCCAGCGCCACGCCGTGCCCGAGCCCCGGCGACGTCGCGCAGACGGCGTCGCCCACCGGGAGCACACCGGCGACCAGCGGGCGTCCGTCCCGGGTCAGCCGCCGCAATCGGTTGTCCGCGCTGGTCAGCCTGGCCACCCTGGTCAGCCGGCGGGACCGGCTCGGGTCGAGCCACTCGGCGATCCCCGGCACGGCCGAGGCGGCCCGGTCGAACGCGCGGCCGTCGACGAGGCCGTCGAACGCCCGCTCGTCCTCGGGCACCTCGAACGTCACCGCGAACGCACCGGCGTCGGCCGGGACCAACCGGCACGCGTACCCGTCGTAGACGCCGCCCACGACCCGGGTCGGCGGCTTCGCTCCGCCGCGGACCCCGTAGAACCGGGTGTGCGAGGTGACGCCGCCCGGGAGTTCCTCGATCACCGGCGCGGGCGCGCCCGCCGCGGTCAGCCAGTCCGGAACCGGCGACCGCCGACCGGCGGCGTCCACCACCAGGTCCGCGGTCAGCAGGTGGCCGCCGCTCAGCCGGACGGCGGTGACCTTCGGGACGTCCGCCCCGTCGAGCACCAGCCCGAACGCAGGCAGGCCGGAGAGCATCGTGACGCCCCGCTCGGCGAGCACCGCACGCCGCAGGACCCATTCGAACACCGACCGCCGGGCGGCCAGCGCGACCAGCCGCGGATCGTCGTCGACCGGGCCGGTCAGCGTGCCCGGCGCCTGCCGGGTCAGGCGTACCTCGGTGACGTCGGCGCGGCGCAGAGCGGCCAGCACGTCGGGCGCCTCGGCGGCGAGCAACTCCCGGCAGCGCGCCGGGAACACGTGCGCGTGGGCGGCCTGCGGCGCGCTCGACCGCCACCACCAGCGGGCGTCCTCCAGCGAGGCCGGTGCCGCGACCGGTTCCTGTTCGACGACGACCACGCGGTGGCCACGACGCCCGAGCAGCAGCGCGGCGGCCAGGCCGCCGATGCCGCCGCCGACGACCACGACCTGTAACGGCGTGGCCGGGCCGGGCGTCGGCCGACGCCGAGGCGGGCGCGCGGACGCGCGACCGGAACTACCGCCGCGTTGCCGTGACCGGAAGCGAAGCCAGAACCTCAACTGAACTCTTTTCAACCTCAGAGATTTCGCAGGCTGAGCGCCGTCCGCAGGGGTCGGTCGAAAAGAATTCACTGCCACGCTGCGACCGGAACGCTTTCTCGGGCCGTGCCGCGGACACTCACCCGATCGGCCATCGCGCGGCGCGCCAACCCGACCGCCTCGTCCACGTCCACGTCCGCCACCGCGGCGCCGGCCGCGAACCCTGTCGTGGCGAGCACGTCACCGCCCGGGTCGACGACCTTCGCGCTCGCGACAAAACGCAGGTCGCCGAACCGGCCGGACTGGTTTGCCGACAGCCAGAGCAGCTGGTTCTCGACCGCACGTGCCTGGTCGAAGAGGTCGAACCGGCGGGTCCACCGGTCGCGGCCGAGGTCGGGAGACGGGTTCGTGCGGCTGGCGGGCCAGGCCGAGAGGCAGACGCCGATCGCCGCGCCATCGGCGGCGAGCGCGCGGGCGGCCTCGGGAGCGGCCTTGTCGTAGCTGATCATCATCCCGATTCTGCCCACTGGAGTAGCGAAGGCGCCAAACTGGTCACCATTTCGATGGCGTCCGAGTACTCCGTCCCCCGTGACGCACACGGCACTGTTGTATCGGACGATCCGATCAGGACCGTTGTTGGTCCGGTCAACCCCACGCTCGTAGTAGCCCGCGCAGACCACCATGTCGCCGGCGAGCGCGGCCAGCCGCCGGATCTCCGGCCCGTCCGGGTCGAGCGCGGGCGGGGCTTCCCCCGTCTGCCCGTCCCCGTTCCCGGGCTGGGCGTCGCCGGCGTTCGGGGTCGGCAGGTAGCCGCCGAGGCAGGCCCCTGGCAGCGCCACGAGTTGCACGCCACGTGCCCTCGCGAGCGCGAGCACCCGCTCGATCCGGCCGAAACACTCGTCGAGATCGCGTCCGAACGGCGCGGCGACCGCCGCAACCCTGGTCGTCCTCATCGTTTCCCCCTGCTCGGTCAGAACCGATTCAGCTCGCGGTCGGGTCGTCACCCGGTTCGGGCGTTCTCCAGTCCAATCGGCGCCGATTAACTCTCGATGACGTACGGAATAAACTCGTGTCGCGGCCCCCCGTTCGGCGGGCAGAAAGGCCCGACCGGGCCAGTACGACCCGGCACCTCCGCGGGCAGGGCGGAGGTAGGCTCGATTGCTTCTCACGCCCGGCCCACGACCCACGACCCAAAGCTGTGGGGGACAGCCTGTGACCACGACCTCGCCCACTCGTACGCCCGCACCGCGGGGCCGACCGCGCGATCCCGCGCTCGAGGACCGCGTATTTCGTGCCGCGATCGAGTTGTTCGGCCAGAAAGGGTGGGCCGGCTTCACGATCGACGGTGTCGCCCGTGCCGCCGGCGTCGGTAAGGCCTCGCTCTACCTGCGGTGGGACAGCAAACAGCAACTGCTGTTCGACGCTCTGGCGGCGCGCGCGTCGGTGGACGTCTCGATCGACACCGGCGACATCCGGTCGGACCTGCGGCACCTCGGCGCGCAGTTGCTCAGCATGTTCTGGGCCGACGGCGGCATCACGTACATGCGGCTGGTCGTCGAGAGCGCGGTCCACGACGAGTTCGCCGAGCATCGTGACCGGCTGACGCACCCCACGGTGCTGGCCGCGCGCCAGATCGTGCGGCGCGCGACGGCTCGGGGCGAGCTGCCGCCCGGCACGTCACCGGCGCTCGTGCTCGACGCGATCCTCGGGACGACGATCATGCACGTGGCGGTGACACCGGTGGAGCTGCGCGACGTCGCCCGCGAGCGCAGCGACGAGTACCTCGATCAGCTCGTCGACCTGATCCTCGCGGGCGTCCGCGGCGTGGCCAGAGGGAAAGAGGAGTAGCCGCCAACGGTCAGCCGCGGGCATCTCGTGGCGGGCCGCCGTCGGCCTCCGGCGGGCCGTAGCGTCCGGCGCGGCCGCCGGCCGGTAGCAGCACCTGGGTGCACCGGCTGGTGGCCAGCAGGACGCCGTCCGCGTCGTGCAACTCGGCGGCGCAGAAGACCACCCGCCGGGTTCGCCGGATCACCTCGCCGGTCGCGCGCAGCAGCACCGGGTGGGCGCTGCGGAGGAACTCCACCCGCAGGTCCGCGGTGAGGAACGCCTGGTCCCGGTCGAGCACCGTCCAGCACGCTCCGCCCATCGCTGCGTCCAGCAGCGCGGTCACGAGCCCGCCCTGGACGATCGGCCCGCCCGCAGCCGGGAAGCAGTAGTCGACGGTGGCCTCCCACTCGACCACGCTGCGGCCCGGCGCCCAGCCGGCCCTCCGGTACCCGAGCGTCTTCCAGAGGTTCGGCCCGGCAGTGCGGCGGTTCTCCCACTCGTCGCCGTCGGCGTACCGCTCCCCGGCGGTGATCCCGCGTTCGGACACGAGGTGTTCGTCGCTCATCTAGCTCCTTCGTCGAGCGGTCATCAGTCTCCCGGCACCCCGGACGGCGCGGCGCCGAGCGGCGAGGCGGCGATCCGGGACCCGAGATCGAGCACGAACCGGTCCCAGCTGCGGCGCGGGTCGCGGCCGGTGAGTTCACGGACCCGCCGGAGCCGGTATCGCAGGCTCTGCGGGTGCAGCCCGACCATCGCGGCCGCGGTCGTGGCCGATCCGGCGGCCAGGAACGCGTCCAGGCCCTGGCGGACGTGCTCCTGGCCGGGGTCCAGCAGCGCGCCGAGCAACACCCGCGCCACCGTCTCCGGCTCCGCGGGTGGACGCCCGGCGAGCAGCGCCAGCGCGTACCCGTCCGACTCCCCCAGCAACGGACCACCCTCGTACGCGTCCGCGGGCGCGAGGTCGAGCGCCAGGGAGGCCAGCCGGTAGGCGTCCACGAGCGTGTCCGGGCGCGGCGGCCGGATCGCGCAGCCACGGCAGCCGTGGTCGAGGAGAGCGGCGCGGATCGTCTCCTCGTCGCGCAGTGGTAGTAGCAGGACGGCGCGCTGGCCGCGTACGGTGCTCAGCGCACCACCGTCCGGGCAGAGCTGGGCCGCGAGCTCCTGGGCGAGGCGCAGTACCGGGCCGGGCGCCGCCTGGGCGCCACCCCGCACGTTCCGCCGCCGCCCGTCGGCGTGCGAACCGGCATCAGGCGCACCGGCGGTCGGCGCGGCGGGCGCGTCCGCCGGCTCGCGTTCGGCGACCAGGAGCCGGGGCGGGCTGGGGAGCGTGATGCCCAGCGCGCGCGACCGGTCAGCCGCCGCAGCCGGATGCGCCTGGCGTCCGACTAGCAGGTCGTCGAGGAAATCGCGCAGGGCGCGGTCGCGGTCGGCGGTCAACCTCTCCGCGGAGGCGCTGTATCCCTCGTAGATCGCCTCGGTCAGCTGATCGAAGCTGGTCAGCCACAGCCGCGCGAACGCGATCGTGTCAGCGACGGTCAGCATCGGTTCGACCAGCTCGACGATCTGGTCGATCGCCGTGGTCGCCGCCACCCGGTACGCCCGCAGGACGCTCGGCAGCGGCCGCCCGTCGGCGGCTCGCGCGGCGCCGATGCCGCGCACCCGGGCCAGGTCGTCGTCGCCCAGTTCGGCACCTTCGACCCAGATATCCAGGATCCGCCGTAACACCCAGAGCGCGATCGCCCGCACCTCGGCGAGCTGCCGGACGTCGAGCGCTCGGTAGGCCGGGATCTCAGCCACGATCTCCGCGACGACCAGGTCGCCGATCGTGTCCTCGGCGGCGAGCACTGCCCGCCGGACGCTGTTCCGCGGCATGTTGCCCACCCCAGCAGCTTTGTCAGCGTGTGACAAGGCTCTTGCGGTGGGGCTGAACAAGACCCTTGTCCGATCCTCCACGGTGCTCGAAGGTCGGGGCCCACGGGGTGGTGCCCGTGCCACCGCTCGGTTTCCGGGTCGGTGCCCGGGGCGCGATCTTCGTGGCAGCGTCCGCGCTACGTGGTCGGCGTGGGCGTGATCGCGACCGGATGGCCGGCACCACCCCGTCGTTCCCGCTGCTGCCGCCGTCCCCTTGGGGCGCGGCCGTCCGAGCCCCGCCTACGCGGCGGCGGCGGGGGCCAGGTCCGTGAGGTCTTCGACCAGCGCCTTGCACTCCGCGAACAGCGTCCGCGGCACCCGGATCGTCTCCGGCCGACCCGCGCGGGCGACCTGGGTGCCCAGGTGCACGTTCAACCAGTCGAGGACGACGACCAGGTGCGTGCGAAGGTCCACCAGCAGGACGTCGAGCTCGGCCAGCTCCGCGGTGAGCACCGCACGGTTCGTCCACCGGCCGGGGTTGGTGGAGGCTGCGGCGAGCCAGGCGCCCGCGCGCTGACCGGCGTCCGCGGCGCCGACGACCGTACGGTGGTCCGGCGGGACGGCGGCACTGATTCGCAGCAGGCTGTAGGCCGCGCGGGCGGCGAGGGCCTGGCGGGACTCGTGCACTCGCAGCAAGTCGTCCAGGGCGCATTCGGGAGCATTCAGCACGAATGCCCTGTCGGCGGGAGTTCGGGCGGCTGAAGTCGGACGGTAGGAGACGCACCACAGCCGCAACTGGGTGCACACCTGTCACGGCAGACTGGGGTTCCAGGTACCGAACTGCGAGGAGGCAGCCGGCGTGGAGGTCGTGACCGCCGTCGAGCACGAGGCACTGCAACGCGCGGCGGCAGGCGGGCTGTCCAAGGCCGGCGTCGTCGCCGGAGACCGGATCGCGGTCTTCGCGCAGCCCACCGCCGGTGTGCTCGCGGTGGCGCTGGGCGCGCTCCGGAGCGGGATCATCCCGGTGATGCTCGACCCGGCGCTGCCGCAGGCCGAACGCGCGGACCTGCTGGCCGACTGCCGGCCGGCGCTGACCGTAGACGGTTCGGACGCCGTCGACGCGCTGCTCAGCGGCGCTCCGCTGACGCTCGGCCCGGCGCCGCTCGGACGCCCCATGCACTACACCTCGGGGACGAGCGGTCGCCGGAAAGGCGTCTGGTCGGGTGTCCTCGACCCCGGCGACGCGGCTGCGCTCCTCGCCGAGGAGGTGGAGCTCTGGAAGTTCGACGCCGCCGACCGGCACCTGGTGCTCTCGCCGCTCTACCACTCGGCGCCGCTCCGATTCGCCGCCGGGACGCTGCTCTCCGGCGGAACCGTCGTGCTGCCCGGCAAGTTCGACCCGGCGGTGGCGATCGCGGCGATCGCCGAACACCACCCGACGACGACGTTCTGCGTCCCCACCCAGTTGCGACGGCTGCTCGGCGCCGGACCGCTGCCGTCGCTCGACTCATTCCGGCTGCTCGCGCACGCGGGCGAGCCGTGTCCGGCGCCGCTCAAGGAGCGGGTCGTCGAGGCGTTCGGCGAGGACGTCGTCGCGGAGTTCTACGGTTCGACCGAAGGGCAGTTCACGGTCTGCCCGGCGACCGAGTGGCGATCACGCCCGGGGACGGTCGGTCGCGCCCGGCCGCATCGGCGCCTGTCGGTGGACGCGGACGGCGCGGTGTGGTGTGCGGTGCCGCGGTATGCCCGGTTCGCCTACTGGGACGCGCCCGAGAAGACCGCGGACGCCTGGCGCGGTGACGCGTTCAGCGTGGGGGACGTCGGACGGCTGGACGCCGACGGCTACCTGTACCTGGAGGGGCGCCGCGACGACCTGGTGATCACCGGGGGCGTCAACGTCTATCCGCGCGAGGTCGAACGGGTGCTCGACCGGTGCCCCGGCGTCGAGGAGGTCGCCGTCTTCGGCGTGGCGGACGACCACTGGGGGCAGCGGCTCTGCGCGGCGGTGGTGGGCACCGCGAGCACGGCGGCGCTCCAAGAGTTCGCCGCGGCCGAGTTGCCACCGGCCCGGCGCCCGAAGGAGTACCACGTCGTGCCCGAGATGCCCCGCACCACCACCGGCAAGATCCGCCGCCTCGATCTGGCGGCCCACCTAGCTCTCGGTGACGCGCCGCAGGCGCGTCAGTCCTGACGTGGAGCCCGCCTAGGGCGGGGCTGGCGTCCGCGCGCGAGGCCGCCTCGACCTTTGTTGGTCTCAAGGCCTCGCGCGCGGCCGTCAGCGTCGTCCTAGGCGGGCCGTGCAGTAGGGTCGGCGCTCTGGATGACTTCGAACTCCAGGAGGCTGGAACCGGACGCCACGGGGCGAGCGCGTTCGCCGGAGTGCGCCTCCATCGCCGGGCCCTTCACCCAGGCCTGGAAGTGCTCCTCGGTCTCCCAGCGGGTGTAGACGAAGTAGCGGGTCTCCCCCGCCACCGGACGCAGCAGCTCGAACCCGAGGAAGCCGGGCGAGCCCTCGACCGCACCGTGCCGGGCGGCGAACCGCTTCTCCAGCTCGGGGCCTGCGCCCTCGGGAACCTCGATCGCGTTGATCTTCACGACAGCCATGAAGGGCAGCCTAACCGGGTCCGCGAGACCTCACTTCGCAGCGGGAGCCGACTTGCCGACGTCGCGGCCGGCTCGGAACTGACCCGCCGAACGGCGGAGGCGCGCCCCGCCGGAAAGGTAGAACAGCGTCCCCACCCGGCCAGCCTTCGCTGCGGCGCCCAGGAGCGGGCACGAGTGTTCCCGAGCGAACATTCCGGACGTCATCGCCACGATCGCCGGTCCGCCGCGCCGCTAGCACGCTGAGGTCAACTCACCGACGACATCCGTGGAGGACCGGGACCATGAGCATCACTCTGGACGTACTGGACGTGAACACCGGCCGGCGCTGCCCCTGCGACCGGCTCGAGCAGTCGACGGTCCCCGGTCCGGGTGGGTGTGTCGGTCGTCCGGAGCCTGGTCAGGACGGGCCACTGTCGCAGGCCGCGCGCACCGCGGTCTGAGTTTCGGGTGGGCGACCGTCGCGATGCGACGGTGCAGCTCAGCCGGTCGACGGTGAACAGTGTCGGGGTTCTGACTCCCCACCGAGACCGGCCTCTTGTCCGGTTACGCCGCCCTGGACTGCGTGATAACTTTCTCCGGATTCATGGTCCAGTCACAGGCGCCGGCTACCGCCGATGATCGACGCTCCTCTAAGCCCCTCCGAGTGGAGGAACTCCCTATGCGTCTGCCTCGTCTCCGGCTGACCGCAGCGGTTCTTGCTGTTTGCGTCTCGGCCCTCACGCTTGGTATCGCCACCCCGGCCGAGGCCCACAAGCATCCCACGCCGGCCGAGCTGATCGCCCCAGCCGTGGTCCGGATCATGACCTACGGCAAGGTCAGCATCTCGTTGATCGAGCACAACTTCCGTGGCTCGACCGGTAACGACATCTCGCTCGTGCAGCGCTCCTACCAGCCGATGCTGGGCACCGGCAGCGGCTTCGTGGTCAACCCGAGCGGCACGATCATCACGTCGCCGACGGTCACCGGCGTCGACCTGAACCGGGCGGCGATCTTCGCGGTCAACAAGATCTTCAACGAGCGCTACGGCGACGGCGCCCCGATGCCCGCCGACCCGTATACGAAGGCCAAGCCGTCGGCCAACACCGACGACGTGGTCAGCAAGCGGCTGCAACGCTGCTATCAGGGCAACACCACCGACGAGACCGGCGGCTGCGTCATCTTCACGCAGGCCGTGGTCACCGTTCAGCCGTTCGTCTCCGACCAGAAACAGTTCGGCGACCTGCCGGCCCAGGTCGTGTACCCCACCGGCGGTAAGAAGTCGGACGTGGCGGTGCTGAAGGTCGGCGCGAGCAGCATGCCTTCGGTCGTCTACGGCAACTCGGCCGACAACGCCGAGGCGGTCAGCACGCTGGGCTTCACGAACACGCCGACCGACGAGAAGTCGCTCAAGGCGACCCAGGCGCACTTCACGAAGAAGGGCAGCGGCGTCGTCCGCCCCAACGACGACTACCTGGCCGAGCTCAACCGCGGCTTCACCGACGGTATGTCCGGCGGGCCGGTCGTGTCGGAGAAGGGTCAGGTCATCGGGTTCCTGGCCAAGTCCGGCAACGAGATCAAGCTGGTCGGTCCGGATCAGATCGCCGAGGCACTGGCCGCGGTGGACGTGAAGGCCGAACGTGGCCCCACCGACCTCGTCTACGAGAACGCGCTGCACAACTTCAACAACCAGCTCTACACCGCCGCCGCGCCGAACCTGTCGCAAGTCCTCAAGCTCTACCCGGGCCACGCGCTGGCTTCGCAGAAGCTGACGGTCGCCAACCAGCGCAAGGGCACGTCGGCCGACAAGGGCACCGACGGCGCCACCGACACGTCCGGGTTCGGCACCACCGACGAGCAGAGCTCCGGTGGCTCCGACGGATCCAGCAACATCCTGCTCTGGGGTGGTCTGGGCGCGATCGTCGTGCTGGCGGTCCTGCTCGGTGCCGTGCTGCTGCGGGGACGCGGCGGCAAGGGACAGCCGGAGACGGCCGCACCGCCGCCGGACCCGAACCTGATGCCCGGTTACGGGCAACCCGGTCCGCCGATGCCGCTGGGCGCGCCGTACCCGGGCGCGGTCGGATCGCCGGCGAGCGCTCCGCCCGCCACGTGGCCGACGTCGGCCCCGCCCGGCTGGGTCGACCCGCGCCAGCCCGGTACCCCCTACCCGGTCCAGAACCCGTACCCGGGTGTGCCGAACTACAGCGAGACGCCGTACGGCGCACCCGCGTCCGGCGTCCCCTATGCGGATCCGAACGGAGAGCAGCAGACCGTGCTCCGGCTCTCGCCGTCGACGCCGCCACCCATTCCCGGACAGAGCAACCCGTCCGGCGCCACGGTCGTCGCGGGAGAGGGAACACCGGGCGCCGAGGGCGCGCCGGCAGGCGTGATGGCCCGTCAGGGCGAGAACGGTGCCGGCGACGTCGCGGCTAGCTGCGACCAATGTGGGCAGACGCTCGTCCCGGGGCAGCAGTTCTGCGGTTACTGCGGAAACCGGGTGCACTGAAACGTGTCGAACGAACCGGTGGTCAACGATGAGTGATCCAGTCGAGTCCGCGCGCCTGGACGGGCTACGCGCTGCGGGCTACGAGCTGCAGTCGCTGATCGGACGCGGTGGGATGGCGTACGTCTACCGCGCCGAGGACACCCGGCTGGGCCGCGTCGTCGCGGTGAAGGTGCTGGCGCCGGAACTCGCCCAGAACGACGAGTTCCGGCAGCGGTTCCTCCGTGAGTCGCGCCTGGCGGCGTCCCTCGACCACCCGAACATCATCCCGATCTACGAGGCCGGCGAGGCCGACGGCCACCTGTACCTGGCCATGCGGTACGTGGAGGGCGCCGACCTCAAGGTCGTCCTCAAGCGTCGCGGGACGCTGACCGTCGACGAGACGATGGCGCTATTCGGGCAGGTCGGTGCCGCGCTCGACGCCGCCCACCAGGCCGGTCTCGTGCACCGTGACGTCAAGCCGGCCAACATCCTGGTCTCGGCGGCGACCACTCCGGCCGGGCGCGACCACGTGTACCTGAGCGACTTCGGCCTGACCAAGCGGGCATCGTCGCTGACTGGCGTCACCGCCACCGGCATCGTCGTCGGGACGATGGACTACGTCGCGCCGGAGCAGATCGGCGGCAAGGCGGTCGACGCCCGGACCGACGTGTACGCGCTGGGATGCGTGCTGTACCAGGCGCTGACCGGCAAGGTGCCGTTCATCCGGGACGACGACGCCGCGCTGCTGTGGGCGCACCTGATGGAGATGCCGACGCCGGTCAGCTCCGTGCGTCCGGAGATCCCGGTGGCCGTCGACCAGGTGATCGCGACCGCGATGGCGAAGGGCCCGGAGGGCCGGTTCGCCTCCTGCGGTGACTTCATCGCGGCGCTGGGAGCGGCGTTCGGCGGGCAGCAGGTCAACCTGCCTGCCAGCGCGTCGGGCGGGCCCGGGGTGAGCCCGAACAGCGCACCGCCGGCCACCCACCCGGAACCGCCGCAGCCTCCGACGGCGCAGACCCCGACGCCTCAGACCCAGACCCCGACGCCGCAGCCTCCGACGCCGCACTCCCCGACGTCGGTGCCGCCGAGCGGGCCGATCACGCAGCCGCCGGTGCCCGGGTGGTCGGCGCCGCCGTCAACCGGTGCCGCCGAACAGCCGCACGGGACGCCGCTGCCGACGGCCCAGTACCCCGGTAACCAGTACCCCGGTAACCAGTACTCGCCGTCCAGCGCACCGCCGCACGGCACGTACCCGAACCAGTACTCGCCGACGCAGTTCCCGCCCAGCGGGTACCCGCACTCGGCGCCGCCGCATCCGCAGTCGGCTCCGCCGAACCAGGCGATGCCGCACCCGTACTCCGCGCCGCCCCACCAGGGGTCCGCACCGCCGTACCCGTACTCGGCACCGCCCCACCCCGGCTCGGCACCGCCGTACCCCTATTCGGCACCACCGCACGGGGTGGGGTCGACGCCGCCGCCCACGCCCGATTCGGGGCGCGGGCGGAAACTGCTGATCGGAGGCCTCGCCGGCGCGCTGGTGCTCGCGGTAGTCCTCGTCCTCGTCCTCGTGATCAAGCCGTTCGAGGAGGGGACGAAGCACTTCGACCCCACCACGACGCTGCCGATCTCGTTCGACTACCCGGAGAGCTGGAACCGGTCGGGCCAGGGGACGAACCTGGTCTTCTCGCCGAAGGCGTCCGACGCCGCGGCGTTGTTCACCGCGCCCGGCACCGGAACCGGCTGGCCCAAGCTCGCCGACGCGCTGAAGAGCGACGCCGACTCGGTGGTCGGCGTCTACACGCTGCTGAGCCTCAACCCGTTCCCGGACGAGGCCGACGGCCGGAAAGAGTCGCTGCAGGGCCAGTTGCCCACCACCGCGAACCTCGGCGCCGAGGAGCCGACCGTCGTCGACGGCCACGACTCGGCCCGCTACGACGGCGAGCTTCAGCAGGACGGCGGCGACGCCGAACTCCGGATCCGGTGCTTCGTCACCACCGACCAGACGACGAACCAGACCGTGGTGCTGGTGTTCTTCGCGTCGGAGAAGGCCTGGAGCGAGAACGAGGACAAGTTCAAGACACTGCTGGGTTCGGTCAAGTTCAGCGCGTAGGGAGAGCCGCGGTCGATGGAGTGGTCAACGCTGTCCATGATCAGCGACAAAGAGCGGCGTGAGCTGCTCGCGGTCGCACGGCGACGCAAGTTCCGCCGCAACGAGGTGCTCTTCCACGAGGGTGACCCGGCCAACTCGCTGCACCTGATCGAGTCCGGCCACGTCAGCGTCCGGGTGACGACCGGCGCGGGCGACAGCGTCACGCTGGCCGTCCTCGGTCCCGGCGAGACCGTCGGCGAGCTGGCTCTCCTCGAGGCCGATCCGAGCAAGGCGGTGCGCTCGGCGACCGTCACCGCGCTGGAGGGCTGCGAGACGCTGTCGCTGCAGCGCGACCGGTTCGACGCGTTACGTCAGCAATATCCCCGGGTCGACCGGGTGCTGGCCGAACTGCTGGCGAACGAGGTGCGCCGGCTCAACGGCCGGCTGCTGGAGTTCCTGTACCTGCCCGCGGACAAGCGTGTGCTGCGACGCCTCGCCACGCTCGCCCGTGCCTACGACGACGGACGCACCCGGCCGGTGGCGGTACCCCTGACCCAGGAGGTCATCGCCAGCCTCGCCGGCACCTCGCGTCCCACGACCAACCAGGCGCTCCGCGCCGTGGAGGAGGCCGGCATCATCGCGATCGGACGTTCGAAGATCGAGATCCTCAACCCGGCGGCGCTCGTGCGTAAGGCACGGTGACCGGGGCCCGAGGCCCGCTGGCCGCCACTCCGCCCGCTGACGACCGCCCCACCGTCCCTTTCGGCACGCCGATCTCCTTGCTCGCGACCGATGCGCGGCACGGGGCGAGCACCGCGCGCCGGTTACGGCCCGAAGTGCGGCCCCGTGACGTCGGGGTCGACGGACAAGCGACCGTGCTGGCGCACCAGGAGCCACGGCCGACGCCTCCGTCGACCGTCGCCACGGACACGACGCGTGAGCTGTCCCACGTAGTCAGGTCCCCGTCAGTCCGGGTGGGCCAGGGAGCGGCGGACGCCTACGCTACCTCCGTGCCGACCGTGCTCAGGTGCTCGAACTGCGGCGAGGAGAACAACCCGCCGCAGGCTCGGTTCTGCTTTTCCTGCGGAAACGCGTTGACCTCCGACGACACCCGCGAACTGCGCAAGACGATCACGGTGGTGTTCACCGACGTCGTCGGGTCGAGTTCGCTGGGTGAGCGCCTCGATCCCGAGGTGCTCCGTCGGATGATGACTCGTTACTACGAGCACGCGACCGCTATCCACGTGAAGCACGGCGGCCGGGTCCAGAAGTTCATCGGTGACGCGGTCATGGCGGTGTTCGGGCTCCCGAACTCCCGTGAGGACGACGCCCTGCGTGCCGTCCGGGCCGCCGCGGAGCTGCACGCGTCGCTGGAGGACCTCAACCGGACGCTGGAGCGCGACTGGCAGGTCACGCTGAACCTGCGCACCGGCGTCAACACCGGTGAGGTCGTGATCGGCGCCGCGTTCCTGGGCCAGGACATCACGCTGGGCGACGTCGTGAACGTCGCGGCGCGACTGGAGACCGCGGCCGAGCCGGGCAGCGTGCTGATCGGTGATGCGACCTACCGCCTGTCGCGGGACGCCGTGACCGCCGAGATGCTGCCGCCGATGACCGTGCGCGGCCGGGGCGTCCCGGTGGACGCCTGGCGGCTGCTCGCGGTGAAGCCGGGCGCCTCCGGCCACGCCCGCCGGCTGGACGCCCCGATCGTCGGCCGGGTACAGGAACTCGCGCTGCTGCAGCAGCTGTTCGACCGCGCCGTGGCCGAGCGGACCGTCCAATCCATCACCGTGCTCGGCTCCGGCGGATCCGGCAAGTCGCGCCTGCTCTACGAGCTGCTCAACCGCGTCGGCGACCGGGCGACCGTGTTGCGCGGCCAATGCCTGAGCTACGGCGACGGACTCACGTACTGGCCGCTGGCCGAGATCGTCCGCCAGGCGGCGGGTGTCGGCCCGGAGGAGGACACCGCCGCGGTCCGGCGCAAGCTCTCGGCGCTGCTCCCCGGCGACGACCGGACGGTGACCGCGCTGGCCGGGCTGCTCGGCGAGCCCACCGGCCCGACGATCCTGGAGCCACCGGCGACAGCCGCCAGCGTCGAGGACCTGCCGGAGGCGATGTTCCGGTTCGCGTCCACGCTGGCGGCGCGGCGTCCGCTCGTGCTGGTGCTGGACGACCTGCACTGGGCCGAGCCCGCGCTGCTCGACCTGATCCTCAAACTGGCCGAGTGGCTGCGCGACAGCCCGGTGCTGATCTGCTGTCTGTCCCGGCCCGAGCTGCTGGAAGCACATCCGCAGCTGAGCAGCGGCGGCACCAACACGCTGATGCTCGAACCGCTGACCGGCGACGACTCGGCAGCGCTGCTCGACAACCTGCTGGACGGCGCGGAGGGCGCCGAAGAGGTGCGCGCCCGGATCGTCGAGGCCGCCGAGGGCAACCCGCTCTACATCGAAGAGCTGGTCGGCATGCTGCTCGACGACGGTTTACTCGATCGAATCGACGGCCGGTGGACGCTCACCGCCGAGATCAACCGGCTCGCGGTGCCGCCGAGCGTCGGCGCGCTGCTGGCCGCCCGGTTGGACGGCCTGCCGAAGGGCGAGCGGGGCGTGCTGGAGCGCGCCAGCGTCATCGGCGACGTGTTCTACCGCAACGGCGTCATCGCGCTCACCTCGCCCGACCAGCGACGTGACGTCACCGGCGCGCTGCTGTCGCTGGTCCGCAAGGAACTGCTCCGGCCGGAGGGTTCGGTGCTGCACGGCGAGAGCGCGCTGCGCTTCCGCCACCAACTGGTCCGGGACGCCGCTTACAACTCGCTGTCGAAGCGGGAACGCGCGCACCTGCATGAGGCCGCGGGCCGCTGGATGGAGGAGACGCTCGCCGGCCGGCTGCCCGAGCTGGAGGAGATCGTCGGTTACCACCTGGAGCAGGCCGCCCGGTACCGCAGCGGCATCGGCCCCGCCGACCCGGACACGCTGGAACTGTCCCGCCGCGCCGCCGAGCACCTCGGCCGCGCCGGACGCCGGGCGTTCGCTCGGCGGGACATGCCGGCCGCGATCACGCTGCTGGGCCGGGCAACCGCGCTGCTGCCCGCCGAGCACCCCGGCCGGGTGGGGCTGCTGCCCCAGTTCGCCGCCGCGCTCGTCGAGCGGGGTGAGTTCGCCAGAGCGTCCGAATTGCTGACCGAGGCCGCAATGGCGGCCGACCGGACCGGCGACAACGAGTTGCGCCGCGAGACCGAAAAAGTGCGGTCGGTGCTGCGGCTGCTGTCCGGTCCCTCGACCGACGACCTGGCCGACGGCGGGGTCTCCCCGGCCCGCGCCGGGGAGCGCCAGCCGCTCCCCGACCTGACCACGACTGTGGAGCTCGGCGGCGGTGGCGGCGCCTCGGTCGCGGCCAGCTGGACGCTGCTCCGCGACGTTCGGTGGTTGCCCCGTGCGGTGAACAGCGTCGACCGGCCGCCGACCGACGCGGACTCCAGCGGTGCCGGCCCCGGCGCGGACGGGCGGCGGCAGGCGATCGCCAAGGCGTTCGCGCTCGCCGCCGTGCTCGGTGACGCTCCGGTCGAGCAAACGATCAGCCAGTACCGCGCCGAGCTGGCGAGCGTCTCGACCAACCGCACCGCCGAGGTCCGGCTGCGTGGTGCGCTGGCCGGGCTGACCGCGATGGCAGGCCGGTTCGACGACGCCCGTGAGCACCTGGTCGCCGCGCAGGCGATCACCGACCGGCTGGGCCTGCGGGTCCGCGCGGTCTCGCTGGCCTACCTCGGCGGTTACGTCGAGATGCTGGCGGGTGACCCGGCGGCAGCGGCTGCGAAACTGCACGCGGGAGCCGAGGAGTGCGCCCAGATGGGCGAGCGGTACGTGCTATCGAACCTGCTGGCGCTGCTCGCTCAGGCCCGGTACGCGCAGGGTGTGCTCGCCGAGTCGGCGCAGCTGGCCAGCGACGCCGAGCGGGCCGCACCGAACGACGAGATCGTCGCGCAGGCCACCGCACGGGCCGCCCGCGGGAAGGCCCTGGCCCGGCTCGGCCGGGTGGAACAGGCGGTGACCGCGGCCCGATCCGCGGTCGACACGGTCCGGGGTACCGGGCTGTCCACGGTGGAGGCGGACGTTCTGCTGGACCTCGCGGAGGTGCTGGAGCTCTTGGGAGACCCGATCGGCGCGCGAATGTCGGCGTCCGAATCGCTGGATCGGTACGAGCGCAAGGGCAACGTGATCTCCGGCGCCCGCGCCCGCGCGGTCGTGCTGCGGCTGGGTGGGTGAGCGGATGGCCCAGCTCGTCGAGGTCCGCGAACCCGGGCTTCCGGCACGGACGGCGGTCATCGACGGCGTCGTCGAGGTGGGCCGGGACGCGTCCGGAATCCTGCTGTCCGACCCCGAGACGTCCCGTCGGCACGCCGCGCTCACCAGCGTCGAGGACTTTCTGACCGTCCGTGACCTGGGCAGTACCAACGGGACCACGGTCAACGGCAACCCGATCCAGGCCGAGACGCTGCTGGAGCCCGGTGACATCGTCGGGGTCGGCGACGTCCGGATCGTCGTCATCGGACTGCTGACCGACGATCCGACGGACAGCGCGCCGACCGATACGAATCTGCCGGTCGGGCAGGTGGATACCGAGGAACTCCCGTCCGGCGGAGCCGCCCCCGCCGGCCCGGGCGCCGGCGGCCCTGGCGGAGCCGGCCCCGGTCCGGGTGGCCCTGGCGCAGCCGGCCCCGGCGCGGGGAGTCGCGGCTTGGGCGAGCCCGCCGCAGGCGGCCCTGGCGCAGGTGGCCCTGGCACAGGTGGCCCGGGCACAGGTGGCCCGGGCACAGCCGGGCCCGGCGCGGGCGGGCGCGGGCAGGCGCTGGGGAGCGCCCGGGTGGGAGATCCGCAGCCGGGCTCTGCAGGCGCCGGAGCCGGCGGAGCGGGCAGTGCCTCGGCGCCGATCCCGCGCGTGGGCGAACCCGCACCCAACGTCCCGGCGGCCGGTCGGGCGCAGGTACCGACGCCGCCCCAGCCCGCGGTGGGTTCCGCCGCGGTCGGGTCCGCATCCGTGAGCCCCGCACCCGCCTCTGACGGACCCCCGCGTCCCGCACTCGGATCGGCGCAGGTGCCGGTGCCGGTGGCCGGGCGCGCGGCGGTCACCCCGGGCCCGACCCCCCAGCCACCGCAGTACGACGGCGCCGCCGCCGAGGGCTCCGCGTTCCAGACCGGGCAGCCGCTGCTGCCGCTCCGGCCCGCGCTGGAGGAGATGGTCGCGAAGGAGACCGACGCGGCCGTCCTCCGGTATCGCCGGGGCAGCGCCGGTGAGGCCGCCGTCTCGGCCTACGCCACCGCGGTCAAGCGCGCCCGCAAGCGGCTGGCCGGCCTCGGCTCCGAACCGTGGGGCGTCAAGCCGCAGATCTGTCTCGTCGACCCGTTCCCGGACCCGGACGACCCCGGCTCGATCCTGACGTCCGGCACGGTCGTGGACGCCGCACGCGGCGAGATCTTCGTCGTCGTCACCGCGGAGTCGCCGCCGGAGCCGCCGGAGCGTCCGCTGGCGCTGTTCTTCGGTGCCGCGCTGCCCGCCGGTCGAGACGTCGAGCTGCTGATCGAGGGCTACGGCCTGCACCTCTGCGGCGTCCCGTCGGCCGACCCATACCTCGCCGAGATCGACGAAGAGCGGGGTCTGCCGCCGCTGGTCCGCGCCGAAGGCGAGCTACGGACGCTGATGGCGCTGTCGTTCGTCCGATTCTTGCTGGAACGGGGCACCGAGGCCGACCTCTGGAAGGTCTTCACCACGTCCCGCCCGGGTCAGGTCGACCTGACCGTGCAGGAGATCTACGGCACCGGACTCTCCGGCCTCGAGGAGCAGTGGCTCCGCTCGCTGGAGGTCGAGGAGGACAAGGTCCGGATCACCGCGTTCCTGCGGCTGGCCGGGCGCTACCTGCGGCCGTACATCCGGCGCGAGGTCGAGATCGGCTTTTACCTGCTGATCGAGCTCGCGTTCGTCGCGGTGTTCCCGTTCGCGTTCTCGCGGATGATCAACGAGGTCACCCAGCCCAACCCCAACTTCGACTACATCCTCCAGCTCATCGGTCTGCTCGCCGGGACGTTCGCGATCAGCCTGCTCGCCGAGCTGAGACGGAACTACGTGTCGGCGTTCGTCAGCTCGTCGATCGTCCGCGCGCTGCGCATGCAGATGTTCGCTGGGCTGCAGTCGCTCACCGCGCGCTGGTACAACGCCCGGAAGCAGGGCGACATCCTGTCCCGGCTGCTCTCCGACGTCGGCATGCTCGAGCAGGGCCTGTCGAACGCGGTCCGGGAGGGCCTGTTCCAGTCGCTCACGCTGATCGTCTCCGGCATCGTGCTGCTCCAGCTGAACTGGATCCTCGGGCTGATCGTCCTGACCGGCGCGCCGATCGTCGCGTTCATCTACCGACGGCTGGACGGGCCCGCGCTCAAACGCAGCAAGGCGGTCCAGGAGAACGTCGGTGCGCTGGTCTCGGTCGCGGCCGAGAGCTACCAGGCGCATGCGGTGGTCCAGGCCTTCGGCCTGGAGAACGAGGAACGCAGCCGGTTCGGCCGGGCGTCCGACCGGTTGTTCAAGCGTCAGCTGTCGCTGCAGCTGTTCAGCGGCTTGTTCGACCTTTCGGTGGACGCCGTCGTGACGACGCTGCGGCTGATCACGCTGGTCGTCGGCAGCTACCTGGTGATCAAGGGCAGCCTGTCGGTGGGCGACTTCGCGGCGGCGATCACGCAGATCGCCACCGTCGTCGGCCCGGTGACCGCGCTGACCGGGATCGGGCAGCAGATCCAGACCTCGACGGGTGCGCTGTTCCGGGTCAACGAGATCCTCGGCGCGAAGCCGGAGATCGACGACCACCCGCAGGCCACCCCGCTTCCGCCGGTTCGCCGGGAGATCCGGCTGGCGGACATCTCGTTCTCGTACGACGGTGACCGGCCGACGCTGCGCGGCGTCGACGTCACGATCAAGGCCGGCACGAAGGTCGCGTTCGTCGGCCCCACCGGCGCCGGAAAATCGTCGACGCTGCAGCTCATCATGCGGTTCTACGATCCGGACCGGGGCGCGGTGCTGTTCGACGGCCGCGACATCCGCGGCGCGACGCTCGCGTCGCTGCGCGGCCAGCTCGGCGTCGTGTTCCAGGAGACGTTCCTGTTCGACGGGACGCTCCGCGACAACATCGGGCTCGGGCGGCTCGGCGCCTCACCGGAGGAAATCGAGAAGGCCGCCCGCGCCGCTCAGCTGCACGAATACATCACGACGCTGCCCCGGGGCTACGACACCCCGGTCGGTGAACGTGGGGTGCGGCTCTCCGGTGGGCAGCGGCAGCGGCTCGCGCTGGCGCGTGCGCTGCTCCGCGACCCCGCGGTACTGCTGCTGGACGAGGCGACCTCCGCACTCGACCCGCGCACCGAACGGCTGGTCGCCGAGACGCTGGAATCGGTCAGCAGCGGCCGGACGCTGATCGCAGTCACGCACCGGCTCACGTCGATCGTCGACTACGACCAGATCTACGTGCTGGAGAGCGGTCAGATCGTCGAACAGGGCACGCACGACGAGCTGGTTGCGCTCGGCGGTGTGTACGCCGACCTGTGGGCTGAGCAGAACGGTCTGCCGCGACCGTCGGAGACTGCGGGCGACGACGTCGTGGATCCGGCGGGCGCGCTGGCCCAGGTCCCGTTCTTCGCGGGTTTGGACGACGCCGAGCTGCGCATCGTGGCTGCTTCGCTACGGGAGATCCGGCTGGAGCGCGGCGACACGTTACCCGCGCGCACCGGGCAGCTCGCGGTCGTCGTGCGGGGACAGGGCCGGGTGTTCGCACCGGACCCGACCGGCCGCGCGGTGCAGGTCGCGGAGCTCGGTCCGGGGCAGGTGTTCGGGCTCGGGGCGCTGCTCGGCGACGACACCGCCGCTGAGCTGCGCGCCGACCGGCGGATGGAGCTGGGGATCCTCACCGAGCAGGCGCTCTACGCGCTGGCGACGCGGTTGCCGGCGGTGGCGGCTGCCCTCAACGCGCGCCGCTCCCCGTCCGCGCCGCTCGGCGGCGAGCGCCTCTCTCAGGTGCGGATGCTGCCGCCGGAACTCCGCCGCTTACCGCCCGCGTCCTAACCGGCTTGCCTTACAACGGCGGTGGAGCCCGGTCAGGGCGGCGCTGGCAGTCGAGCGCGAGGCCGCCGCGACCTGTGCTGTGTCTCAAGGCCTCGCGCTCGCCTGCCAGCGCCGTTCTGACCGGGCCGTGCACTACCCGGGGACGTTGGCGAGGTAGTAGACGGCGGCGGCCCGGATCCAGTGGCGGCCGGGGCTGCCGTACGGGTCGAGGGTGTGGCGGGAGGGGTCGGGCAGCGCCCGGTGGCCGATGATCCACGCGTCGTGGCCGGTGGAGAGCCGAGCCCGGAGCGTGTTCATCATGTAGTCGCCGGCGTCCTGCCGACTCAGCGGGCCGACCTCCGCGAGGTTCGCTTCCAGGGTCTTCTCGCACATCTTCTCGTCGAGCACGAAGAAGAGGTCGTTGATCGCCAAACGCACCCGCATAAAGGTAACGATACGGCATATAACGCCCTTTAGCTCTGCCTCGCCCCCATCGACCTCACGCATGCCCCCGGCTACCGGGAGTTGACCGGCACTGGAATGATGCTGCGGGACCCGAGGAGAACGATGGCGCCGGAACATCCCCCAGCCACCGGCCCCACGCCGGACGACCTGCCCGCCGAACCGACCGTTGCCGCTGCGTTGGCTCGCGCCGCCGCGGCTGCGAAGCGTGCCGACGGTGGTCAGGCACCGAGCCGTCAGCGCCCGAAGAACCGCCGCGGACGTTCGCAGGCGAATCCGTCCGTGCCGCTCGTAGGGGGCTCCCCGGTGCCACCGCCGTTCTCGCAGAATCCGGTGTCGGGCGACTTACCCGCACCCGATCCGGGCGCGCCGCCGGTGGTGCCGGCGCCGTTCCCCAAGACTCCGCTCCCGCCGCCGCCCGCAGTGTGGCCACCGACCGCGGTGGCCTATCCGACGACGCCGGGCCTGCAGTCCGCCGCGCCGCCCCGCCGAGCCGGCATCCCCGATCCCCCCGCCGCCCCCGACGCCCCGACCACCCCGACGACCGCAGCGGCACCCCCGCAACCCGCCCCACCCGCCGACGCCGCCCCCACGGGCGCGCCCTCGAGCCCGGCCCCCACAGCGGCTGCGGCTGCGAGCCCCGCAACGGCTCCGAGCCGGGCCGGAGCTTCGAGCGCGGCGGCGGGGACGGGTGGGGCGGCGGACGGGCCGACCGCGGTGCTGGCGCGCCCCGATGTTCCGCGACCCGACGGGAGCGCACCCGGCACGGCCGCGCCGAGCGCGAGCACGCCGAACGAACCCGCACCGACTCCGTCCGCGCCGAGCGGAACCCCGACCAGCGGTGGCGCGGGGCACTTTGGGGTGCCCGTGGCGTCCGAATCTGACGCAGTACCGCGGGCCGAGACCATGGACTTCCCGGTCTTCGAGGCCTCAACCACCGCGGGCCCCCAGGGAAAGTGGGCGCTGGCCGCGGGCCGCTCCAGCGGCCGCCACGCCGCCGCCCTCGACACCGACGCCGGCACCGGCGCTCCCCCGAAGCGCGGCGCCCGCTCGAAGCTCGTGCTGCTCGGCGGCGCGCTGCTGGCGGTGCTGATCCTGGGCTTCGTCCTGGTGCTGCCCGCGTTGGCCGGCGGCTCCACCGAGGAGGGCAGCGAGCAGCCGTCACCGGCCGCTGCCACGCCGAGCGTCGCCCCGACGTCCGCCAGCCCGTCGCCGGTTCGGCCCAGCGCGTCGGCCGCCGCGGGTGAGTACCAGGAGCCGTACTACCCGCCGCCGGCGAAGCCCACCACCGAGGCTCCGGAGGAAGACTGGTACGACGACGGTGACTGGCCGGAGGACACCGAGGGCTGGGACGACGACGACTGGCGGGAGTGGTGGGAGGAGAACTACTGAGCCAGTGACGTGTCGCGCGCCGTGTGCAGCGGCCCGGCAGGCGCTATCAGCAGCTCAGTGATCTCCGTGGGCGGCATCGGTTTGGCGAACAGGAAGCCCTGCGCGTGCCCGCACCGCAGGTCACGCAACCGATCGGCCTGCGAGACCCCCTCCACCCCCTCGGCCACCGGACGCAGCCCGAGCGTCTCGGCCAGCCCGAGGATGGCACGGGTTACCGCCTCGTCGGTCGGGTTGCCGTCCAGGTCGTGCACGAACGACCGGTCGATCTTGATCGCGTGGATCGGCAGCGTCCGCAGGTAGGTCAGCGACGAGTAGCCGGTCCCGAAGTCGTCGAGCGCGATCCGCACACCCAGGTCGGACAGTTCCCGGAGGGTCCGCGCCGCCAGCGCGAGGTCGGCGACGAGCGCGGTCTCGGTGACCTCCAGCATCAGCGCCTCGGCCGGAACGTCGGCGTCGGCGAGCGCTGCCGCCACCTCGTCGACGAGGCCGGTGTCCACCAGGTGCGCGGCGCAGACGTTGACGCTGACGACGAACTTGGGCGCCACGTGCCGCCGCCACTCCGCGACCTGATGACACGCCGTCCGCAGCACGTACCCGTCGATCGCGGAGAGCAGCCCGGCGGTCTCGGCGGACTCCAGGAACGCACCGGGCCCGAGCAGGCCACGGGTGGGGTGCCGCCAGCGCAGCAACGCCTCGACGGCGGTGATCCGCTCGGATGCCAGCTCGACGATCGGCTGGTAGTGGACCTCGAATTCGCCGGCGTCCAGCGCACCGCGGAGTTCCTCCTCGAGCCGCAGCCGGCCCAGCGTCGAGCTCGACAGCTCCTGGTCGGCGACGCGATACCGGTTCTTACCGCTCTCCTTCGCCTCGTACAGCGCCAGGTCGGCGTCGCGGAGCAGCAGGTCGGCGGTCGATCGGTCGTCGGCCAGCGCGATCCCGACGCTCGCCCGTACCGTGACCGGGCCACCCTCGCCGACCGAGGCGGGCTCGCCGACCCGCTCCAGGATCACGGTGGCCACCGCGACGGCGTCCGCCTCGCTCGACATGCCGGGCAGCAGCACCGCGAACTCGTCGCCGCCGAGGCGGGCAACCGTATCCGTCGCCCGCACCGCACTCCGCAGCCGCCCGGCGACGGCGACCAGCAGCTGGTCGCCCGTGGCGTGGCCACGGGTGTCGTTGACCGCCTTGAAGCCGTCCAGGTCCACCAGCAGCAGCGCCGGTCGGGCGAGATCGGTGAGCAGCGCGGTCTCCAGCCGCTCGCTGAATAGCGTGCGGTTCGCCAGGCCGGTCAGCGGGTCGTGGTACGCCTGGTGGGCGAGCCGGGCGCGCTGGGCGCCCAGTTCGTTGCTGAGCGACGTCGTCATCCGGAGCGTCAGGAACTGCCGTCCGAGGATCGCGACCACCACCGCGGTCCCGAGGCCGACGACGACCGTGTCGAGCCGGCCGTGCTGGATCTGGGCCCGCAACGCGAACACGCCGAGCACTAGCAGCGGGAAGTACGGCAGGCCCTGGGCGGCGAACGTGGTCAGCCCGCGGTCCCGCGCCGGGCCGGTCGGGATCGGCAGGCCGGCGGACATCGCGACGGTGACGGCGCCGAGCTGGGCGAGCACATGGCCCCACTCCCACTCGTCGCCGCGGAGCGTCGTCGCCATCTCCAGGACCATCGACGTCGCGACCAGCGCGCCGCCCACGGTCAGCCCGGTGAGCGCCGAGCGCCACACCATCTGGCCGTTGACCAGTAGCAGGACCGCGATCGAGACGACCATCACGAGGATCAGGCAGAGCACGATCAGGCTCACCGCGCCGCGGCCGACGTGCCGCTCGGCGTACCACTCGTGGCCCATCGCCATCCAGATGAGACCGGAGAGCGAGAGCGCGATGATCGCCCCGTCGCAGAGCAGCCGGATCTTGCCGATCCGCGTCGGTGGCGCCACCGGAAGCGCCAGCAGGGCCCCGACCGCACAGACCGACGGTGGGATCGAGAACAGCGCGAGGCTCGCGGTCCGGATCTGCTCGGACCATCCCAGCGGACCGCCGAGCGTGTGCAGCAGCAGGCCGGTCACCCAGAGCCCCATCGCGAGCGCGCCGAGCCGTCGACCGGTGCGGAGGCGCCCTTCGGCCTGCCGCCCGACGTGGACGTACCGGACCAGTGCCCACGCGATCAGGGTGACCAGGACCAGGTCGTCCACCAGTTCGAACACCGACGGCGTGAGGGTGCGGACCACGAGCGCGTAGACGACGACGGCGATCGCCGCCGCTATCCACCCACGCCGCATACGCCTTTCATCGGCGGCCGGAGCCGCAGGCTAAGCAGAAGGCGCGTCAGGCAACGGAGTCGGCTCGGCGGTCCGGGAGCAGGAGCGCGAACTCGTCCGCGGGTACCGGGGCGCCGAGCGTCGCCAGGTTCGCACCGCACTCCCGGAGCCGCGTCCGCGACTCCACCCCAGTGACCACCGCACGGAGGCCCAGGCCGTGGGCCAGGCCGACGACCGCCCTGGTCAGGCCCGGGTCACAGCCCAGCGAACGGTCGAGCACGAGCGTGCGGAGCGGCAGCGTCCAGAGCGACCGTAATTCGGTGGGCCCTGCGCCGACGTCGGCGATCGCGAGGCGGACGCCCAGCCCGGACAGCGCCTGCAACGGTGGTTCGACGGCGCCGACGTCGGCCACCAGCGCCGCCGCGGGCACGGCCAGCTCGAGCACCTCCGGCCGGATGCCACCAGCCACCAGGCACCGGGTGACCGCGCCGAGGAGTGCGGCGTCCGCGACGCTGGCGGCGCAGATCGGCACCGTGACCGTGAGCCCCGGCGCGCTGTCGACCCAGGCGGCGGCGTCCGCGCAGGCGGTCTCCAGCACCCGCCGGTCCAGCGCGGTGAGCAGTCCCACCGCAACCGCGGCACCCTCGAACTCCGCCCGATCGAGTAACCCCCGCTCGCGGTGGCGCCACCGCAGGACGGCTTCCGCCCCCACGACCCGCTCCGACGACGGCTCGACGATCGGCCGGTAGAGCACCTCGAACTCGTCTCGGTCGACGCCGGCCCGCAGGTCCTCCTCCAGCCGGTGCCGCGCCAGCGACCGCTCCGCGAGTTCCTGGTCGGCGACCCGGTACTGGTTCTTGCCCTCCTGTTTCGCCCGGTAGAGCGCCAGGTCGGCGTCCCGGAGCACGGCGTCGGCGGACGAGGACGGCTGCGCGGTCGCGATCCCGATGCTCACCCGCAACCCGACCGTCGACTCGCCGAGCGTCACCGGCCGGGCGACCCGGTCGAGGATCGCCTCCGCCACGGTCCTCGCGCCGGCCTCACCGCCCGGCAGCAGCACCGCGAACTCGTCACCACCCATCCGGGCGACGGTGTCCGCGCTCCCGATCGCGGCCCGCAGCCGCCGCGCGACCGTGACCAGCAACTGGTCACCGGCGGCGTGCCCGCGCGAGTCGTTCACCGCCTTGAACCCGTCCAGGTCGACCAGCAGCACCGAGGGCGACCGATCGGTTGCCAGCGCGGCCTCGAGCCGCTCGGCGAACAGCGTCCGGTTGGCCAGCCCGGTCAGCGGGTCGTGAAATGCCTGGTAGGCGAGCTGCGCCCGCTGCCGGGTCAGCTCACCGGCCAGCCGGGCGTTCCGCTGCAGCGAGAGGAACTGCCGGGTCAGCACCGCCACCGCGAGCAAGAACAGCATCCCGGTGAGCACGAGGTTGATGTCCCGCGCGAGCGCTTGGTGCACCGCGGCGATCACCGCCAGCGCGAGCAGCACCAGATACGGCAGCGCCTGGGCGAGCGTCGTCGGGTACTCCCAGTTCGCGCGGCGGGCGAACATCGGCATCGGCAGCAGCGCGGCCCGGCCGATCAGCGCGGTCCCGAGGAACATCGCACCGCCGGCGACGGTCTCCGGCGCGGGGTCACCGGCCAGCGCGACGAACCCCGCGGCCAGCGCCCCGAACGCCATCACCGCGATGCCACCGGCGAACGAGCCGAGCGACGTCGGACCGTTCTGGGTGCGCCCGAGCATGATCGGCAACGCCGCGGACAGCAGCACCAGCAGCGACCCGGACAGCGTGATCAGCGCCAGCGCGCCCGGGGCGTCCAGGTCGACGGCGGGGTCGACCCCGAACAGCGCGGCCCAGGCGAGCGTGGCCAGCGACAGTCCGACCGCCGCGCCGTCGATCAGCATCCGCACCGCCGAAGCCCGGTTCAGCCGCAGCCCCGGAACCATCAGGAGCGTCACCACCGCACACGCCAGCGCGAGCTGAGCGACCAGCGCCAGCGCACCCATCCGCACGCCGAGCGACGCCCCGGCCAGCAGCCCGATCTCGTTGCAGGCGAGCGCCAGCCCCCACAGCCCCAGCGCGACGACGCTGAGCACCCGCCAGCGCCGCTGCGCGCCGGTGAGTTCACGGGCCCGCCGGACGAAGTGCCGAGTGGCCCAGGTCGTCACCAGCAGTAACCCGAGGTTCTCGACGTGCAGCGCACCGGCGGGCAGCATCACGAGCGAGACCTGGAAGGCCACGCTGAGCGCCAAAACCCCGGTGAGCCAGCCACGTCGCATCGCTCGACCCCGCCCTCCGCGCCGACCGGGTGGCAGTCCGGTCAGGCTTCCGATGGACAGTTGAATCGCGACTCTATGACCGACCGGCCCCGGGAAACACCCCGTTCACGCGGGTATGCGTGGGCCACCCTCGCACGGCCTCGCGTTTAATCGATCACTGTGACGTATCTCGCAGCTACGCTCCGACGTTGGAGACGGCCGAGCCCGCGCGAGCGTACGCCGGGGAACGCAGTGATTCCACACCGGACCGCTGTCCACCCCGGCTCTTCCAGCGGCGGAGCACCGACCGGCGGTCGGCGCTCCCCGGCGCACAGGTCCGAGCCGCACCACCGCACTACGCGGCAGAGGTCGACCTCCGTCACGACGTCGGCGGCTCGTCCTTTCCTGCCTCCTCCAACGCGTCGGCTTCCTCCTTGGTCTTGTGTACGGCGCCCTCGGAGTGCTCGGGCGGCCCGTAGACCGTGTAGAGCACCAGCGGGTTCGGACCGGTGTTCACGAAGTTGTGCTTCCTATTGGCCGGGACGACGACCAGGTCACCGGCGGCGACCTTGCGGGTCTGGCCGGAGACCCTGGCCTCGCCGACCCCGCTGACGAACGTGAGGATCTGGTCGGTGTCCGGGTGGACCTCCTCGCCGATCTCTCCGCCCGGCGGAATGGTCATGATGACGAGCTGGCTGTGTTCGCCGGTCCAGAGCACGCGGCGAAAGTCGGGGCTCTTTTCGGCAACAGTGGCGATCGTGAAGTGCTCCATGCGCCGGTCTCTTCCCCCGATGCCCCGCGGTTACACCGAGTGGAACGGATCGCGTGACAGCCGTTCCGATTACCGGAATCGTGGCTGGACACCCTGGCATTGACCGGGTGCCATACGCCCTACCGAATCACCGCTCGACTCCGCGAAGGAGATGGACACGATGGGTCTGCTGGACAGCGCGGTCTGGGAGGGCAAGATCTACCTCGACGGGTGGACCGCGGGCGGCGCCGAACCCGCCCCGTCGGTAGCGCCCGCCACCGGCAAGGAGTTGGGGCTGGTCGGCCGGGCCTCGGTGTCCGACGTCCGGCGCGCAGCCGCCTCGGCGGAGGAGGCCCAGAAAGCGTGGGCGGCGCTGCCGTACCCCGAGCGAGCCGCCGTCCTGCGGCGGGCCGGTGACCTGTTCCGCGAGCACGCCGAGGAGATCTCCGGCTGGCTGATTCGAGAGGGTGGCGCGATCCCCGGGCGGGCCGGGTTCGAGATCGACACCGCTGCTCAGGAGTGTTACGAGGCGTCCGCGCTGGCGTCGGCGCCGTACGGCGAGATGCTCCGCTCGGCGCTGCCGCGCTACAGCCTGGCCCGGCAGCTGCCGGTCGGCGTCGTCGGCGTCATCGCGCCGTTCAACGTCCCGATCATCCTGGCGATCCGGGCGATCGCCCCGGCGCTGGCGCTCGGCAACGCGGTCCTGTTCAAGCCGGATCCGCGCACCGCGGTGTGCGGCGGCGTGACGATCGTCCGGGTCCTGGAGGAGGCCGGGCTGCCGTCCGGAGTGCTGTCGTTCCTGCCCGGCGGTGTGGACGTCGGCGAGGCCGTGATCACGGACCCGGCGACACGGGTGATCGCGTTCACCGGGTCGACGAGGGCCGGGCGCCGGATCGGCGAGCTGGCCGGTAAGCACCTCAAGCGCACGCACCTCGAACTGGGTGGCAACTCCGCGCTGATCGTGCTGGACGACGTCGATCCGGCGGAGGTCGTCTCGGCCGCGGCGTGGGGATCGTTCTTCAACCAGGGTCAGGTGTGCATGACGACCGGTCGGCACCTGGTCGCGGCCGGGGTCGCCGACGACTACATCGCCGCGCTCGCGGAGCGGGCCAACCACTTGCCGGTCGGCGACCCGGCGACCGAGCAGGTCGCGCTCGGCCCGGTGATCGACGCCCAGCAGCGCGACAACATCCACGCGCGGGTCACCGCGAGCGTCGAGCAGGGTGCGCGGCTGGCCGCGGGCGGCACGTACGAGGGTCTGTTCTACCGGCCGACCGTGCTCGCGGACATCCCGACGACCGCGCCGGGCTGGGCGGAGGAGATCTTCGGTCCGGTCGCACCGGTTCGCCGGTTCTCGACCGTCGAGGAGGCGATCGCGCTGGCGGCGGACTCGGAATACGGGTTGTCGCTGGGCATCATGACCCGTGACGTCGCGAAGGCGCTGGACATCGCGGCACAGATCCCGTCCGGCGCCGTGCACATCAACGACCAGACCGTGAACGACGAGGCCGTGATCCCGTTCGGCGGCGTCGGCGCTTCCGGCACCGGTTCGCGCCACGGCGGGGGCCGCGCCAACCTCGAGGCGTTCACCGAGACGCAGTGGGTGACACTCCGCTCGACCCCCGCGCAGTATCCGTTCTAGCCATCGACCCCTACTGGACAGTAGGGATGTGGCAGGGTGGCCGGGTGACTTCTCAGCGGCGACTACTCGCAGGTTGGGGCGCGACCGCTCCGACCGCTGCGGACGTGACGTCTCCGGCCACCCTGGACGAAGTGGTCAAGGCCGTCGGCGATGCCCCGGCGAGGGGTGTTCTCCCCCGAGGGCTGGGCCGCAGCTACGGCGACGCCGCTCAGAACGCCGGCGGCCTGGTCGTCGACCTCACGCAGTGCACCCGCGTGCGCCGCTTCGACGTCGAGGCAGGAGTCATCGACGTCGAAGCGGGGCTGAGCCTGCACACGCTGATGCGGCAGGTCCTCCCGTTCGGCTGGTTCGTTCCGGTCACCCCTGGGACGCGGTACGTCACGGTCGGCGGTGCGATCGGCGCCGACATCCACGGGAAGAACCACCACGTCGAGGGCACGTTCGCCCAGCACGTCCGGAGCATCGACCTGCTCCTCGCCTCCGGTGAGGTACGAACGCTCACGCCGGAGGACGACGCGTTCTGGGCCACCGCGGGCGGCATGGGCCTGACCGGCATCGTGCTCGCCGCCACGATCCAGCTGCTCCCGGTCGAGACCAGCCTGATGTCCGTCGACACCGAGCGCGCGCCGAACCTGGACGCGCTGCTCTCCCGGCTGGAAGCCACCGACGACCGGTACCGCTACTCGGTCGCCTGGATCGACCTGCTGGCCCGCGGCGCCCGGATGGGCCGCTCGGTGATCACCCGCGGCGACCACGCCCGGCTGGACCAGTTGCCCCGCCGGAAACGGGCCGAGCCGTTCGCGTTCAGCCCGCATCCGCTGGCGTCGATGCCGGCCGGCATCGTGCCGCCGGGCCTGCTGAACAAGGCGACGGTCGCGGCGTTCAACGAGCTCTGGTACCGCAAAGCACCGGCCGACAAGCGCGGCCAGCTGCAGAGCATCGCCGCGTTCTTCCACCCGCTGGACCTCGTCGAGCGCTGGAACCGCATCTACGGCCGCCCCGGTCTGGTGCAGTACCAGTTCGCGGTGCCCTACGGCGCCGAGGACGTCGTCCGGACCGCGGTCGACCGGCTGAGCGCCGCCGGGTCCCCCGCGTTCCTCGCCGTGCTCAAGCGGTTCGGCGCGGGCAACCAGGGGCCGCTCTCGTTCCCCACGCCCGGCTGGACCCTCGCGCTGGACCTCCCGACGAACATGACCGGTTTGGCGCGGCTGCTGGACGGCCTGGACGAGCTGGTCGTCGCCGCGGGCGGCCGGATCTACCTGGCGAAGGACTCGCGGCTGCGGCCGGAACTGCTCCCGGCGATGTATCCCCGGCTGGACGAGTGGCGGGCCGTCCGGTCCACGCTCGATCCGGCCGGTCTTTTCGCGTCCGATCTGTCGAGGAGGCTGGACCTGTGATCAACGCCCTGGGCTCGCCGCAGTCGCTGCTGCTGCTCGGTGGCACCTCGGAGATCGGGTTGGCGCTCGCGCACAAGCTGATCGCCGACCGCTGCCGCCGGGTGGTGCTGGCCGGTCGGCCGTCGGCCGCCCTCGACTCGGCCGCCGACGATCTCCGGGCCGCCGGTGCGCAGGTCGAGGTTCTCCCGTTCGACGCTTCCGACCCCGAGGCCCATCCCGCCCTGGTCGAAAAAGCCTTTGTGGACGACGTCGATCTCGCCGTTCTTGCGTTCGGTGTCCTGGGTGACCAGTCGGAAGCCGAGCGCGACGCCGCCCACGCCGTTCACATCGCCGCGACGAACTACGTCGGCGCGCTGTCGGTCACGGTGCCGGTCTCGCAGGCGATGCAGCGGCAGGGTCACGGCGCGATCGTCGTGCTCTCCAGCGTCGCGGGCGAGCGCCCCCGGAAGGCGAACTTCGTCTACGGGTCCTCGAAGGCGGGCCTGGACGCCTTCGCGACCGGCTTGGGGGACGCACTGCAGGGCACCGGCGTCCACGTGATGGTCGTCCGGCCCGGCTTCGTCCGGACGAAGATGACCGCGCACCTGGAGCCGGCACCGCTCTCCACCACTCCGGAGCAGGTCGCGGACGCGATCGTCCACGGCTTGCGCCGTCGCAAAGAGACGATCTGGGTTCCCGGGGCAATGCGGTTCGTGATGAGCGCTCTGCGTCACGTACCGCGCCCGATCTTCCGAAAACTCCCGGTCTGAGCGCTCCGGAGACCCCCCGAGAAATCAGGCAGAACCACCAAGGCGCAACACCCTATTCGCTTACCATCACGGAACGGCAACGTGGCCCACACGCTGCCCGTACTGCCGATGCATCCGCTGAGTTCCGGGTTCCGACCGCGGTCGGCGGCGAAGGAGTACGTGTGAGGGAGACGGCCACGGCCGCGGGTGCCGACACCGGCACGCAGGCCGATCCGGAAGTCACCAGATCGAGCGACGCTTCTGCTGCCCAGCGTCCACCCGGCGCCGTCGCGCTGGCGCCCGCCGATGCGGACGCCGCGGCCGACGCCGTCGAGGTGACGAGCCGCGTCGAAGGGCTGAGCCTGGGTCGCCGGAGCTGGGCGTTCGCGCAGTCGCTCCGTCCACGGCAGTGGATCAAAAACGTGCTGGTGTTCGCCGCTCCACTGGCGGCGGGGCGGCTCTGGGACGTGCCGATCCTGCTCGACACGCTGGTCGCGCTGGGGGCGTTCGTGGCCGCGTCGGCCGGTGGATACCTGATCAACGACGCCCGTGACGTCGAGCGCGACCGCGCTCACCCGAGCAAGCGTCGCCGGCCGATCGCCCGCGGAGACGTGCCGCTCTCGCTGGCGTACACGGCCGGGGTCGTGCTGCTGCTCGCTGCGGTCAGCGTCCCAGCGCTCACCGGCTACGGCGAGCTCGCGATCTGCGTCGGCGTGTACGTGGGCTGCACGACCCTCTACAGCAACTGGCTGAAGCACGAGCCGGTCGTCGACCTGGCGCTGGTCGCCGCGGGGTTCCTGCTGCGGTCGATGGCCGGAGGCCTGGCCGCGGACATCCCGCTGTCGCGCTGGTTCCTGATCGTTGCCGCGTTCGGCAGCCTGTTCATGGTGGCCGGCAAGCGGTACTCGGAGATCGTGACGCTCGGGGACGACCAGGGGACGCGGCCCTCGCTGCGGGAGTATTCGGCCAGCTATCTGCGGTTCGTCTGGAGCACGTCGGCGGGTGTGGTGATCGCCGCATACTGCCTCTGGGCGTTCGAGGTCGCAGACGAGCGGGCCGGTGAGACGACGGCCCCGTGGACGTCGTTGTCGATTGCACCCCTGGTGCTGGGGCTGCTGAAGTATGCCCGCGACATCGACCGCGGACAGACCGGTGAGCCGGAGGAAATAGTGTTACGCGACAAGGTACTGCTGGCGCTCGGTGGAGCGTGGTTGGTGCTTTTCGGGCTGGGTGTACTGCATGTCTGAGCCGCGGTCCGACAATTCCCTTCCGGACGGTCCTCCGGAGGTTCCCGGCCAGCGCAGGCCGAGCGACGATTGGTCCGGGCCACGCGAGGAGCCGAGCTGGGCAGCGGCCGAGCGCGCCCGCTACGCGCAGGGGCCGCCGATCAGCCAACCGGCGCCGGAGAACTGGTGGGAGACGCCACTCGCGCCCGGCGACGTGCCCGCGGGCCCGCCGCCGGACCCGTTCGTCACCCCGACACCCGACGCCGCCGCCCCGCCCCGCCCGACAGACCCCGAGCCCGCGCCCCCCGCCCGGCCCGGCCCGGACCGCGAGGCCGCGCCGCCAACCCCGTCGGTCGCCGACCGCGAGATCGCGCCACCCGCCCGGTCCGGACCGGACCGCGAGGCCGCGCCACCGGCGCGGCCCGCACCGGATCAGGGGGGCGCGCCGTCGGCATGGCCGGGATCGTCGGCCGCGGATCGCGGGGTCGTGCCGCCAGCCCGGTCCGGACCCGACCGCGAGGCCACGCTGCCAGCGTCGTCGGCCGCGGATCGGGAGGTCGCGCCGCCCGCGCGGCCCGCACCGGATCAGGGGGGCGCGCCGCCTGCGGGGCCGGGACCGTCGGGGACGGATCGCGGCGTTGCGCCGCCGCGGGAGCCTTCTCGGCCGGCGAACGCCGGTGGGCCCGCGGCGCCGCGGGCCGCCGATCCGGCGGGATGGATCAAACCGCCGGACCCGGGTCCGGCGGCTCCGCTGCGCGAGCCCCTCCCGCCGGTGCCGCCGCGCAACGCGGATCCGGCCGGATGGATCAAACCGCCGCGCGGAACCGAGCCCCTCCCGCCGGTGCCGCCGCGGAACGCGTCCCCGGCCGGAACGGGCACCCCGCCCGCGACGCCGCGAGGCGATCAGGCGCGTCCGCATGCGGGCGAGGTCAACGGCCTGTCGCCGCTCTCGGTCCGGCCGACGCCGCCCGCTCCCGCCACGCCGCAGGACGCACCCGGCAGTCGAGCGGGCGCACCAGAGACCCGGCGACCGACCGAATCGGACACCTCGCTCCCCCCACCCCCATCCATCACTCCAGCCACACCCGCCGGGTTCGACACGCCAAGCGCGCCGAACGCGTCGGGCGCAGGAGGCCCGTCGGGCGCAGGGGGCGCGCGGGACGCGTCGGGCGCACGGGGCCCGTCTGGCGCAGGGGGCCCGTCTGGCGCAGGGGGCCCGTCTGGCGCAGGGGGCCCGTCTGGCGCAGGGGGCCCGTCTGGCGCAGGGGGCCCGTCTGGCGCAGGGGGCCCGTCTGGCGCATCGGGCCCGTCTGGCGCGCGGGACGCGTCGGGCGCACAGGGCGCGTCGGACACAGCGAACGCGTCGGGTGTGCCCGGCGCGGCGGGCTCGTCGGCTGGCGCGGCCGCGGCGGCACCGGGGGCTGCGCGGACCGGTCCGGGCGCGGCGGCCAGTTCCGCCGCATCTGCCGCTTCCGCTGCGGCGGCTGCGCGGACGGCATCGGCGCCTGCGTCGGCGAAGGAGGCCGCGAAGGCGGCGCGGGCGGCCACCACCGCAGCCACCACCGCAGCCGCCACCGCCACCGCGGCCGCTCCGGCCGGAACGGACGGCACCAGCGAGACCGCCACCGCGGCGCCCTCGCGGCGGTTCGTCGACGCGGCCGCGATCACGCTGATCGTCACCGAGCTGCTGATCCGCGCCTGGGCCGCCTGGGGCGGCTACTTCAGCCTCGACGATTTCACGTTCGCACGGCTGGCCGCCGAGAAGGGCCTCGGCTCCGACCTCCTGCTGACGCCGTACAACTCGCACTTCATGCCCGGCGCCTATCTGATGGTCTGGGCCGAGACGACGATCGCGCCGCTGGACTATCGGCTCGTGGCCGGCGTCGACCTCGGGTTGATGGCGGTCAGCTACCTCCTGACCTGGCTCCTCATCCGGCGCCTCGCCGGACCTCGCCTGGTCGCGCTGGTTCCGCTTGCGATCGCGCTGTTCAGCCCGATCACGCTCCCGGCCACGCTCTGGTGGGCGGTCTCGATCAACCAGCTCGCGATGCTGATCGCGATCCCCGGCGCACTGCTCGCCCAGCTCGCGTACCTCCGCACGGGCAAGGCCCGCTACGGCGCGATTGCGGTGGTCACCGCTGCGCTGGCGCTGCCGTTCTACGAAAAGGCTGCGCTCGTCGTCCCCCTGGTTTTTGTTTTTACGGTCATTCTGCAGCCGCAGTCCGACCTGCCGGACCGCTTCAAGGCGGCGCTTTTCCGCTTCAAGCGGCAGTGGTTCGCGTTCGCCGTCGTCGGCGTCGTGTACGCCGGGGTGTACCTGACGCGGCCGCTCGACCGCCGTGGCGAGTCGGCAGTCGACCTCGGTGGGTTGCTCGGGAACGCCGCGACGAACTCGGTGCCTGCCGGCTTGCTCGGCGGTCCGTGGTCGTGGAAGGCGATCGGTGCGGTGGACGCGAGCGCGAACCCGCCGGTCGCCCTGCGGATCATCTCGGTCGTCATCATTCTCGCGGTCGTCGCGCTGACCGTGTACCGCCGACCGCTGGCGTGGCAGGCGTGGGTGTTGCTCGGCGGCACGCTGGTGTTCGACGTCCTGGTGCTGGCGGTCGGACGGCTGCAGCTCGGTTCCGGCGCCGCGATGGAGTACCGCTACTTCACCGACCTGGTTCCGATCGCGGCGGTCGCGCTGACGTTGGCGCTGGTCGGTCCACCGGCGTGGGCGGCGACCTGGGCGCAACGCACCGGCATCGAGTGGCCGCCGGTGCTGGGCGGCACCCGGCTGGCGCTGTCGAACGCCAACGCGCTGGTGCTGCCGCTGGTCGTCGCGCTGTTCGTCAGCAGCCTGGTCTCGACCGTGAAGTACAGCAACCGCTGGCACGACAACCCGGCCAAGGATTACGTGGCGACCGCGGAGAAGTCGATCCGGGCGATGGGGCGCCGGGTCGACCTCTACAACGGCGCGGTGCCGGAGAAGGTCGCGTGGGGTGTGCTCAACCCGACCAACTTCCCGACCCGGCTGATGGCACCGCTCGACCTTCCGATCAACGCGGATCCGGAAACCAGCAAGGACCTGTACGTCCTCGACCCGACCGGGCAGCTCTCGCACGCCAGGGTCACGTCGGCGCGCGCCCCCGCGGGCACCACGAAGAACTGCGGCTACCGGGTGAGCGGGAAACGGTTCCCGATCTTCCTGGACAAGGAGCTGTTCAACTGGTGGTGGTACGCGGAGCTGCGGTACACCGCGCAGGAGACCACACCGGCTGTGTTCAACTCCGCGAACACCCGCGGCAAGCAGATCACGTTCGAGAAGGGCACCCACACGCTCTGGGTCAAGGTGCAGGGACCGGCGGCGTGGGTCACGTTCGACAACGTGCCGAAGAGCGCCGGCGTCTGCCTCTCGTACCTCGCCGTGGGCGTGGCCGACCCGGGAGAACCAGCCACGCCGTAGCCCCGGAGGTCAGAAGACGGTCGACCAGTCCTCACGGATACTGACGACCGTCCAGCCCTGGTGTTCCGCCTCCTTCAGCGCCTGCTCGGATCCCGAGACGTACTCGAACTCACGCTCGTTGTCGTCGTGTTTGACGAGCAGGCGCAGGAACGGCTTGTCCGGGTGCTGGGCGAAGTTGAGCATCGCGATGTCGCCGTTGGAGTTGCCCGCGGCGAGCAGCGGCCGGCGGCCGGCGCGACTCCAGATCCGGACGGGTTTCTCCGGGCCGTCGTCCAGGTAGTCGGCCTCGGCTTTGTGGATGACCGTGCCGCCGCGCTCGTCGCTTCGGTACTCGAGTGCCACCGTGCTGCCGATCACGCGCTCGCGAGGGATGCCGTACACCTCCTGGCTGACCGGCCGCATGAAGTCCCGCCCGCCGCCGGAGGCGATGTAGTTGGTGAAGCCGTGGTCGGCGAGGTGCTCGAGCAGTTCGACCATCGGCGCGTAGGCACAGCGCAGATATTTGCGTCCGAGTGTGGGGTGCGTGGCCTCACGGAGGAACCGATCGGACTGCGCCTCGAAGTCTTCGACGCTGATCCCGTCGTACGCCGCGAGGATGCCGGCGGCCAGGACCTGGACGTTGCGCTCGTCGCCGGCGTAGTGCTCGGCGAGGACAGAGGCGAGCCAGCCGTAGTCCTTCTCGTACGCCGCCTTCCACGGCTGGCGGGTGCGCAGCGTCGGATCGACCTCCGCCATCTCGGCCAACCGCCGCAGGATGAAGTCCAGCTGGATCGGCATCGGCTTCTCGCACCACAGCGTTCCGTCGTTGTCGAAGACGGCCACCCGTTCCTCGACCGGTACCTCCGCCGATGCCCGCTGGACGAACTCGAGGATCGCCTGCTTCGCATCCCCGTCCCGCCAGCTCGTCAGCGCCGCATTTCCTCTCGTCATCCGTCGACAATCGGCCACCTCCGCGGGCGCTGCCTCACCCCGGCGGGATGAGGCGCACCGGCCGCCGCATCGGTTGACTCTGCGCCGAGCACTCCACCTCGAACCCGAACGACACGGAGGTCAGCGATGCCGTCGGACCGGCCCAACATCCTCGTCATCTGGGGTGATGACATCGGGATCTCCAACCTGAGCTGTTACAGCGACGGCTTGATGGGTTACCGGACGCCGAACATCGACCGGATCGCGGCCGAAGGCGCCCGATTCACCGACTACTACGGCGAGCAGAGCTGTACGGCCGGACGGGCCGCGTTCATCTGCGGGCAGAACCCGATCCGCACCGGGCTCACCAAGGTGGGCATGCCGGGCGCGACCGTCGGACTACAGCCGGAGGACCCGACGATCGCCACCGCGCTCAAAGCGCACGGTTACGCCACCGGGCAGTTCGGCAAGAACCACCTCGGCGACCGCGACGAGCACCTGCCGACCGTGCACGGCTTCGACGAGTTCTTCGGCAACCTCTACCACCTCAACGCGGAGGAGGAGCCCGAGCTCGAGGACTACCCGCGGCCCGAGGAGTTCCCGGAATTCCGGAAGCGGTTCGGCCCGCGCGGTGTCATCCACTCCTGGGCGGAGAAGGACGGCACTCAGCGGGTCGAGGACACCGGCCCGTTGACCAAGAAGCGGATGGAGACGGTCGACGAGGAGTTCCTCGACGCCGCGTCGGTGTTCATCCGGGACAAGGCCGCTGCCGAGCAGCCGTTCTTCCTGTGGTTCAACTCCACCCACATGCACTTCCGCACCCACGTCAAGCCCGAGAGCCGAGGTCAGGCCGGGCGGTGGCAGTCCGACTACCACGACGCGATGGTCGACCACGACAAGCTCGTCGGTGACCTGCTGGGGCTGCTCGACGAGCTCGACATCGCCGACGACACGATCGTCCTCTACTCGACCGACAACGGGCCGCACATGAACACCTGGCCGGACGGCGGCATGACACCGTTCCGCGGCGAGAAGAACTCGAACTGGGAGGGCGCTTACCGCGTGCCCTCACTCGTCCGATGGCCCGGCCGGATCGCCCCCGGAACCGTGCTCAACGACATCGTGAGCCACGCCGACTGGTTCCCGACGCTGCTCGCCGCCGCCGGCGTGCCGGACATCGCCGACCAGTTGCGCGCAGGCGTCGATCTGAACGGCAGTCGCTACCACGTCCACCTCGACGGCTACGACCAGCTCGACTACCTCACCGGCCAATCCGGGTCCAGCGCCCGCCAGCACTTCTTCTACGTGTCCGACGACGGCGACCTGACCGCCGTGCGGTTCGGCAACTGGAAGCTGGTCTTCCTCGAGCAGCGAGCCACCGGCACGTTGCGGGTGTGGGCCGAGCCGTTCACCGAGCTGCGCGTCCCCAAGATCTTCAACCTGCGCACCGATCCGTACGAACGGGCCGACGTCACCTCGAACACCTACTACGACTGGGTCCTCGACCACGCCTGGCTCGCCGTGCCGATGCAGTCGTACGTGGCCGGCATGCTCCAGACCTTCGCCGAGTTCCCTCGTCGGCAGGAGCCCGCCAGTTTCAGCCTCGAGCAGGTGCTGGCGAAGCTGCAGAGCGGAATCGGGAGCGCGTGACCGCGTCTCTCGCGGTCGGGGCTCCGCCGACCGGCGACATGGTCTGGGTTCCCGGGGGCGCGTTCCGGATGGGATCCGACGACCATTACCCCGAGGAGGCGCCGGCCCGGGTGGTGGAGGTCGACGGCCTCTGGGTGTGCCGGACCACGGTGACGAACGCGGCGTTCGCGGCGTTCGTCGCCGCGACCGGCTACCGGACCGTCGCCGAACGTCCGCTGGATCCGGCCGACTTCCCCGGCGCCCCGGCCGAGAACCTGGTGCCCGGCTCGATGGTTTTTGTCGGGACGCCGGGCCCCGTCGACCTGCGTCATCTCAGCCAGTGGTGGGCCTGGGTGCCGGGCGCCTCCTGGCGCCACCCGGAGGGGCCGCGCAGCGACCTGCACGGTCGCGCCGACCATCCGGTGGTGCACGTCGCCTACGAGGACGCCGACGCGTACGCGACCTGGGCCGGGCTCGTGCTGCCCACCGAGGCCCAGTGGGAGCATGCGGCCCGGGGAGGCATCGACGGCGCGACCTACACCTGGGGAGCCGATCCGGAGACGCCGGACGAGCGCCGGGCCAACTACTGGCACGGCGACTTCCCCTGGCGGGCCGAGAAAGGGTACGGCCGCACCGCGCCGGTCGCCACGTTCCCACCCAACGGCTACGGCCTGGCCGACATGGCGGGCAACGTCTGGGAGTGGACCCAGGATTGGTACGTCGAACGCCGCTGGGCCGACCTCTCGCCCTGCTGCCTTCCCCGCGACCCACGCGGCGGATCGGCCGAGCAGAGCTACGACCCCGCCCAGCCGCAGATCCGCATCCCGCGCAAGGTCCTGAAGGGTGGCTCGTTTCTCTGCGCGGACAGCTACTGCCTCCGATACCGGCCCGCCGCGCGACGGCCGCACATGGTTGACACCGGCATGAGTCACATCGGCTTCCGCTGCGTCGCCCCGCCTCAGCGATGAACTCCGCGACCGACGGGGCGGCGTTCCAACGCGCCATGGCCGCGTCGTTCGCGCTCGGAGCGGCGTGCTTCCTCGTCGGTCCGGCGCCCGGGTACGTCGACCTCGTCGGCGCCACCGCTGACGCCATCACGTTCTTCGTCGGCTCGGTGTTCTTCACGATCGGGGGTGCGCTGCAGACCTGGCAGGCCGCGGCGCGTCGACACCGAGCCGACGAGGTGGTGGCGGTGCTCCAGTCGGCCGGCACCCTGTTCTTCAACCTGTCCACGTTCCGTGCGATGCAGACCGTGCTCGCGGACTCGAACTACGACCGGCTCGTGTGGCGGCCAACCTGACCACCTGCGCCGGGGCCGCGTGCTTCCTGGCCTGCGCGCTCGGCAGCTGGCCCGCTCGCCGGGCGGACCGACGACAGCACTACGACAAGGAGGTGCGGTGATGCTGAAGCATCCCCGGGAAACGCAGGCGGTGACCGGCGACCTCTCCGTGGCGCCGATCTTCGGCCTGGAGGGCAAACGAATCAGCCGGCACGAGCTGCCGGAGGACGAGCTTCCCCGCGATGTCGCCTACGAGATCATCCACGACGAGTTGATGCTCGACGGCAACGCGCGGCTGAACCTGGCCACGTTCGTCACCACCTGGATGGAGCCGCAGGCCGACAGGTTGATGGCCGAGTGCTTCGACAAGAACATGATCGACAAGGACGAATATCCGCAGACGGCGGAGCTCGAGACTCGATGTGTGAACATGCTCAGCCGGCTCTGGCACGCCCCGGACGCCGCACTCGCCACCGGCTGCTCGACGACCGGGTCGAGCGAAGCGGCGATGCTCGGCGGCCTCGCGCTCAAGCGTCGCTGGCAGCACCGGCGAGCCGCCGCGGGACAGCCTGCCGACCGGCCGAACCTGGTGATGGGCATCAACGTCCAGGTCTGCTGGGAGAAGTTCGCCAACTACTGGGACGTCGAGATGCGTCTGGTTCCCATGGACGGCGACCGATTCCACCTCTCCGCGGAAGAAGCCGTGAAGCTGTGTGACGAGAACACGATCGGCGTGGTGGCCATCCTCGGATCGACGTTTGACGGGTCTTACGAGCCGGTGCAGGAGATCTGCGCCGCGCTCGACGCGTTCCAGGCGGACACCGGGATCGACGTCGCGGTCCATGTCGACGGCGCCTCCGGGGCTTTCGTCGCGCCGTTCGTCGACCCCGAGCTGGTCTGGGATTTCCGGCTGCCGCGGGTGACATCGATCAACGCGTCGGGACACAAGTACGGCCTGGTCTATCCGGGCGTCGGCTGGATCGTCTGGCGGGACGCCGAGGCCCTGCCCGAGGACCTGGTCTTCTGGGTCAACTATCTCGGCGACAACATGCCCACGTTCGCGCTGAACTTCTCCCGGCCCGGCGCGCAGGTCGTGGCGCAGTACTACAACTTCCTGCGCCTAGGATTCCGCGGATACCAGCGCGTGCACGGCTACGCCAGGGAGGTCGCGACCCGGCTATCCGGCGAGATCGCGAAGCTGGGCCCGTTCGAGCTGATCACCAGAGGCGACGAACTACCGGTGTTCGCCTTCACGCTGCGCGCCGACGTCACCAACTACACAGTGTTCGATGTCTCCGCCGCGCTGCGGGAACGCGGTTGGCTGGTGCCCGCCTACACGTTCCCCAAGAACCGAGAGGACCTCGCTGCCCTGCGGGTCGTCGTCCGACGCGGCTTCACCCACGACCTGGCCGACATGCTGATCGCCGACATCAAGCGGCAACTGCCGAGCCTGCAGAAGCGAACAGCACCGATCAACGACGCCGACGCCGCCGGCTTCCACCACTGAGCGCGGCCCGCTCGGCGTCAGCGGGTGGCGGTCAGCTGCGGACGCAACCAACCCCAGACGAGTTTGCCGCCTGCGGTGGTCAGGTGGAGGCCGTCGGTGCGGAGCGTGACGCCGTTCAGCTCGCTCGTGTAGCCGGACTTGCACAGGAACGGGTTCGGGTCGATCACCGCGACCTTGTTCCCCAGCGTCGCCGCGGCCTTCTTCGCGGCTTCGTTCGTGGCCGCCACGCGCTTGGCGTCGTTCAGCACCGGGGGGTACCGGCCGGCGGCGAACATCGTCGCGGCCGGTAGCCCGGTGTCCGGTACCTGGTGGCAGTGGTTCAGCACGACCACGGCGCGCGGTGCGTACTTCAGGATCTCCCGCAGCACCTGGACGTAGTCCGCCGTGGTCGCTTCCAGCCACGCGTCGGACGTGTACGGCACCGTCCGCCCGCCGATCCACCGGTCGTACTGCTCCCACGAACCCGCGAACAGCACCCCGACCGACGGCGCCGCCGCCTCGATCTCCATCTCCCGGACCGCGGCCCAGTCAGTGCACAGCGGTTGCTCGGGTGAGAGCGGCTTGCCTTCCACCGACGCGGTGTACGGCACGACACCACACCCGAACCGGGTGGCGATGCTCAGGTTCACGTCCGGCCCCGGATCGTCCCGCACCGCCGCGAACAGGCTCAACGCGTTCGAGTCCCCCACCAGCAGGATCTTGTTCGCGCCGGTCCCGCCCTGCGTCCGGTCGGCCGCTACCGCGGCCAGCGAGTCGACCGAGTCAGCCGACTCCTCCTTGATGCCTGCGACGCCCGGCACGGCGACGCCGACCAGCGCCGCAACCAGCGCAGCCGCCGCGATCGGCCCGGCCACCTGCGGCGATGCCAGCGAGTTCGGTGGCGCGCCAATCCGCAGTGGACGCTCGACGATGACGAACGACGCGATCGACACCAGCGCGGTGAACGCGATCCGCACGATCAGCAGCGGGACGCCGTCGATGCCGGTGCGCTCCGGGCTCAGTACCAAGTAGACCGGCCAGTGCCAGAGGTAGATCCCGTAGGAGAGCACGCCGACGACGACCAACGGCTGCCAACTCAGCAGGACGTTCGGTGAGAGCTTGCTGGTGCCGACGACGGACGCCACGACGAGTACGGATGCCACCGAGAGCAGCAGGAACCCGCCCTGGTACATCCGTGGGTCGGCCTGCGCGGCCAGCACGAACGCGACGAGGAGCCCGGCCAAGCCGATCCAGCCGAGCACCGCGACGACCGCGTTGTCGAGCAGCTTTCGCCCCATCGGTGACACCGCGAAGCACGCGAACGCGGCACCCACCAGCAACCCCTGCAGGCGCGTGTCGGTGCCGTAGTAGGCCCGCGATCCGTCCGAGGTGGACTGGAGCGCCGCCATCAGACCCGCCGAGGCGAGCGCCGCGATCGCCAGCAGCCAGCCAAGCACCCGCCGCCCGCCCGGCGAACGGAACAGCACGAGAAGGGCGAGCGGCAGCAGCAGGTACCACTGCTCCTCGATCGCGAGCGACCAGGTGTGCTGGAACGGGGACGGGTCCTCGAACGCCTGCGCGTAGGACTCGCCGCGCAGCACGAACCACCAGTTCGAGACGTAGAACAGCACCGCGAGCGCGTCACCGCGAGTGCTTTGTGGCCACTCGACGTCGAGCATCGGGAAGAGCACGAGCACGCCGGCGACCATCAGGACCAGCGCCGGGAGCAGACGCCGTGCCCGGCGGATCCAGAAGTTCTTCAGGTGCAGCGTCTGCGTGCGGTCGTGTTCCAGCAGGAGCAGCGACGTGATCAGGTAGCCGGAGAGCACGAAGAAGATGTCGACGCCGAGGAAGCCGCCGGGGAGGAACGTGACTCCGCCGTGGTACAGCAGGATCGCGATCACCGAGATCGCGCGGATCCCGTCCAGGCCGGGGTTGTAGCGGTGTCCGGCGTGGACACCGCCCGCCTTGGGGCGGCTGAACAGCTGGCCTTCGGCGACGGAGCTTCGTGCGGTGTCCAGTGGCCCCTCTACCGCGGCCTCCACCTCGACCGCAGGTGGGGCCTCGACGGCGACTGCTCCTTCGTCGGCGGCCGAGGCGGCGTCAGCGGACACGGGATCATCGGGCTGCACATCGCTCGGGACGCGCTGGGCAGGCACCACAGGGGCGCCTTCTACGACCGGTAACTGCTCGTGCTGCTCTGCACTGTGCCGACCCACCCGGCCGATTGTGCCATTACACAGCGGTAACGATGCCCTAATACAACAATCGGCCCTCTTTCGCGCAGGGGGCAGACTGGCACCGTGGAATCCACTGACACAGCCCCAGCAGCCGAGGGCGAAAGAGACGGGTACCGGTGGCTGGAGGACGTCACCGGGGACGGTCCGCTCGAGTGGGCCCGCGAGCACAACACCCGCACGCTCGCCGCCTACACCGAGACCCCGCGGTTCACCGAGATCCAGGACGAGATCCGTGAGGTCCTCGACGCCGAGACCCGAATTCCGTACGTCGTACGCCGCGGCGAATACCTCTACAACTTCTGGCAGGACGCCGCCAACCCGCGCGGGCTCTGGCGCCGGACGTCGCTCGAGCAGTACCGCAACGACAAACCCGACTGGGACGTCCTACTCGACGTCGACGCGCTCGCCACCGCCGAGGATCAGAACTGGGTGTGGCACGGGGCCACGTTCCTCGCGCCGGACTACGACCGATGCTTGATCTCGCTGTCGGTCGGCGGCTCCGACGCGGACGTCACCCGCGAGTTCGACCCGGTGACCAGGGAATTCGTGACCGACGGGTTCACGTTGCCGGAGGCCAAGAGCAGCACCGGCTGGGTCGACCGCGACACGCTCTACGTGGGTACCGACTTCGGCCCCGGCTCGATGACCGACTCCGGCTACCCCCGGGTCGTGAAGCGCTGGCGCCGCGGCACCCCACTGGACGACGCGGTGACCGTGTTCGAGGGTGAGCAGACGGACGTCTCGGTGCACGCCTGGCGCGACCAGCTGTCAGGGCTGGACTTCCTCACCCGCAGCGTCGACTTCTACCACCGCAAGCGGTACCTGCTGGTCGACGACGTCCCGGAGCCGCTCGACGTACCGGACGACGCCGAGATCAGCGTCCACGCCGGGCATCTGACCGTCGAACTCCGCACGGACTGGGACGCGTACCCGGCCGGCGCGCTGCTGGCGATCGACTTCGAGCGGTTCCGGTCCGGCGACCGGACGTTCGACGTGTTGTTCGCCCCCGACGAGCGCTCGGCGCTGGTCTCCTACCACTGGACCGAGCACGCGCTGCTGGTCAGCTCGCTGGTCGACGTCCAGCCCACGCTGGAGGTGCTGCAGCCGGGCCCGTCCGGCTGGACGCGCAGCCCGTCCGCACCAGCGCCGGCGTGGTGCAGCGTCCGGGTCATCTCGACCGATCGGCACCACGGCGACGAGTACCTGCTCGCGGTCGACGGTTACCTCGTCGCGCCGGAGCTGCACCGGCTGGTGGCCGGCACCGACGAGCCGGCCGAGGTGCTGAAGCGCTCGCCTGCCCGGTTCGACCCGAGCGGGATGTCGGTGAACCAGTACTTCGCCACGTCGGCGGACGGCACCCGGATCCCGTACTTCGTGGTCGGCCCGGACGAGGCCACGGGCCCCACGCTGCTCAACGGCTACGGCGGCTTCGAGATCCCGATGCTGCCCGGCTACGACGGTGGGCTCGGCCGGGCCTGGCTGGCGCGCGGCGGCACGTTCGCGGTCGCGAACATCCGCGGCGGCGGTGAATACGGGCCGCGCTGGCACCAGGCCGCGCTCAAGGAGAACCGGCACCGGGCGTACGAGGATTTCGCCGCCGTGGCGTCCGACCTCGCCGCGCGCGGGATCACGACGCCGGAGAGGCTCGGGGTCTCCGGCGGCAGCAACGGCGGCCTGCTGACCGGCAACATGTTCACGCAGTACCCGGAGCTGTTCGGCGCCGTGGTGATCCAGGTGCCGCTGCTCGACATGCGGCGCTACCACCAGCTGCTGGCCGGGGCGTCCTGGATGGCGGAGTACGGCGACCCCGACGACCCGACGCAGTGGGAGTTCATCCGCACGTTCTCCCCGTACCACCTGCTGCGCGCCGAGCGTCCTTACCCGCCGTTGCTGGTGACGACGTCGACCCGCGACGACCGCGTCCACCCGGGGCACGCCCGCAAGTTCGTCGCCCGGGTGGAGGAGCTGGGCTACCCGGTGGACTACTACGAGAACATCGAGGGCGGCCACGGCGGCGCGAGCAACAACGAGCAGCGCGCGTTCATGCGTGCGCTCTCGTTCGCGTTCCTCTGGGAGAAGCTCGGCTGAACCCGGTGGGCCCCGTCACCGGGGCCCACCGCGTCAGACCAGCTGCGGCGCGACCTTCTCGGCGACCAGGGCCAGGTGGTCGAGGTCGGAGAGGTCGAGGAACTGCAGGTACGCCCGCTCGGCGCCACGGTCGGCGAACTGCCGCAGCTTGGCCGCGACCTCGTCCGGCGTACCGCACAGACCGTTCTGCCGGAGCTCGTCGACCTCCCGGCCGACCGCGGCGGCACGCCGGGCGATCTCCGCGTCGTCGCGGCCACAGACCACGATCTGCGCGGCCGAGAACTTCAGCTCCCCGGGGTCCCGCCCGAGGTCACGGCAGGCCGCCCGGACGACGTCGAACTGCGCGCCGGTGGCCTCCGGCGACGAGAACGGGACGTTGAACTCGTCCGCGAAGCGGGCGGTCAGGTTCGGCGTCCGCTTCTTGCCCTGGCCGCCGATCACGATCGGCGGGCGCGGGCTCTGCACCGGCTTGGGCAGCGCCGGCGAGTCGACGATCTGGTAGTGCTTGCCGCTGTACGAGAACGTCTCGCCCACCGGCGTGCCCCAGAGCCCGGTGATGATCTCGAGCTGCTCTTCGAACCGGTCGAACCGCTCGCCCAGCGGCGGGAACGGGATCGCGTACGCCGTGTGCTCCTGCTCGAACCAGCCGGAGCCCAGGCCGAAGTCGACTCGGCCGCCGCTCATCTGGTCGACCTGCGCCACCGCGACCGCCAGCGGCCCGGGGTACCGGAACGTCGCGGACGTCACCAGCGTCCCCAGCCGGATGCGAGACGTCTCGCGGGCGAGCGCGCCCAGCGTGATCCAGGTGTCGGTGGGGCCGGGCAGACCGTTGCTGTCGCCCATCGCGACGTAGTGGTCGGACCGGAAGAACGCCTCGTACCCGAGGTCTTCGGCGGCCTTCGCGACCGCGAGCAGCGTGTCGTAGTCGGCGCCTTGCTGGGGCTCAGTGAATACGCGCAACCTCATGAACCCCATACTCACACGCCGGGTCCGGGCGGGCTCAGCGCAGCCGGGCGACGGCGGCTCGGTGGACGGCGTCCAGCGCCTCGGGTGCGGCGCCGGAGAGCAGCGCGAACTGCAGGCCGCGCCAGAGCGCGACCACTTCGGTCCCCAAGCGCTGGGCGACGTCGGGCGCGGCGCCGTCGGCCTCGAACGCGGCCGCGACCCGCGTCACCGCGTCGGTGCCCACCGTGTCCAGGAACGCGCGGTAACGGTCGGGATCGTGCGCCGCCAGGCCGAACACCTCGAAGAACAACCGCAGGAACGGGACGTTTTCCGGCGCGGCGATGTCCCGCCAGGCCTCGTGGAGACGGTCCGGTAGCGGCGCGGTCCCGTGTAAGCCGTCCAGCGCGTGCCGCAGTCGCGGGAACCGGACGTGTACCTCCGCCAGCCCGGCCGCGATCAACTGCTCCTTGGACTCGAAGTAGTAGAGCAGCATCCGGTTGTTCGATCCGACCGCGCGGCTCACGCCGCGCAACGTCAGGCCGCTGACGCCCGACGCGAGGATGTGGTCGGCGACCAGCGACAACAACCGCTGCCGCTCGGACGTCGGATCGCTCACAGTGACAGCGTAAGCACGAACCGATTTACCTACTTGATGGGTCGGATAACTGGGTTAAGGTGGTCGAGACTTCGCGGGGAAGGACGGACGATGCCCATTCCGCTCTCGGTGCTCGACCTGGTCCCGATCTCGGCAGGCGACGACAGCCGCGGCGCGTTACAGAAGACGCTCGACCTCGCTCAGCACGCCGAGGCCGCCGGCTACCGGCGCTACTGGCTCGCCGAGCATCACCTGAATCCCGGCGTCGCCGGCTCGTCGACCGCGCTGCTGATCGCGCTGGTCGCCGGCGCGACCGACCGGATCCGGGTCGGATCCGGGGCGGTGCAACTGAGCCATCGGACGCCGCTGTCGGTCCTCGAGGACTTCGGGACGCTCGACGCGGCCTTCCCTGGGCGGATCGACCTGGGGCTCGGCCGATCGGGTGCCCGCAAGCGCGACGCCGAGGCCGAAGCAGCTGCGCCTGCGAGCGAAACGCCCGCTGCCATAGCGTCCGCATCGGGCACGGAAGCCACGACGGCGGGCCGCCGGACCGCGAACGGCCTGTTGCTGCCACCGCCGTTCTCGTTCTTGCACTTGTTGTCCTCGCCGCGGTTCGCGGCGCAGTTCAAGCTGCTCTACCCGGAGGGCGCGCAACCCGGCGACTACACCCGGCAGGTCACCGACCTGTTGGCGCTGCTGGCGGGTGAGTACCGCAGCGAGAACGGCGTCGAGGCCCACGTGGTGCCGGGCGAGGGTGCGGATCTGGAGGTCTGGATCCTCGGCAGCAGCCCGGGCGAGAGTGCACAGGTCGCCGGGGCACGGGGCCTGCCGTTCGCGGCGAACTACCACGTCAGCCCCAGCTCGGTGGTCGACGCCGTGGAGGCCTATCGGGCGGCGTTCCGCCCCTCCGACCGGCTGAGCGAACCGTACGTCGTGGTCTCCGCGGACGTGGTGGTCGGTCCGGACGACGAGTCCGCGCGGTGGCTCGCGTCGCCGTACGGGCTGTGGGTGCGCAGCATCCGTAGCGGCGAAGGTGCGATCCCGTTCCCCACCCCCGAGGACGCCGCGCTCCACGCCTGGACGGAGGAGGACCGGGCGCTGGTGCGCGACCGGATCGACACCCAGTTCGTGGGGTCTCCGGCCACCGTGGCCGCGCAGCTGCGAATCCTGCAGGAGGCGACCGGCGCGGACGAGCTGCTGATCACCACGATCACGCACGGCCACTCGGATCGCGTCCGCTCGTACGAATTGCTCGCGAAGGAGTGGCTCGGCTGAACCTTGGGATTCGTTCAAAAACTGAACGTGTCCTGCGCGGACGAGCCGCTCCGCATAACCGCTGGTTAGGAACCCTTTGGGAAACGGTTCGCGCAGCGGCGAATCGCACGAATCGGTGCGACCGTTGACAGCGTGACCAAGTATTCCAATGCGATTCGTGTTGTCTCCGTGCTGGCTGTCGCGCTCGTTCTCGCGGGCTTGTTCTACCAGTTCGCGCAGGACTTCCGGATGTCGCTCTTCGTGTTCCTGGTGACCGCGTTCGCCGGCAGCCTGTTCGCGATGATCAGCATCGTGACCCGGGAGAATTGAGCTGACCGCAGCACGCCCGGCGGGCACGCTTCGTAGCCGGTGCTCCGGGAGGGTGGAATGATGAGCTGGCTGGCCGCCCGTACGGTCACGCCTGCCACTTCGTCCACCCAGCCGAGGAGCGCCATGGCCGAACGCCAGGCCGCGGCACCCGAAGCCCGGTTGCTGGTCGTCGACGACGAGCCGAACATCGTCGAGCTGCTCGACACCAGCCTGAGCTACGCCGGCTTCGAGGTCATGACCGCGACCACCGGACGCGAGGCAGTGGCTGCGACCAGCGAGTTCACGCCGGACCTGATCGTCCTCGACGTCATGCTGCCGGACATGGACGGGTTCGAGGTGCTGCGCCTCCTGCGCGGCACCGGCGCCCGGATCCCGGTCCTGTTCCTCACCGCCCGTGACGGCACCGACGACAAGATCAGCGGCCTGACGCTCGGCGCCGACGACTACGTCACCAAGCCGTTCAGCCTCGGTGAGGTGCTGGCGCGTGTGCGGGCGGTGCTCCGGCGGACGGCCGACGCACCGGCGGCGATTCCCGAGCGGGTGAACGGCGACGTGTCGGCGCGTGCCACGTTCGCGGACATCGAGGTCGACCGGGAGACCCACGAGGTGTGGAAGGCCGGGAAGCAGGTGACGCTGTCACCGACCGAGTTCCGGCTACTCCAGTATTTCCTCGACAACCCCGGCAAGGCGCTGTCGAAGGCGACGATCCTCGACCACGTGTGGCACTACGACTTCGGACGCGACTCGAACATCGTCGAGTCGTACGTTTCGTATCTTCGTAAGAAAGTTGACACCACTGAGCCCCGGTTGATCCATACGATCCGGGGTGTCGGATACGCGCTGCGAGTGCCACGGAGTTGAGCATGGACGCTGAGTCCGGTTCCTCCGCCGCCTCCACCGCCTCGGCTGATTCCGCCGCCTCGGCTGATTCCGCCGCCTCGGCCGCTGACCGCACTGGGCGGCTGCGCCAGGTGATGGCCGCCGCGAAGGCGGCTCCCGACCTTCTCCCGCTCGGTGTCAAGCTGGTCGCGGCGCTGGTCACCCTGCTCTCGATCGCGCTGGTCGTCACCGGCGTGACCGGCACCGTCGCGCTGCGCGGCTATCTCATCGACCGCCTCGACCATCAGGTGCGCGGCATCGCCAGCCGGTACAGCCACAATCTGCCGGAGCCGGGAACCGGTGGGCTCACCAACGACCGGGACGCCGACGACACCAGCTTCTACCTCCGCTACGAGCCGCCCGACGACGAGCCAGTCATCCGGCTGAACCGGCCCGTCGGCAGCGACCAGAGCGAGCCCGTGCTGCCGACGCTGGACGCCGCTACCGTCGAGCGACTGGACGAGCGGATGTTCACGGTCGAACCGACCGGAGCCGGGCACCAGTGGCGCGTCCTGGTCCGTCACCTGTCCGACAACCAGGGGACGCTGGTCATCGGGATCAGCTTCGACGAGGTCGACAACACCGTCACCCGGCTCATCGCGATCGACGTGGGCACCGGCGCGGTGACGCTGTTCGCGCTCGCCGGGCTCGGGTGGGTGCTGGTGCGGTCGAGCCTGCGTCGTCTCCGCGAGGTCGAGACGATCGCTGCCGCGATTGCGGACGGCGACATGGGTCAGCGCGTGCGCCCGGGCGGTGAACGCACCGAGGTCGGACGCCTGGCGACCGCGCTGAACTCGATGCTCGAACAGATCGAGACCGCGTTCGCCGCGCGGGAGGCGTCCGAGGCGAGCGCCCGGGCGTCCGAGGAACGCATGCGCCGGTTCGTCGCCGACGCCAGCCACGAGCTCCGCACACCGCTGACGTCGATCCGCGGGTTCGCCGAGCTGTACCGGCAGGGCGCGGTCCCCGACGACCGGCTCGCGGTCGACCGGGTGATGGAAAAAATCGAGGCCGAAGCGCTCCGGATGGGGCTGCTCGTCGACGACCTCATGCTGCTCGCCCGGTTGGACCAGCAGCGTCCGATCGAGCTGCGCCCGGTCGACCTGCTACGGCTCGCGATCGACGCCGTGGAGGGGGCGCGGATCGTCACGTCCACGCATCCGATCGCGCTGCGGGTCGACAGCGATGTCCCGCTCACCGTGATAGGTGACGGTCCCCGGCTTCGGCAGGTGCTGGACAACTTGCTGTCCAACGCCACCATCCACACCCCGCCCGGCACGTCGGTGGAGGTCAGGCTAGGGGTCGAGGGCACCGATGCGGTGATCGCCGTGGTCGACGCCGGTCCCGGGCTCGCCCCCGACCAGGCCGAGCGAGTGTTCGAGCGCTTCTACCGCACCGACCCGGCGCGCAGCCGGGCGCAGGGTGGCTCGGGGCTAGGGCTTTCGATCGTGGCGGCGCTGGTGGCGGCACATGGGGGCCGGGTGCGGGTGGAGACGGCGCCCGGGGAGGGGGCGAGCTTCCAGGTCCACCTGCCCCTGGAGGGCGCGCCCGCCCCGACCGGGGGCGCCGGCGCAACGCCGGTCGGGGGGCCAGCCGCGAGCAGCGGCGCGGCCGCGGGCAGCAGCTCAGCTGCTGGCACCGGCTCAGCGCTCGGCGGCAACCCCGCGCCGGGCGGCGGCTCGGGCGCGGGCGGCGGCTCAGCTCCGGGCGGCGGCTCAGCTTCGCGGGGCGGATCAGCTTCGCGCAGCGCGCCGGCGGCGGGCGCGGGGCCGGCCGCGGGCAGCAGCGCAGCTGCTGGCACCGGCTCAGCGCTCGGCGGCAACCCCGCGCCGGGCGGCGGCTCCGGCGCCGCGGGCGGCGGGTCGGGCGCGGCGTCGGCGGGCGAATTCGGGGGGCCGGGGTCCACGGCCGACGGCGTCGGGTCACCGCGTCCGAGCGACTCCACTGCTCGGACGTGAGGACGACCAACCGCGCGCCCACCGCCCCGTCAAGGTACGTCGGCGTGCTCAGCTCGCACGCCGAGGCCGTTCTGGTGCGCTGAGGTTTCTCGGTTCCGGCGAGAGCGCACTCCAGGTCAAGCCGGATAATTCGTGGGCCTTCCGGGATGGAGCGAGGCAACCTGAGGGGATGCAGCGCTACTCCCCCAGCCAGGTCGCCGAGATGACCGGGTTCAGCCTCGACACCCTGCGCTACTACGACAAGATCGGCCTGCTCGACGAACTCGCCCGGACCCCCGGCGGGCAGCGGATCTTCACCGAGGTCGACGTGGCATGGCTGGGCATCCTGCGATGCCTGCGGGATACCGGGATGCCGATCGCCCAGATGCAGCGCTACGCCCACCTCGCGCGAGCCGGCGACGAGACGCTCGCCGAGCGAATCACCGTCCTTGAGGAGCACGACCAGGCAGTCGAGGAGCAGATCGCGCGCCTCCGCGCCCAGCAGTCGCACATCCGCGACAAAATCGCGTACTACCGGTCGGAAATCGCCGCCCAACAGCCAGCGCCGTCCGCCGCCCCCACAGCCTGAGCCGCCACCGCCCCGCCGCGCCCACGGGCTCAGCCCGCGCCTCGCCCCTGGGCCGAGCCGCCCGATGCTCGCGGGCGAAAGCAGCACCCACCCACAGCCCGCCAGCGGCCCAGCCGCCCCTCGCCCCACGGACTGATCCGCCCGGCACCCGGGGGGCGGCTTCGATCGACGGGCCACTCCTACCGAGGTTCACGGGCCGCCCTGATCAGTGGCTCGGGCGCCCAAGCACGCGAAACCGGCCTCTAAGCAGCTGTTACAGCCCGAGAACGCGTCATCCGGCGAGCCATGCGGGTGCCCGCGAGGAACCCACTGTTCCCGGTCGGCGTGAGCTAGTCGCCGCCGTGCCGCCCCGGGGGCCGTGCAACAAAGTGTGGTCTGGGCGCGCGGCCAGACCACACTTTGTTGCAGCTCCGACCCGCGCGGCTACGGAATCCGGGCAGCCCAACGCTTCCCGGGAAGCACCACGCGACAAGCGGCCGCTGCCACGCGCATCGAGCGGCACTGCGGGGCTGAGCGCGCCAGCGGAAAGACAAACCCGCCGTGCGGCGAGCACCTCGCCGCGCGATGAACACGGCACCGCGCACCCCGCGAACCGCCCCGCTCCGCGCGCCCGTGCCGCGCACCCCGCGAACCGCCCCGCGCACACCGCGCCGCGCACACCGCGCCGCACCCCGCGCACCCCGCGCCGCACCCCGCGCACACCGCGCCGCGCACACCGCGCCGCACCCCGCGCACCCCGCGCACCCCGCGCCGCACCCCGCGCACACCGCGCCGCCCCCCGCGCACACCGCGCCGCACCCCGCGCACCCCGCGAACCCCGCGCACCCCGCGCACCCCGCGAACCCCGCGAACCCCGC